>JACVCT010000364.1 GCA_016741895.1 Gemmatimonadaceae bacterium | reverse complement strand
TGCCTACACCGGTCAGACCGCCACAACACTTCAGCGACCCGAGCAGCTGCGCGCCATCGAAGGCAGTGTGCTCGAGCTGCAGGTGGAGTCCTCCGCCGACTCGTTGCTGGTGCACACCGACAGCGGGGCCGTGCCACTCACGCGGGCCGCCAATGGCCGTTTTGTGTGGCGCGGGCGTGTGCTGCGTGACGGCTTTCTGGCCGTTGCCACCGCGGAAGTGCCCTCGGCAACCTCCGGTGAAACGGCGCAGGGCACGGCACGTCGTCGCGATCAGGTACTCATCGCCATCGTGTCGCAGCCTGACGCCCGTCCCTCGGTACGCATCCGGGAGCCGGGGCGCGATCTGCTGGTGGACAGCAGCCAACGCAGCGTGCGCATTGCCGTGGAAGCCAGCGACGATCTGGCGCTGCGCACCCTGACCCTGGCCTACACCAAGGTGGCGGGGGCCGGCGAGCGCTTCACCTTCAGCGAGGGCGAGCTGCCCCTGCAGCTCAGCCGCGAGTCTGCCACCGCGTGGAAGGCGTCCGCGTCGCTGGCACTGTCATCTCTCTTGCAGGATCCCGGCGATCTCGTGGTGTATCGGGCTCGTGCTACGGATACGCGCCCCGGCGCCGAGCCCGTGGAATCCGACGCGTTCATTGTGGAGCGACAGCCCGATGGAGGTATGGCCGCGGCGGGCTTTGCTCTGGATCCGGACGAAGATCGTTATGCGGTCAGCCAGCAGATGGTGATTCTCAAGACCGAACGCCTGATGGCCGCCCGCGCGTCCATGCCGGCAGAACGCGTGGCAACGGAGGCGCGCGCGCTGGCCGGTGAACAGCGCCGTGTGCGGGCCGAGTTTGTCTTCATGACCGGTGGCGAGTTCGAGCAGGCGCTGGTGGCCACGGAAGAGGGCATGGACGATCTCGACGAAACGCACGAAGCGGAAAGCGAGGGGGATCTGTCGGCCGGTCGCATGGCCAATCGGGGCCGGGCCGCGTTGCTCACGGCCATACGGGCCATGAGCCGTGCGGCGCTGGCACTGGGCGAATCCGATCTGACGAATGCGCTGCGACTCGAGCGCGTCGCCCTGACGAATCTGCAGGAGGCGTTTGCGCGTCAGCGGTTTCTCATGCGTGCGCTGTCGCAGCGGGAACAGCTTGACGAAAGCCGGCGCCTGACCGGGACATTGGACAGCGTGTCACGTCGTCCACGCGAACCGGTTCGACCAACGCCCGCCGTGCTGCAGCGCGGACTGGCCGGCATTCTCTCCGCGCTGGCCGACTCGAGCGAGTCGCCGGGCCGGCTGGCCATCCGCGTGCTGCAACTGGCGCCGGGCGGCAGCGATGCCCGTGAACTGAGTCGCCTGCTGCAGCAGGCCGAGAGCCGCTTTGCGCCCGCTGCGCGGCGTGCCGCTCGTGACTCGGCCAGCCTGAAGTTGTCGGCGTGGCTCAATCGCATCGCCGCACCCGACGGTGGCCTGCCCCGTAGTGCGTCTGCGCCCGGAGCGCACGAGTGAGCAGCGCGGCAGACACCAACGGGGCCAGTGCCTCAGCGGCGCAGGCGCTCACGCGAACGTCGCGCATGGCTGAGTGGATGCTGCGCCTGCTTGCGCTGTGCATCGTGGTGGCGGGCATCCTGGACCCGGTGTTCACGCGTGCGCGCCCCCTGCCACCCGTCATCGCGTGGCGAGAGGTCCCGGCCTTGGTGGGCACGCCTGGCAACGCCACGGCAAACCGGGAGAGCGAACGATTCCGACTCACGCCGGTTGATGCGCAACGCGCCGACCTGCTGCAACAACTCTCACGCGTCGGCACGGTGGTGCATGGCGCCGTTCCCGACGCGCAGGCCACCGTGCTGTGGGGCTCACGCATTCCGGCCGATCTGCTGGCCGGCGGCACGCCACCACGCACCGGTCCGGTATTCATCGTGCCAGGCAGGACGGCGCGCGGCCTGGTGCCGGAGGCTCTGTACCTTCCGCGCCGCCTGCATCACAGCGAGCGCGCCACCGTGCAACTGCGGCTCGCACGAGACGCTCAGGGTGGCGGCGGGCCGGTGACCGTGGAGCTCAGGGTCAATGGCGTGCTTCGCCATCAGCATCAGGACAGCGTGGCACCCGGTGCACGGCGGATGGTGTCGCTGCCCGTCGTTGTCGACACGAGCCTGATGCAAGACATCGTGCTGAGAATCGTGGATGGAGTAGACACGCTACAGCTGCGTCAGACGCTGACCGTCAACGCGGCGCCATGGCGCGTACTCTTTCTCGATGCACGCCCGTCGTGGCTGTCCACATTTGTGCGCCGCGCCCTCGAGCAGGACACACGATTTGCCGTCTCCGCGCGTACGGTGACCTCCACCAATGTCACCGTGGCCACGCCGCAAACGGCCAGTGGTCTCGAGGCTCTGATTGACGCGGCACGCAACGATGCCTCGGCCCTCCCCGATCTGCTCGTGGTGGGCGCCCCGGAACGACTGACCACACGCGATGTGCAGCATCTGCGTTCGCTGACCGCCGCGTGGGGTCGATCGGTGCTGGTACTGCCGGACCACGTTCCGGCAGACACGGGAACCGCGTCGGCATCTGCCATACGCACCCGCCAGGCGCTCGACAGCCTGCTCGGTCATTCAGGCTGGGAGCGCATACCCGCCACGTCCGCAGCACTTGCAGCCACGGCGCACCCGCGCGCGGCACTCGACTCCACTTATCTGCCCGGCCGCGACTTCGCAACGCCACGTCGACTGCAGGACGACGTCTTGCCCTTGCTGGCATGGAATGGCCAGCCTGTCGCGTGGATGCGCGCGATTGGTGACGGTGTCGTGGCCAGCAGTGGTGCGTTGGACAGTTGGCAGTCTCGCGATCCGCAGCGTTCCACGTTTGCCGCCACCTGGCGTCAGATCGCCGCACGACTGGCGGCGTCGGGTGCACCGCGGCTTCGCGTGCAACGCCTTAATACCGAGGGCGTGGACAGCGTGGGCGCCTACATCGCCTTTGCAGTTTCGGCAGGGCGCAGCGAATCGCTGGCCCGCGTCCCCGGACCAGGCCACGGCTGCCCGGCGCCACGCATGTGCGTAACCCGCACCCGCTCCGCGGGAGGCCGCGGCGGAGAG
>JACVCT010000363.1 GCA_016741895.1 Gemmatimonadaceae bacterium | reverse complement strand
CCCCAACCCACAGCCTGGGCGGACGACCCCGACTGCGGTGTGACCCCAACCGCGGTAGCAGTCCACAACTGCGGTAGCAGTCAACGACCGCCGTTTCGGTAGCCCAGACCGCGGGAGCGGTTCCGACTGCGGTAGCAGTGCCCCGACCGCAGTGGCAAGTCGACTGCAGTTTCAGTAAGCCCCGACTGCAGTTGCTGTTAAATTGCCAGCATGCCCCGATTTTTCCTGACCACCGCCATCGACTACGCCAACGGCGATCCCCACCTCGGCCACGCCCTCGAAAAGATCGGCGCCGACGTCATCGCCCGCTATCGCCGCCTCTGTGGCGACGATGTCCATCTGCTGATCGGCATGGACGAACACGGTCAGAAAGTGCAGCAGACCGCGGCCAAGGAAGGCGTCGCGCCGCAGGCCTTCACCGACAGCATCGCCGAGCGCTTCCGTGCGATGTGGGCGAAGCTGGACATCTCGTATGACCAGTTCCTCCGCACCACCAAGGCCCATCACAAGGCCGGGGTGCAGGCCCTCATCCGGGCGATCGCCGAGCGCAATCCCGACGATTTTTACGAGCGGTCGTACACCGGCATGTATTGCGTCGGCTGTGAAGCCTTCAAGCAGGACGCCGACATCGTGGACGGCAAGTGCGCGCTGCATCCCACGCGAACGCTCGAAGAGGTGGAGGAGCGCAACTGGTTCTTCCGCCTCAGCAAGTATCAGGGGTTTCTGCAGGACTTGCTGGCCAGCAATCCGTCGTTCATCGAGCCCCAGAGCCGTCGCAACGAAATCCTCGGTCTGCTCGCGCAGGGTCTGGAAGACATCTCCGCGTCGCGTGCGCGTCTCGATTGGGCCGTGCCCTTCCCGCTGCCACTCAGCACCGGCGAAACCCAGGGCACCTATGTGTGGTTCGACGCCCTGCCCAACTACCTCACGGCCACCGGTTATCCCGATGCCGGCTACGAGGCGCGCTGGCCGGCCGACCTGCACATCATCGGCAAGGACATCACGCGGTTCCATGTGGTGATCTGGCCGGCCATGTTGCACGCCGCCGGCCTGCCGCTGCCCAGGCAGGTGTGGGCGCACGGCTTCGTGTCGCTGGGCGGCGAACGCTTCAGCAAGAGTGCCGGCGTCAAGCTCGATTTGGGTGAGGCCATCGACCGATTTGGCGCCGATGCCTTTCGCTATGTGCTGCTGCGCGAGGTGCCGTTTGATGGCGACGGCAACTTTTCCTGGGAGCGCTTCGAGGAGCGCTACACCGCCGATCTCGCCAACGCCTACGGCAACCTCGCCAGCCGCGCCATGGCCATGGTGGAGAAGTACTGCGACGGTGTGGTGCCCGCTGCCGCACGCCCTGAGGCGGAACAGGAAGACGACGCCGACCTCGCCGCCTATCACGCTGCCATGCACGGCGAAAACGGCTGGCTGCTGCACGAGGGCCTCGCGGCCGTGTATCGCATGGCCCAGCGCGCCAACGAATACACGGCGGCCACCACGCCGTGGGCCGTGGCCAAGGATCCGTCGCGCAAGGCGGAGCTTGATCAGATTCTGGCGTCACTCATTCGCCGCGTAGCCAAACAGACCGTGCTCTACGCGCCCTTCATGCCCAACAAGGCGCAGCAGGTCTGGGCACAGCTCGGCGGCCCCGGCAACGTGGCCGATCAGCGTGCGACCACACTCGACAGCCTCGACCCCAGCGGCTGGAAGGTGAGCAAGGGCGACATTCTCTTCCCGCGCCCAACTAGCGAGAAGCCCGCGTAACCCAAACGCCCGCCTGAGCCAAAGCTCAGGCGGGCGTTCTCACGTTACCGCAGTCTCGCGTGCAGTTCCTTCCCGCCGTTCACCTTACGCGGTCACACCTTACAAGGTCTGATTTCCGAGATCTCAGATCCCAGAGACCAGATCTCACTTCGAGAAATCAACGGTCGGCGCCGACCGCGCCGCCGAATCCGTCACCTCGAAGTATACCCTCGCCTTCGCTCCCGTCGCCTTGGCCGTGAGCACCTGCGGGAACTTCCGGATATACTCGTTGTACTGCCGCACCGCGTTGTTGTAATCCGTGCGGGAGACCGCAATGCGATTTTCCGTGCCCGTCAGCTCATCCTGCAGCCGCAGGAAATTCTCGTTCGACTTGAGCTCGGGGTACGCCTCCACCGCGATGGTCAGACGCCCCAGCGCCCCCGTGAGCTGCGCGTTGGCGTTGGCCAGCTCCGCGGGGTCCGAGCCACCCGGCTTCTGCAGCGCGCCCATGAGCCCCGCGCGCGCCTGCGTGACTTCGGTCAGCACCTTCTCTTCCTGCGCGGCAAATCCCTTCACCGTGTTCACGAGATTGGGGATGAGATCCGCACGACGCTGCAACTGCGCGTCGATGTTCTGCTTGGCCTGCGCCGCCTGCTCGTCCAGCGACTGGATATCGTTGTAGCCGCAGGCACTCATCGACAGCGGCAGCACCAGCGCCGCCATCACGGCCGTCCGGCGCAGCAGCCCGCGCACAGCACCAGACACTGAACGCGCGTTCGAAGGCAGCGGAGTGGACGACGTCGCGCGCAGCATGGAATTCCTCATGAGAGTCCTCGGAGTCAACGGGAAACGGGGGACAGCACCTCAGGGACCGACTCGGGCGGCGTGAACCCGTCCAGCCAGGCCACCAGCGACGCCATCCCGGTTACGTACGATTCCAGCAGGGCCGACGTGTCACGCGTCTCCACGGCGGTGCCGCGCTTGAGCGCCAGCACCTGGTGGTAGGGCGTGGCGTCAAAGCCCGTGCGCGCGGCCACCGCATCGATGACCGCGTCCGCATCACGCGGCGGCACCTCGCCGCCCAGCCGCATGATGGCGCGGAAAATCACCAGCAGACTGCTCAGACTCGCGCGCAGCAGATCCTGCTGGCGCGCGACATCACTGCCGGCCACCATCACGCCGCGGCGCAGCCGCAGCAGCTTGCCCATGGCCTCCTGCTCCACCTGCAGCCGCAGGTCGCGCCGGCGCACCACCAGGCCTTCCACTGGCAGGGCGCCGTGCAGCACCCGATGCCGCTCAAAAATGTCGGCGTACTCGATGGGGAAAATGTCGGCCGACGCCCGCCACTCGGCCACCG
>JACVCT010000041.1 GCA_016741895.1 Gemmatimonadaceae bacterium | reverse complement strand
GGCACGGTGGGGGGAACGGGCCAGGGGCGGGGGCCCGGCGGCGGTGCGCAGGACAGTGTGGGCGGTTCGGGCGGCGCGTGCGGGCTGGCGCATGCCAGCTTGCGGGTGGCCGCCGGGGAGACCTAGAGGATTTCACCGCGCAAGGAAGCGCGGATGTAGGGTAGGCCGAAGTCGGTAAGGATCGTTGCCAGAGCGAGCATGGGCGGGGCCGGAGAGAGGTCCTGGCGGTCATGCGAACGGCAGGAAAGTGCTCGGAACCCCTCAACCCCCCCTCGTCAGGCGATCAATTCGTCATCAATCTTGATTTTGCGGCATATTTCTTCGATCAACACCTCCCCTCATTCCTCCCTTCAGGTGTAGATTCGGGCACTTTGACTGAATCGACCCGCGTCAGCTCACTCGAACTTCGCCTGTTCGACGGCGTCCGTCTTCTGGAAGGCGGCGAAGTCGTGCGGTCCAAGGCTACCCAGCGTCGCCGTCTTGCGGTGCTGGCGTATCTGGCGTTGTCGCCGAATCGCAGCGCTACGCGGGAGGCCATCATGGGACTGCTGTGGGCGGAGCTGTCTCCGGAAAATGCGAAGCGCAATATGGCTGAGGCCGTCTACCAGATCCGCAAGGAACTGGACCAGGACGTTCTTCGCAGTGACGGAGAGGATCTGACGCTGTCGCCGGCAGTCCGCTGCGACGTGGATGCGTTTGAGCAGGCCATGAAGGCTGGAGATCTTCCAGCGGTGGTGGATGTCTACCAGGGGCCCTTGTTCGGTACGTGGTCCGTCGGTGACGCGCCAGAATACGAACAGTGGGCTGAAAACGTACGAGCCGCGCTGCGCCGTCGATTCCAGCAAGTCCTGCAGAAGGGCGCTGAAGATTCTCTGGCCGCCGGCCAGTTCGAGGCGGCCTACCGCTGGTATGAGCGCCTGGCCATCGACGACCCCGACCTGGTAGCGGCCGTCGAAGGCAAGGCCCGCGCGCTGGCCGGGCAGGGCGAGCCGCGGCAGGCGGTGCGGGTGCTGGACGAGTACGCGGCCCGACTCGAGCGCAATGATGACGGTCCGGTACCGGCCGTGCTCAAGGCGCTGCGGCAGGAGCTGCTGAACCGGGCATCCGAAATGCCAGCCTCGGTTCGGCCCATTCCGGACAAGCCGCGCGCGGCCGAGCCGCTGTCGACCACTCCATCATCGACCACGACGCCCGTCGTCTCAGCGCCGGGAGCCACGCCGGGAGCCACGCCGGCGGCCGCGCCGGGTTCCCCGATGGGTTCCGCGAAGCGCCGCTGGGGCTGGGCGGGCCTCGCGGCGGTGCTGGTGCTGCTGCTCGGCGCCACGCAGCTCCTGCGTGATCGACCCATCCGCCCGGTGGTCGCTGTCGATGAGATGCCCGCCACCCGTGTCGCCATCGTGCCGGCGGCCATGCCGTCCTCCGACAGCTCCTTGAGCTTTCTCAGTGACGCGCTGCTGTCGGCGGTGACGGACCAGCTCACCACCAACGCGCTGCCGGTGGCGACCCGCGGTGAAGTACGGGCAGTGGAGGCCGGGCGCGGGTCAATCGACTCTCTGGTCGCGCTGCGCCGCATTGGCACCCTGGTGGAGCTCGGACTCACGCGCCTCGGCACCGAGGTGCGCATGACCGTGCGCCTGATCGATGCTCAAAGCCACGCGGAATTGGCGTCTCGCGTGTTTGCGAAGTCCGTGGATCAGGCACTGCTGCTGGAGACCGACGTGTCCCGGTATGTGGCAGAGGCCCTCGGTCGTCGCATGAACCAGGTGGTGGTGCTGCGTGACACCCTGCAATTCACGCGTGATGCCTACGCCCGCAAACTGCTGGTGGCCGCGGTGCGCGCACGCGAAGATGTGGAGCGGCTCAGGGGACAGGTCCGGTCGGTCGATCGCGATGCGGCGCTGCAGTCATTGCGCAGCGCCGATTCGTTGTTGCTGCGCGCGCAACAACAGGAGCCGGACTGGACGGCGTTGCAGGTGGAGCGGGCACGACTGCGCCTCGAACTGTCCCGGATGATCGAGAGTGAGCGCTCGCTCGCGATTCTCGACAGCGGCATTCTGCTGGCCACCCAGGCGTTGGCGCTCAATCCCGATGACCCCAGTGCGCTGACCATTCGCGGGCAGTTGCAGTTCTTTGCGGGCAACCACGAATCGCGACCGTCCAGCGATACGGTACTGTTTCGGCGGGCCACTGAAGACCTGCTGCGCGCCACCACTCTGGCGCCGTATCGTGCCGACGCATGGATGTCACTGCACACGCTGTACAATGTGCGGGGGCAGTACGATATGGCGCATGCCGCCGTGCGCCGCGCCTTCGAGAACGACGCATTCATGTACGACAGCGAGCGGGCGTACTTTGTGCTGTTTGCCGCCGCCATCGGCACGGGTGATCTGAGCGATGCCTATCGCTGGTGCAGTCAGGGCCGTCTGGCCTATCCGGAGAACACCATGTTCGTGCACTGCGAGTTGACGCTCATGCGCGAGCGTCCGCACCGTGCGGATGATGTGGCGCGGGCCCGGCAACTGATACCGCTGCTCGATTCAATGTTTGAGAACACACGAAACGGGGCCAAGGACCCATACATGCCACTCTATACCCGCATGGTGGCGGCGGGAGTGTTGGCTCGGTCTGGCGACAAGGCGGGTGCGCGGCAAGAGCTCGAGGCCACGCGGCGCATGCTGCCCACGGGCCTGCGAAAGCCTCGCCAGAGTTTCGCCTTTGACGAAGGCTGGGTGCACCTGCAGCTTGGCGATACCGCGCGTGCCATTGCCGTGCTGAGCGCGCTGGTTCGGGAAGACCGGGCCATGCACGAGCGGGTGCTGTCGGTACCCATGTACCGTAGCCTGCGAAGCGCGCTGCCGCCGCTGGGGGCGGCAGCGCGCACGGCACCTGCTACTTCTGCGCCGCCAGCCACTCGCTGAGGGGCACGAACTGCCCTTTCAGCGTTGCACCCGCAGCGGGCAGCACCAGCACGTGGTCGGTGATGGGATCAACAAATGACGGCCATTCGTGCGCAACGGCAATGATCTCCTCGTTCGTGATGGCTTCGCGCAACGTCTGCATGAAGCCCTCCGACTGAAAGCGCACGTAGTACGGCACGAGAAACTTCTCGATGGCCGCCTCGCCCCAGAACACGGCGTCGAACTTCTCTGTGTCTACATAGATCATCTCGCCGGTGCCGGGATGCTGCACGAAGACCGCCTTGGGCCGCGGCTTGCCCGGCGCCTTGAGCGGCGTGGTGACCCGAATCTCCCCGGGTGCGGTCGGAGCCTTGGGGTCCACCGGCACGAGGCCGAGACCCGTTCCACCGTCGCGCAGCGGCGCATTGGCTGAGAGCGTGTACGTCGCACCGCGCATGCCGTCGGCCGCTTCGGCCACCCGGCGCAGGTCGTTGGCCGTCACGGTCACAGACGGCGTGGTCGAGTCGGGTTCCTGGGACATCGCTGCTTCTCCGAATGGTGGGCCTGACCTCAGGAGAACGAATTATGGACGAGGTCGGCGAATTCGGAGATAGGACGATCGACCTATTGGTGGCGTTCCGGAGTGCTGACAACCTTCTTTGCACTCGCAGCAATCCATTGGGAGGGCCCATGGCCAAGCATTTCCCTCTGCAGTTGATGACCGTACCTTTGCTCGCCTGTGTCGTGTCCGGCGCGGCATCGGCCGATCTCTCGCGTGCCACCGACGCCGGGGCATTGGGGTCGGCCCTGAGCGAACCGGTTTGTGTAACAGCCGCCAAGTCGCCTGAGCAGGCGAAGTGGGCCGATGCCCCGGGCGTAGTTGGAGCGCAGTTCGCCGTCGTGTGGGATGCGCAGTTCCAGACCTATGACATCCTCTGGGCCAATCGCACACGGGCGCCGCTGCGGCTGCGCTTTGTTGCCGACTCGCTCGCCCGTATCGACGACGCCGAGACCAAGGCCGGGGCGCGACTGGCTCACCGTGAACTGGGCCCGCATGAGGTGGAGTCGTTGCCCGGCGCTACCGTGGTACCCTCGCAGACCACTCGCTCCGTATGTGTGCGAACCGTCCTGCCGGCGGAGAAGGGGCGAGTCTAGGGGCCGGCGCCGGTCACCCGGTGTTGGTTCAGGTTCGATCGGCAAGTCCAAGACCGCCGGTCACAGGACCTGGGGCATGCGCCGACGGGGACGTCGGGGACTTCCCCGCACGCCGGGCACGAGGGCGCGATATGTTCCGGCATGGACTCCAATGCCATTCGTTCGGCGGCGCTGCTCGACAAGTTGTCGGCGCAGGTGCCCGGTGTCATTTACCAGTTTCTTCTCCGTCCCGATGGGACCTCGTGTTTCCCCTTCGCCAGCAATGGCATCGTGGACATTTACGAGGTCGCGCCCGAGGAAGTGCAGCACGATGCCTCGGCTGTCTTTTCCCGCCTGCATGCCGATGATCTGCCGCATGTGACGGCGTCCATCAGTGAGTCGGCCCGCGAGCTGACCCGATGGCAGTGTGAGTACCGCGTGCAACTGCCTCGCGCCGGCCAGCGCTGGTTGCGCGGTGACGCCCGACCGGAGCGTTTGCCCGATGGCAGCACCCTCTGGCACGGCTACATCGGCGACATCACCGCTCAGCGCCATACGCTCGAAGCCCTGGCCGAGAGTGAGGCGCGCTACCGCGTGCAGGTGGAGCATGCGCCGGAGGCCATCATCGTGTACGACGCCGACACAGGCGCGTTCACCGAGCTCAATGGCAATGCGGTGACGCTCTTCGGCTATCCGCGGGAGGTGCTGCTGCGCAAGACGCCCATGGAGCTCTGCCCGCCGGAGCAGCCGGATGGAAGGCCCAGTCTGCCGGCGGCGCTCGAAGCCATGCAGGCGGCGCTCGACGGACAGACCGTCGTGCAGCGCTGGACCTATCGCCACGCCGACGGTCACGACATTCCGTGTGAGGTTCGGCTGGTGCGCATGCCTGCCGAAGGCCGGCGACTCGTGCGCGGCAGCATCCCCGACATCACGGCGCAGCAACGCCTGCAGGACGAGCTGCTGCAGGCCAAGAAGATGGAGTCGGTGGGACGGCTGGCCGGTGGCATTGCGCACGACTTCAACAATCTGCTCACCATCATTCGCACCTCGGTGGACCTCGCGCTCAGTGGCGTGGCGGCCGACGATCCGATGCGCGACGATCTGACCCGCGTGGCCGAGGCCACCACGTCGGCCACCAGTCTCACGCGCCACCTGCTGGCGTTCTCACGCCGGCAGGCCATTGCCCCGGTGGTGCTGGACGTGAATCAGGTGGTGCAGCGTGTGTCCGGCATGCTGCGGCGCGTGATGGGTGAATCCATCAGTCTGCGCCTGAGCACGGCCACACGTCCGCCCACGGTGCGCTTTGACGAAGGCCAGCTCGAACAGATTCTGGTGAATCTGGCCATCAATGCCCGCGACGCGATGCCGGGCGGCGGCGTGCTGTCCATCGCGGTGGATGTGGTGCCCGACGAATCAGACAGTCGCCATTTGGAGTTCGTGCGGCTTCAGGTGACCGACACCGGCCAGGGCATGACCGCCGAAGTGCGTGAACGTGCCTTCGAGCCGTTCTTCACCACGAAGGACGTGGGGCACGGCACCGGTCTCGGCCTCGCCATGATTCACGGTGCGGTGTCGCAGAACGGCGGGCGCATCCAACTGGACAGTGAGCCCGGGCACGGGACACGCTTCACCATTCTGCTGCCCCATGTGATCGCGCCGTCGCAAGGATCGGTGGAGGGCCAGACGCCGCTGCTGCCGACGGGTCGTGAGCAGGTGCTCGTGGCCGAAGACGATGAGCGCGTGCGCACGCTCATCGTGCGCCTGCTCACGCGACAGGGATACACCGTGCGGGCCTTTGCGTCGGCCGAAGCCCTGCTGGATTGGACGGCGCAGCATCCGGGCGTGATTGACCTGCTGCTGACCGATGTCATGATGCCGGGCATGAACGGCCGTGAACTGGTGCATTATCTGCGGCTGGCGCATCCGGACGTGCCGGTGCTGTACACGTCCGGATACACTGCCGACATCATTGGCGCGCATGGCGTGCCCATGAGCGGTGCGTCATTCCTCGGCAAGCCGTTCACGGCGGCGGACCTGGCCGTCAAGGTCCGCCGCGTGCTCGACGATGCGAAGCGCTCAGGCCGCCACGAGGGATCGACCGACCCGGCGTGATGGACCGCCACGGCGCCCGCTGTGCGCCTGCACTGACTGTGGACTGCCCTCCTGGCCACTCAGCGCAAACTCCCCGATGAGTGCCGTCATGGTCGTCGCCTGACTGGCGAGTTCCTCCGCCGCGCTGGCCGATTCTTCGGCGTTGGCCGCCACCTGCTGCGTGACGCCATTCATGAGGTCCACCGCCTTCTCGATGGTGGTGATGCCCTCGCGCTGCTGCTGGCTGGCCGTGGCCACTTCCACCATGACGGCGCCCACGCGCGTGACCTGGCGGTCGATCTCGTGCAGCTGCTCGAGCACCAGTTCGTTGCGCGTCACCCCTTCGGCGGCGGTGGTCACCGCCTGTTCGATGAGGTCCGACGTCTGCCGCGCGGCTTCGGCACTGCGCAGTGCGAGGCTGCGCACTTCTTCGGCCACCACGGCAAAGCCGCGCCCCGCGTCGCCCGCGCGCGCCGCTTCGACGGCCGCATTGAGCGCCAGCAGGTTGGTCTGGAAGGCAATCTCGTCGATGGTCTTGACGATGCGCGCCGTGGCGTCGCTGGCCTGCTTGATGCGCGCGATGGCGTCGGAGAGACGACCCATTTCCTCCACGCCGCGGCTCGAGGTCTGCTGCGCCTCCAGCGTGAGCTGTTGCGCCTCGGCGGCATACTGCGCGTTCTGACGCGTGACCGCGCCCACTTCCTGGAGACCGGACGCCACTTCCTCGAGTGAGGCCGCCTGGTCGGAGGCGCTGCGGGCCAGCCCCTGGCTGCCGTCGGCAATCTGCAGCGAGGCCGCGTTCACCTGCTGCGCCGACGACGCGACTTCGGCCAGCGTGCTGTCGAGGGCCTCGGCGGCGGTGTTGAGCGCCGTGGCCAGCACGCCGTGGTCGCCCTGCCAGGTGGTGCGCATGCGCGCGGAGAGGTCGCGGGTGGCGAGGCGTTCCAATGTGCTGCGCGCTTCATTCACCGGCTCGAGCAGGTTGTCGAGCACGGAGTTGAGACCGACCACGAGTTCGCGGAACGAGCCGCGGAACTGCGCCGTCTCGGCGCGCACCTGCAACCGGCCGGCCACGGCGGCCTCGGTGAGCGTGCGCATTTCGCCGTCGAGGGCCACCAGCGTGTGTTGCACGCGTGTCATGGCCTGCCCCAGCACATCACGCTCCGAGCGCACGTGCACCGTCACCGATACATCGCCGTCGGCGAGATGCTGCGCCACGTCGGCCAGTCGGGCATCCGCTGCCGCCATGCGCTGCATGGCCACCGCCAACTCCGCGACTTCGTCCTTCGCACCCTGTTGATCGATGGAGACGTTGCAGTCGCCCTCGGCCAGCTGATCTGCCACGCGCGTGAGCTGCGCCAGCGGGACCGTGATGCTGCGGTAGATGAACCACGCCACGGTGAGGCCGGCGACGATGGCCACCAGACAGAGGGCCACGATGAGCACGATACCCCGCACCGCCTGCGCCTCGGCCGTGGCCGCTTCGGCCGCGAGCGCCGCGTCCTGTGCGTCCACCAGTGCGCCAATGGCGCCCACATACGCGGTCAGCGACGGCAAGACCTCGCTGGTGAGCATGGCCTCCGCGCGGGCGATATCGCCGCTCTTGCGCACCTCGGCGGCGGCATCGAAGGCCGCCGCATGGACCTTGCGCAGCGCCTTGATCTCGGCCACCTGCCGCGCGATGGCGGTGTCTGCCGTACCACCAGAATCGGCCACGATGGAATCCAGGCGCACATAGGCGGCGTTGATGTGTTCACGTGACTTGGCCACACCGGCCGACGAGCTGGCAATCAGCTCCTCGGAGCTGGCGGCAAAGAGCGCGAGCTTGAACCGGGCCGTCTCGTTCACGGCATCGATGAGTTCGTTGGCCGCGCGCACCTTGCCGGCCACGTCGCGCGTGGCGAGATCAACTGTGTGGCGCAGCGCGTACACGCGCATCGTGGCGATACTGCCCACGGCAGCCAGGAGGACAAGCAGAAAGCTGAAGCCGGCAAGCAGCCGGGTGCGGACAGTCCAGTGACGCATGTGATGCTCTATGAATGGGGGAGTGGTGGAGCACTCAGAACGTGAAGGCTGTGCCGACGAAGCCCCAACGCTCCGTTCGCGCACCACCTGGTGTGTTTCGCAGGAAGGCCCCCGGCAGCACGAGTGCGCCGCCGAAGATCACCTGCGTGTGTGTGGTGGCCTTCCACACACCGGTCAGGTCCAGCTCATCGGCCGCATGTCGCGCGGTGGACCCGCTGGCGGCACGAAAGACCGAGTTCTGCTTCGTCCACACACCGTCATCGAGACGGAGGCGGTCAAAGCGATAGGCGGCAAAGCGCAGGTTCACGCTGCGCACCGGCGACCAGGTGCTGAAGAGATGCAGCTCACGCACATTGGTGCGTCCGATGACATCGGCGTAGCCGCCGTGCGCGTGCGCGGCCGGATACAGCACGGCAAAGGCCTCCTGCCGATTGGCCGTCGCGCGATTCTCACCGCTGGCTTCCTCAATGCCGATGGCCAGACTCGGTGCACCACGCAGCCTGGTCCAGCGCACGGTGGCTTCGCCCACCCAGAACCAGCCATCCAGGCGACGTGCGCCGATGGCGCCGCCCTGCTTTGCACCTTCAAACTCCAGTGAGCGGGCAAGCGCGGACTTCTTGCCCCAGTCCCACATCAGTCGACCGCCGGTGGTGAGGCGGCGGACCGGCGCGCTGGCCGATTCGATCTGCTGCTCATACCAGTACGCCTGCCAGGTGGCAGGCAGGCCGCGCCACAACGGCGCAGCTCCGGCTGCGCTGCCGAGCGACAGCGTGCGAAACTGCTGGGTCGTGTCCGCATGGTTGCGCGCATACTGCCGCACGACCATCGGACGGGCCTGAATGCCTTCGAAGGCGAAGCGCCCATGCTCCGTGTACAGACGCACACCCTGCGATCCGCGACGGGTGTTGGACCAGTCGGGCACGCCAAACAGTCGCTGCGCCGCAAGGGAAATCTCCTGTCGTCCAACACGCAGATACGACTTGTTGCTGCCCAGGTCGATCCAGAGATTCTGCACGTCACTGCGGTCCGCATCGTTCGGACGCGCGCCACCTGGCAGTGAGCGGCCATAACTCTGCGCGTCGCGTCCTTCGGCGAAGAGCCGCGCGTAGCGTCCCGTGCGCTCGCCCACCTGGAGATCCGCGCTGATGAGAATGCGCGACTGGCCGTGGTCGTCGTCGAGTTCGCCGGTGTTGAAGGCGCGGAAGAACTCCTCGCGCCAGCGGGCCTGGCCACCGATGGTGAGCGTAATCGGACGCTCACCGGCCAGCGGAATATCCTTGATGGCCTCGTCCCACTGGGCGAGCCGCCGCCGTCCGGACTCTTGGGGGGCCGCCGATGGGGAAGTGTTCGCGACCGGGACGGTGGAAACCGACGCGGTCGTTGCAGATGTCGCTGTGGTACGTGATGCTGCTGCTGGCGCCTGGGACGACTGTGCCAGCGCCGGCACCGCCACGACCAACAACAGCGTACACGCCCACCGGGTCGCTGTCAGCATGTGCTACCTGACTCCGGGGGTGGTGATCCGCTGTTTACGGGGGGCGCACTACGCGCCCACGTTGAGGGTATCGGCAGTTCTGAAGGAAGCTGTACTTTCCTGTCAGTGAAACACGGACCACCTGCGCGCCGTGCGGAAATTCGACACGACCGTGCCGCGGGTGTGATACTCCGGTGTCACGGAATCCTCACTCATGTCACGAATCTTGCTCGCCCTGCATTCGGCGATGCTGTGGTCTGCGCCGCCGGTGTCGACGTCCTCAACGACCATGCTCCGCGCGGCGCTCGACTGCGACGGGCGACCGGTCACGCGCGTCGAAGTCGTGCGCGCATCGCGGCAGGTGCTCGATCGTGCACGTGTGCCGGGGGTGGTGCGCCGGGCAGTGGCCCCACTGCTCATTGGCACGCCCAGCCGCTCCAACTCCATCACGCCCTGGCTGCTGTTGCGCGAGGGACAGGAGTGCACGGAGTGGCGGCGCGCGGAATCGGAGCGTCTGCTGCGCACGCTCCCCTATCTCGCCGATGCCACGGTCTCGGTGGTGGAAGAGGGGAACGGCGTTGCCATTGTGGTGGAAACGGTGGACGACCTCCGACCCATCATCGGGCTTGGTGTGCGCGGTACCGCCGTCACGTCAGCGGAGTTCGGCTCCACCAGCATTGACGGATCGGGGCAGCTGGCCAGTGTGCGCTGGCAGGAGGGACGTGCGTATCGCGACGGCCTTGGGCTGCGCTACACGCACTACCATGCGCTGGGCGGCCCCAATCTCGCGAGCCTGGTGGCGCAGCGCGCGCCGCAGGGTGGTGTGCTCATGGCCACGCTCACCCGACCATTCGCATCGTCAGTGCAGCGATTCGCCGCGTTCACCGGTGTGGCAGTGGAAGACGAGTATGTGCGCTTCGTCCGCGAGTCGGAGGCGCCGCTGTCGGTGGCTGTGCGCCGCGAGCGCGCGGACCTCGGCTTTGCCACACGTGTCACGTCGGCCACACGTGAGACCTGGTTGCTTGGCGCGGTGATGGGCTGGGATCGTCGACGCGTGGACGGGCAGGCGGTGGAGCTCACCGACACGGGCCGGGTGGTGGTGCCGAACGACGAACTGAACGAGCGATTCGCGGACGGTGAAGCGTTCCGCGTGGGCGTGGTGGGAGGTCTGCGCGCGCTGTCGTTTGCCAAGGCGCGCGCCTTCGACGGACTGGAGGCCGTGCAGGATGTGGCGCGCGGCGCGCAGCTGCTGCTCACGGTGGGGCGCAGCCTGCAGGGCACGGAAGTCGGCCCCTTTGTGCGCGGCGACGTGTTTCTTGGCGTCGGCACGGCCTCGTCGTATCTCGGGCTGCAGCTGCGTGGCGATGCCCGACGCGTGGGCAGCGATTTCCGCGAGAGTGTGCTGAGTGGCCGGCTGGCGTGGTACGCGCGGCCCACGGACAGACAGACACGCGTGTGGTCCGCCGAGTACACGGGCGCGTCCACGGCGCGTGTGCCGTATCAACTGAGCTTCGGCGATGACGAGACCGGGCTGCGCGGCTATCGCGCGTCGCGTGCGGGAGGCGGCCGACGCCTCGTGCTGCGTGCCGAGCGTCGGCTGCTGATGCCGTCACTCGGCGAATCGCTGGCCTGGGGTGTGGCCGCCTTCAGCGATGTGGGGCAATTGTGGGCCGGCGGTGTGCCGTTCGGCGTCAATGCATTTCGCGCGGGCGCGGGAGTGTCGCTCCTGGCGGCGGTGCCACGGCGTTCGCGCTCCGTGGCCCGCGTGGACCTGGCGTATCCGCTGGTGCCGGACGCCCAGGCGAAGGGTCTCGATGTGCGCGTGACCTATCGCCTGGCGTCCCGATTGTTCTGGCGCGAGCCGGCCGGCATTGCCCGCGCACGCGCGGCGGTCCCCACCAGTGATGTCTTTACGTGGCCGTAGCGTCGACCTGTGGCTGTCGATCGTGGGCCACGGTCCCGCATCAGGGCACGATCTTGCCGGGCGGCACCGTCTTGATGCCGTCGGCGAAGGTGGCGGTGAGCAGGTAGAGCAGCTTGGTGGACGGCAGGGCAGTGGAGGCCAGCGCAAACTCGGTCAGCTGATGGGCACCGCTGGCGCGTGAGCCGCCAATGGCAATGCTCGGAATCTTGCGCACCACCCCCGGGTTGGCGTCGGTGGCGCCGGTCGGCACGGCTTCCCGCGCGCCGGGCATGCCGGAGCTGATGCCGAGGAAGCGGTTGATGTCCACGGCCGTCTGCACGAGCGGATGCGCGCGCGCGCCTTCGAGCTGCTTTTCCGTGCCGCCGGCCTGGTTCTTCTGGTCGACTTCCACGCGCAGGCCGACCTTGTGCTTCTCGGCCACTTCCTTCGTGATGCGCGTGATGGTGCGATCGAGGGAGTCGAGTAGCACGGGATCGGGGCTGCGCAGGTCCACGGTGAAGTACAGCTCCTGCGGGACCGAGTTGAAGATTTCGCCGCCGTGGATCTGACCGATGTTCATCACGGCTCCATCGGGCAGGGCGGGGAACTCGATGTTGTAGAGTCGCTCGACGGCTTCAGCCACCGCGCGCACGGGCGTGGGCCGGCCGCGCGACGCCAGCGTGTGCGCGCCGGGGCTCGTGAACACGTACTTGGTCCAGAAGATGCCGAGCGCGCCGTAGGACACACTGCCGTACGCGCCATCGGGCGCGATGAGCAGGTCGGGACGCGGATTGTGCGCCAGCCAGTACTCGGCGCCCTTGAGGCCCACTTCCTCCTGCACGGTGCCGATGAAGATGATGTCGCCCTTGTGCGTGAACTTGGTGGCGTTCATGGTGCGCAGCGTGGACAGCATGTTGGCCACCGACGCGGTGTTGTCACCCACACCAGGCGCGAAGAGCGTGTCGCCGCTTCGTCGCACCTTCTTGGGGGTGTCATTCTCGAACACCACGTCCATGTGGGCCATGATGACGATGGTGGGGCCGCCGCCCGTGCCCTTGCGCACACCGATCACGTTGCCGATGGAGTCCACCGACGTGCGCAGACCTTCCTTCTCGAAGGTGGCCTTCACGTGCGCCGCCCGTGCCTGCTCCTTGCCCGACTTGGCCGGCATCTCGGTGAGGCGAATCCACTCCTCGACCTGCTGCGGGAAGTTCTGCTCGAGGCGCGCCATGGCGGCCTTGATGTCGGCGCGCTGCATGAGCGCCGGGTCCCAGCTCGTGGGATACTGCGTGGCGGGTTGTGCGGTGGCCGTGGCAGCGAGCGTCAGACTGACGGCGACGCCGAGAAGCAGGCGATGGGGACGAGTCACGGTAGGCTTGGGCAGGTGGGAACGGACGGCTTGCTGCTGGAATCTAACCGGCGGTGCGCGATTGCATGGTCCGTAACTGATTACCACGGATTTCGCGGACAACCCACGGAAACAGCAGGAAACTGCGTCGATTTGATGTGGACTGGCCTTTGAGGGATTCACACATTGCGGCATGGGCCAGCACGTTCACTTGAAGTACGAACAAGTCACCTACCACATCATTGGTGCGTACCTCGACGTGTACAACACCCTCGGTTGGGGGTTTCTGGAGTCGGTTTACCAGAATGCC
The DNA here is from genome assembly GCA_016741895.1 of Gemmatimonadaceae bacterium. GTDB lineage: Bacteria > Gemmatimonadota > Gemmatimonadetes > Gemmatimonadales > Gemmatimonadaceae > Gemmatimonas. The sequence continues at coordinate 7,765 of JACVCT010000041.1, read as the reverse complement.
ATGGGGATTGCCATGCAGAAGCGCGGCCTGCTGGTGGAGAGGGAGGTCAGTCTTCCGGTGCGTTTCGAGGGCCAATTGGTAGGGACATTTCGTTGTGACCTCCTGGTGGAACGTGCAGTGCTGGTCGAGCTCAAAGTGGCCGAGCAGCTTTCGAAAGCGCATACGGCACAGGTTCTCAACTACCTCCGTGCTTCATCGCTGGAGGTTGGGATTCTGCTCAACTTCGGAGAAAAGCCTCAGCGAAAACGTCTCGTTTGGAGTCCTGCCAGCGGCCTTCGTGAAGAGCATCACTGATCCTTACGCAATCAGTCCCCACAAGCGCCAAGGGACACCATCCATCCTGATGGTGTCCCTTGTTTCCGTGTTCATCCGTGGTAGTCAGTTATCCCGCGCAGCTCACGAAAGCACCGGCAGCCCCTTGCGGATCTTGTCCTGCCACTCGGCCGGACCGCTTTCATGCACGTTGTCCCCCGCGGAGTCCACGGCCACGGTCACCGGCATGTCTTCCACCGTGAACTCGTAGATGGCCTCCATGCCGAGGTCCTCGAAGGCCACCACGCGCGAGTGGCGGATGGCCTTGGACACCAGGTACGCCGCGCCGCCGACGGCCATGAGGTAGGCCGCTTTGTGTTTGCGGATGGCCTCGAGCCCCACCGTGCCACGCTCCGCCTTGCCGATCATGGCGATGAGCCCTGTCTTCGCCAGCATCATCTCCGTGAACTTGTCCATGCGCGTCGCCGTGGTGGGGCCCGCCGGGCCCACCGCCTCATCACGCACCGGATCCACCGGGCCCACGTAGTAGATCACGCGGTTCGTGAAGTCCACGCCCTCGGGCAGCCCCTGCCCCGATGCAAACAGATCGGCAATGCGCTTGTGCGCCGCGTCGCGTCCGGTGAGCATCTTGCCGTTGAGCAGCAGTCGGTCACCCGCCTTCCAGGTGGCCACCACCTCGGGCGTGAGCGTGTCGAGATCCACACGCTTCGCGTTGGCATCCGGGCGCCAGGTGATGCTCGGCCAGTCGCTGAGGCTGGGCACCGGCAATTCCGCCACGCCGCTGCCGTCGAGCACGAAGTGCGCGTGCCGCGTGGCCGCGCAGTTCGGAATCATGGCGATGGGCTTGGAGGCGGCGTGCGTGGGATAATCCCAGATCTTCACGTCGAGCACCGTGCTGAGCCCACCCAGACCCTGCGCGCCGATACCGAGCGCGTTGATCTTGTCACAGAGCTCGATGCGCAGTTCCTCGATCTTGTTCTGCGGGCCGCGCGCCTTGAGCTGCGCCATGTCGATGTGCTCCATGAGCGATTCCTTCGCCATGAGCATGGCCTTCTCGGCGCTGCCGCCAATGCCGATGCCCAGCATGCCCGGCGGGCACCAGCCCGCGCCCATGAGCGGCACCGTCTTGAGCACCCAGTCCACGATATTGTCGCTGGGGTTCAGCATGGCGAACTTGCTCTTGTTTTCCGAGCCGCCACCCTTGGCGCCAAGCTTGACGTCCACCGTGTCGCCCGGCACCAGTTCCACGTGCACCACCGCCGGCGTGTTGTCGCGTGTGTTCTTGCGCGAGAACGCCGGGTCGGCCACGATGGACGCGCGCAGAATGTTGTCGGGCAGCAGATAGGCCCGCCGCACGCCCTCGTCCACCATCTCCTGGATGGAGAGTGTGGCGTCCCAGCGCACGTTCATGCCCACCTTGAGGAACACCACCACGCTGCCCGTGTCCTGGCAGATCGGGCGATGCCCCTCGGCGCACATGCGCGAGTTGGTGAGGATCTGCGCGATCGCGTCCTTCGCGGCCGGCGACTGTTCCTTTTCGTAGGCGTCGGCCAGCGCGTGAATGTAGTCCAGCGGGTGATAATACGAGATGTGCTGGAGTGCGTCCGCGATGGACTGAATGAAGTCGGCTTGGGTGATGGTGGTCATGTCAGGAAAAATAGCCGACGGCCGGCGGCCGGGTACCGCTCGCTCCCGCGCTGCGGGCCGGCTAACTTGCTGAAGGACTCATCGACGACTGGTGAGCCGTGCGCAGTTCCCGCGGTCGGATCGCCGATGTCACGAACGCCCACCAATTTGCGTGTGCCACCCAAGCCCCGGACCCGGACGCACGTCGGCGTCCGGCTCGCGGTGGGTGCGCTCGCGTTCGGTGTGAGCACGCTCGTTGCCGGGGCGCAGGCTGTGCCCGAACTGCGCCGGCGTGCCGATTCACTGGCCAGCACGGGCCGGGACGACAAGGGGGCGAGTGCCGCCTTCCTCCAGCTGGGCCTGGCCCTCGAGAACGTGGAGGACCTCCGGCCGGCCCTCGCGGCGTATGCGCGAGGACATGAGCTGGCAGAGCGCGCCCGGGACACGCTGGGGCTGGCCGACATCGAACATCGGGTGGGGCTGCTGTACTGGCGCTCCAATCAGTACGACAGTGCACTCGTGCATCTCGAGGTTGCCAAGCGTCTGCGGCTGGCCATCAACGACCAGCGCGGCCTCTCGGCAGAGCACAACAGCATCGGCGCCTCGTACTATCAGCTGGGCGTGTACGAGCCGGCGCTGGAGGCCTTCCTCGAGTCGCTCACGCTTCGCCGGGCCGCTGGTGATTCGGCCGGCGTCGCGCGCACGCTCACCAATATCGGCAAGACCTACCACGACTGGCGGCAGTTCAATCGCGCGCGAGACGTGCTGAAGATGGCGGTGACGGCATCGCGGCACTCCGACAGTCCGGCCGCGGCCGGTTATGCCCTCAACAGCCTGGCCCTGCTGGAGATCGATCAGCGGCAGTTCGATGAAGCCCGCCGCCTCATTCAGGAGTCCGTGGACGCCTACGGGCGTCCCGGGGCGCTGCCCCAGCGGGCTGACACACTCGACGCCTGGTCGCTCAACGCCATGGCACGTGCGCTGCTCCTGGTGCGCGAGGGGCGGCCGGCCGACGCGCTGCCCGTGCTCGATTCCGTGTTGCGTGTGGGCGCCGATCGCGGCAGCGTGCGTGGTCAGGCGCGTACGCTGGCCATTCAGGCTGAGGCGCACGCCGCCATGGGGCACCGTGACGTGGCACGGCGTCTGTATGTGGAGTCGCTGCGGCTTGCCCGCAGTGTGGTGCAGCGCGTGATGGCCCTCGATGCCCTGCAGCATCTCGCCAGCCTCGAGGAAGAAGCCGGCAACAGCGCCCAGGCCCTGCGCTACCTGCGGGAGTATCAGGCCCTCGGCGACACCATTTTCGACCAGTCGGCCGCGCAGCGCATCGCGTCCATGGAAGCGCGAGAGGAAACGCAGCGGGCACGCGAGGCCAACGCGGCACTCCTGTCCATGCAGGCGGCGCAGCAGGCCGTCATCACCCGCCAGCGTCTGGTGGTCACACTGGGCTCCCTCATTCTGCTGCTGGTGGTGGCACTGCTGGCCGTGCTGGCGCGATTCAACCGGCGCGACCGGGCCCGGCTGACGGTCCTGTCGGACACCAACGCTGAACTGGAACGGACCAACCGGGAACTGGCGGTGGCGCTCAAGGAAGTGCGCACCCTGTCCGGCCTCATTCCGATCTGCGCCAACTGCAAGAACATCCGGGACGACCAGGGGTACTGGGCCTCGGTGGAGTCCTACCTGGCCCAGCATTCGGGCGCGACCTTCAGTCACAGCATCTGCGAGACCTGCGGCCCCCAGCTCTACGGGCCGATGTGGAAGGACGGTCAGGACGGCACGCGCGATCCGAATGCTTGAAGTTTGAAGTATCGGGCCCTATCGTGGCCCCATGCGCATCGTCTGCATCGGCGGCGGACCCGCCGGCCTGTATTTCGCCCTCCTGATGAAACGGCTGGACCCGCGGCACCACATCACCGTGGTGGAGCGGAATCGCCCCTACGACACCTTCGGCTGGGGCGTGGTGTTCTCCGACGCCACCATGGACACCATGCGGCGCTGGGATCGCGAGACGGCCGACGCCATCGAAGCGGCCTTTGCGCACTGGGACGACATCGAACTGCGCTTCAAGGGCCGCCGCATCCGCTCCGGGGGCCACGGCTTCGTGGGCATCGGGCGCAAGCACCTGCTCAATCTCCTGCAGTCCCGATGCGAGGCGCTCGGGGTGGAGCTGCGATTCGAGCAGGAGGTGGATTCCGATCTCGATTTTCCGGACGCCGACCTCATCATCGCGTCCGACGGCATCAACTCGAAGATCCGGACGGCATACGCCGAGGTGTTCCGGCCGGATATCGTGGTGCGCCCCAACCGCTTCATCTGGCTGGGGACACCGCGGCGCTTCGAAGCCTTCACCTTCGATTTCCGCCGCACCGAGCACGGCTGGTTTCAGGCGCACATCTACCAGTTCGACGCCAACACCTCCACCTGCATCGTGGAGTGTCCGGAGCCGGTCTGGCGTGCCCACGGACTCGATGAGGCCGATCAGGACGCCTCCGTGGCGTTCTGCGAGCAGCTGTTCGCCGAAACGCTCGACGGCGCGCCGCTGCTGACCAACAGCCGCCATCTGCGTGGCTCGGCCTGGCTCAATTTTCAGCGCGTCGTGTGTGAGCAGTGGTGGCTGCGCAATGCCAACGGCAGTCATGTGGTGCTCATGGGCGACGCGGTACACACGGCGCACTTTGCCATCGGGTCGGGCACCAAGCTGGCCCTGGAGGACGCGGTGGAACTGGTGCGCCAGTTTCAGCGTCACGGCGACAAGCCGACGCAGCTCCCCACGGTACTGGCCGCCTTCCAGGAGGCGCGGCGTATCGAGACGCTGCGCATTCAGAATGCGGCCTGGAACGCCATGGAGTGGTTCGAGGTCTGCGGCGCGCGCTACTGCGATCAGCTCGAGCCCGAGCAGTTCATGTACTCGCTGCTCACGCGCAGTCAGCGCATCAGTCACGAAAACCTGCGGCTGCGTGACAGGGCGTGGCTGGAGGGCTATGAGCGCTGGTTTGCCTCGCGGCATGCCGCGCAGGCTGCGCCGCCGCTGTCAGTGGACGCCGTGCCGCCCATGTTCACCCCCTACACGGTGCGCTCGGTCACGCTCAAGAACCGGGTCATGGTCTCACCCATGGCGCAGTACATGGCCGAAGACGGCGTGCCCGGGGACTTTCACCTCGTGCATCTCGGCGCGCGCGCACTCGGTGGTGCGGCGCTGGTAATGGCGGAGATGACCTGTCCGTCGCCCGAGGCCCGCATCACACCGGGCTGTCCGGGACTCTGGAACGATGCGCAGCAGGCCGCGTGGACGCGCATCGTGCAGTGGATGCACGAGCACAGCGACGCCAGGGGGGGGTTGCAGCTGGGCCACAGCGGCGCCAAGGGCTCCACCCGCCGCGGCTGGGATGGCATCGACCTGCCGCTGCCCGATGACGGACCGGAACCCAACTGGCCGCTGGTGAGTGCCTCGTCCCAGCAGTATCTGCCGGGTGTGAGTGCGCTGGCGCGCGAGATCACGCGCAGCGAAATGACGCAGGTGCGCGAGGAGTTTGTGGCCAGCGCGCGGCGCGCCGCCGCTGCCGGCTTTGACTGGCTCGAGTTGCACTGCGCACACGGCTATCTGCTCTCGAGCTTCATCTCGCCGCTCACCAATCAGCGTCGCGACGAGTACGGGGGCTCGCTCGCCAATCGGCTGCGCTATCCGCTGGAGGTGTTCACGGCCGTGCGCGCGGTGTGGCCGGATCATCTGCCCATGTCGGTGCGCATCTCCGCGCACGACTGGGTGGAGGGCGGCATCACACCGGCCGACGCGGTGCACATTGCGCGGGCCTTCAAGGACGCGGGCGCCGATCTCATCGACTGTTCGTCGGGGCAGGTCACCTCGCGCGAGAAGCCCACCTACGGACGCATGTACCAGACGCCCTTTGCCGATCGCATTCGGCAGGAGGCGGGAATCGATACCATCGCGGTGGGCGCCATCAGCGAAGCGGATCACGTGAACTCCATCATCGCTGCCGGCCGCGCCGATCTCTGCGCGGTGGCGCGCCCGCATCTCGCCAATCCGGCGTGGACGCTCACCGAGGCGGCGCGCATCGGATACACCGCCATCGGGTGGCCCAACCCCTATCTGCGCGGCAAGCCGCAGCTGGAGGCCGGCTTCGCGCGCGCCCAGGCCGCTGCCGCCCCACTCCCCGGCGACGGCTTCGACGCCATCAGGAGCGCCTCATGACATCACCGACGGCTGCCACGGGCGACACGTCGAACAACACGTCGAACAGCACATCAGCTGGCGCACTGCAGGGGCGCCACGCGCTGGTCACCGGCGCCAGCCGCGGCATTGGCGCGGCCATTGCCCGCCGTCTGGCGCAGGACGGGGCCACAGTGAGTCTGCTGGGGCGTGATCGCGCCGCCCTCGAGGCGCAGGCCGCACAACTGGGTCAGGCCACAGGACAGCTGCTCGTATGCGACGTGGCCGATGCCGCGTCGGTGCAGGCGGCCTGCGCCGAGCTGCCCACCGTCCACATTCTCGTGAACAACGCGGGGCAGGCCGAGAGCGCTCCGCTGACGCGCACCAGTGATGCACTCTGGTCCCGCATGCTCGCGGTCAATCTCAGCGGCACCTTTCATTGCACGCGGGCCCTGCTGCCCGGCATGCTGAGCGCCGGCTGGGGGCGCGTGGTGAACGTGTCCAGCACGGCCGGGCTGCGCGGCTACGCCTACACCACTGCGTACAGTGCTGCCAAGCATGGCGTCATCGGACTCACGAGGGCGCTGGCGCAGGAGGTGGCCGGCAAGGGCATCACGGTCAATGCCGTGTGTCCCGGCTTCACCGAAACGGATCTGCTGGCGGAGAGCATCGCCCACATCACGCAGCGCACGGGGCGCAGTGAGGACGAGGCGCGGCGCACACTGGCAGCACTCAATCCGCAGGGACGCTTCATCACGCCCGAGGACGTGGCTCATGCGGTGGCCTGGCTGGTGGGGCCGGGCAGCGCGGCCGTAACCGGTGTGGCCGTGCCGGTCAGCGGCGGGGAGGTGAGCTGACATGGCCACCCGCAAATTCTCGCGTGTGCACGTCGTGGATGACGCCGCGATTGGCCAGGAGGCGCGCGCCTCAATGGACGATCACTCGGCCGTGCGCCTGTGGCTCCGGCTCTTCTCCTGCAGCGCGCAGGTGGAGCGGATCATTCGCACGCGGCTGCGCGAACAGTTCGACATTTCGCTGCCGCGCTTCGACTATCTGGCACAGCTCGAACGGCATCCGGGCGGACTGCGCCTGAGCGATCTGTCGCGCTATCTCATGGTGACCGGTGGCAACGTGACCGCGCTGACCACGCAACTCGTGGCCGCCGGATGGGTGGAGCGACTGCCCGATCCGGCCGACGCCCGCTCGGCGTATGTGCGTCTGACCGGCACGGGCCGGCGTCGTTTCCTCCGCATGGCGGCGGCGCATGAACAGTGGCTGGTCGAATTGTTCGACGGCTTTGAGGCGCCGCACCGCGACGCGCTGTACGCGCTGCTTGGACGCCTCCGGGTGCAGCTGGCCGCCCCGCAACCCACCCGCTCCTCCACTTCCCGCAAGGCGCGTGCGTCATGACCGCTTCACTTCACGCCGGCCTCGATGCCGGCACCATCCGCCAGATGGCCGCGTATCGCGCCACGCACTTCGGCTGGTCGCTGCACGAGGGAGTGGCCACCATCACGCTCTCGCGGCCCGAGCGCAAGAACCCGCTCACGTTCGAGAGTTATGCCGAGCTGCGGGACTGCTTCCGGGCCCTGCGGCAGGCCAGTGACGTGCACGCGGTGGTACTCACGGGCGCCGGCGGGAACTTCTGCTCCGGCGGCGACGTGCATGAAATCATCGCGCCGCTGGTGGCCCTCGAGG
>JACVCT010000040.1 GCA_016741895.1 Gemmatimonadaceae bacterium | reverse complement strand
GCCGTACTCCTTGCCGGCGATGACGATCTGCGCCACACCGGCCGCCTGCCGCGCCATCGACACGTCGTAAATGGCCTCGGGCTCGGCACCCGGCGCCGTGGCCGTCCACCAGCCTTCCTTGCCACCCGTCAGTTCGTTCTTGAGGCGGATGTTGGCGAAGGTGCCGCGCATCATGACCTCATGATTGCCGCGGCGCGCCCCGTAGGAGTTGAAATCCTTCCGTTCCACGCCGAGCGACGTGAGGTACTTGCCGGCCGGGCTCGCGCCCGCAATGGAACCGGCGGGCGAGATGTGGTCGGTGGTGATGGAGTCGCCGAACATGCCAAGCACCTTGGCGCCGGTGATGGGGCGGATGCCCGGCGGCGTCATCGTCATGCCGGTGAAGTACGGCGGGTTCTGCACATAGGTGCTGCTCGCGTCCCACGCATACTGATTGCCCGTGGGGGCCGCGATACCCTGCCAGTGCTCGTCACCCTTGAACACGTCGGCGTACTGCGTGGTGAACTGCTCGCGCTTGACGCTCTCGAGAATGGTGTGCTCGACTTCCTGCGGCGACGGCCAGATGTCGCGCAGGAACACGGGGCCGTCGCTGCCGATGCCGAGCGGCTCGGTGGCCATGTCGATGTCCATGCGGCCCGCGAGCGCATAGGCCACCACCAGCGGCGGCGACGCGAGATAGTTGAAGCGCGTCTGCGGATTGACGCGGCCTTCGAAGTTGCGGTTGCCCGAGAGCACGGCCGCCACATTGAGCTTGCCCATGTCGATGGCTTCGCTGATCTCCTGCGGCAGCGGACCCGAGTTGCCGATGCAGGTGGTGCAGCCGTAGCCCACCACATTGAAGCCGAGGGCGTTGAGCGAATCCATGAGATTCGCCTTGTGGAAGTACTCCGTGGCCACCTTGGAGCCGGGGGCCAGCGAGGTCTTGACCCAGGGCTTGGTCTTGAGGCCCTTGGCCACCGCGTTGCGCGCCAGCAGACCGGCCGCGAGCATCACGCTCGGATTGCTGGTATTGGTGCAGCTGGTGATGGCCGCAATGACCACATGCCCATGCTGCAGCTTGAACGACTGGCCCTTGTACTCGCAGGCCACGCCGTGATCGCCGTCCACCGGCGAGCCTTCGGCCACCATGGTGGCGGCGGGCGACCCGGCCGGCGCCGTGGCCACGGCCTGCGTGGCGAGCTGCGAGGCCAGCGCTTCGCGGAACATGGCCTTGCTCTGCGAAAGCGGCACACGATCCTGCGGACGCTTGGGGCCGGCGAGGCTCGGCACCACCGTGCCAAGATCCAGTTCGAGCGTATCGGTGAACACCGGGTCGGGCGTGGCGTCGGTGCGGAAGAGACCCTGCGCCTTGCAGTAGGCTTCCACCAGCGCGACTTGCTCGTCACTGCGGCCCGAGAGGCGCAGGTACTTGAGCGTTTCGTCGTCCACGGGGAAGAAGCCCATGGTGGCGCCGTACTCGGGCGCCATGTTGGCGATGGTCGCGCGGTCGGCCAGTGCGAGGCTCGAGAGACCCGGGCCGTAGAACTCGACGAACTTGCCCACGACCTTCTTCTTGCGGAGCATCTCAGTGCAGGTGAGCACGAGGTCCGTGGCCGTGGCACCCGCGGGCAGCTTGCCGTGCAGCTTGAAGCCGATGACCTCGGGAATGAGCATGCTCACCGGCTGGCCCAGCATGGCCGCCTCGGCCTCGATGCCGCCCACACCCCAGCCCAGCACACCCAGGCCGTTGATCATGGTGGTGTGCGAGTCCGTGCCCACGAGCGAATCGCAGTAGGCCAGCGTCTCGCCGCCGTCCTGCGCGGTGAACACGACCTGCGCGAGGTACTCGAGATTGACCTGGTGGCAGATGCCCGTGCCCGGCGGAACCGCGCGGAAGTTGCGCAGCGCGGTCTGGCCCCACTTGAGGAACTGGTAGCGCTCGCGGTTGCGCTCGAACTCGAGTTCGGTGTTGAGCAGCAACGCGGCCTCGGTGCCGTATTCGTCCACCTGCACCGAGTGGTCGATGACCAGATCGACGGGCTGCAGCGGATTGATCCTGGTGGGATCGCCGCCGAGGGCCACCATGGCATCGCGCATGGCCGCGAGATCCACGACGCAGGGCACGCCGGTGAAGTCCTGCAGCAGCACACGGGCGGTGCGGAAGGCGATTTCCTTGTCCACGGGTGCCTTGACGTTCCAGCGCGCCAGCGCTTCGACGTCGGCCTGCTTGACGAAGGCGTTGTCCTCACCGCGCAGCATGTTCTCGAGCAGCACGCGCAGGGAGAAGGGCAGCGTGCGGGCCGTACTGCCGGCGAGGCCGTCGAGGGCATCGAGGCGGAAGTACGTGTACTGGCGGGCGCCCACCGTAAGCGTGGAGCGGGCGCCGAAGGAATTGGGGTGTGACATGAAGGGAGTGTCCTGCGCGGGCCGACCCCACGGGTGGCGCCACGCGTCCGGAACGGAGCCACTCATCGCGCCGCGACGCTGCCACTTGCAGCATCCGGTACCGACGAGGCTGCAGGGAATATCGGCCGGGGGACGGGCGACGGCCAGCCTTTGCGGCCCTGACGGGCTCAGGCTGACTGCGCCAGCCTTGCCCCGGCTTCGTCCCAGGTCTCGATGGGGGCCACCGAAATGGCCGACACGGGGCAGCAACCGGCAAACCCCCCGTCGGCGGGTGAGAACTCGTGCACGGGCAGCATGGGGTAGGCCTTCTGCTCCTCGTCGAGCGCCATGAGGTTGGGCGCGTGGGCCGCGCAGAGGCCGCAGCCGGTGCAGGCGGGGCGGTCCACCTCGATGCGCATGAGCCGGCGCGGGTAAATGCCCCCCGGCGCACTGAGGGCATTGAGCAGGTGGCCCAGCGCCTCGCGCGTGGCCGTGTAGCCCAGCTCGAGCAGCTTCTCGATGTGGCGGAACGAGAACCAGCCGATATGCGACACCGGCGGCCGCACGAGCAGCATGGGCGGGCCTTTCCAGGTCTCAAGGGTGGCCTGCTGCATCTCGTGCATCATCATCGTGGCCGCGCGCATGAAGATCGTGGCGAAGCCCTGCTCGGCCACGCCCGCGGCCAGCGGCACATTGGCGATGCCCACGTCCACCGCGATGAGTGCGTCCACGTCGAGGCCCGCCACCTCGACCGGCAGGTTGTCCATGGTGCCGCCATCGATGCACACGCGGTCGCCCACCACCCCCGGCGGGAAGAAGCCGGGCAGGGCACAGGAGGCGTAGACGGCATCACGCACCTTGACCTGCCGGAAGCCGGGACGGCCGAACACCACCGGCGTGCCGCGCTCGAGATCCACGGCCGCCACCAGGAGTTTGGTCTTCAGATCGTCGAACGTGCCCTCGGCGACCAGCTCGTCGCAGAGCGCACGCAGCGGCCCCTCGAGGTAGATGGACCGCGAGAGCATGCGGTCCATGATCATGCCCACGTGGTTGATGCGGAACAGGTCCTTGCGCTTGAAGGCCAGCGCCCGTTCCCGCAGCACATCCGGGGTGACGCCGCTGGCCGCTGCGGCGGCGATCATGGCGCCGATGCTCGTGCCGGCGAAGAGATGCGGCGTGATGCCCGCCTCGCGGATGGCCCGCAGCGCGCCGATGTGGGCCATGCCCTTGAGCGCGCCGCCGCCCAGCACCACGCCAATGCGCGGCAGCGCCTGATGGATACCGGTACGGTCCATCGGGGTGCTGTCCACCGGTGCCTTGACCGGACTCACGCCCGCCTCGCCTGCCACATCATGCGGTCCACGTCACACGATCCACGTCATGCGCTGTTCACCCACGGTTCATCTGTCACCGGTATCTTACACCCATGCGCGTGCTCCTGGTGGAAGACGATCAAACGCTGCGTGAGAGCGCGGCCGCCTTCCTGCGCGCCAACGGGTTTGCGGTGGATCCGGTGGCGACAGGGAAGATGGCGCGGGAACTGGCAGCCGTCAGCCCATACGATGCCGTGGTGCTTGACTTGCGCCTGCCCGACGACGATGGCCTGGCCATTTGCACGGCGCTGCGCGCGCGCACGCCGGCGCCACGCATCGTCATGGCCACGGCCCGCGACACACTGGAGGACCGGGTGGCCGGGCTCGATCTGGGCGCCGACGACTATCTGGTCAAACCCTATGCCCTGCGGGAGCTGGTGGCCAGGCTGCGCGCCGTGCTGCGCCGTCCCGACAGCGACGCCCCCACGGTGCTGGTAGTGGGGGACCTGCGGCTCGACCCGGCCACGCGCACGGTGCGGCGCGGCCCGCGCGAGATCCCGCTCACCACCAAGGAGTTCGCCATTCTGCAGGTGCTCATGCGCGCGCCGGGTCGTGTGCTCACCCGCGAGTATCTCGGCGAGCACGCCTGGGACGACAACTTCGATCCGATGAGCAACGTGATCGACGTGTACATCGCGCGTCTGCGTCGCAAGGTGGATGGCGAGGGCGAACCGCCATTGCTGGAGACCGTGCGCGGAGCGGGATATCGGCTCATGCTGCCGCCGGCCACTTCGCCGACGGGTGCGAACCGTGCCTGAACACACGGGCATCCGCTCCCGCATTCGCACCCGCTTCACGCTGCTTTACGCCGCCACCGTGCTGCTGCTGTTGCTGGTCGCGGCCACCGTCACACGGCAGGCGCTGCGCGCCACGCTGCAGCAGGAGTTCGATGAGTCGGTGCGCGCGTCGGCGGCCCTCGTGTCGCAGTTCTTCCGCACCGAGATCGCGGAGTATCGCAGCATCGAGGCCACGCTCACGCACATCAGCGGAGAGCTGGTGTTCGAGGACCGTGCCATGCACATCCGGCGTCCCGACGACTCGCACTTCGGCGACTCCGTCTCCATGCCACGCGGCAGTGCGTCGCGCATGGCCCGCGGGCAGCTGTCGGCGCCGGTGCGCGCCGTGCGATTCCCGCTCGATCCGGAGCTGGCGCCTGGATGGGATGTCGAGGTGCACGCGTCCCTGGCCAATCTCAATGCACTGCTCCGGCGCATCGATCGCTGGTTCGGATTCGGCATTCCTGCGCTCGTGGCGGTGGCGGCCATGGTGGGATGGTGGCTCACGGGACGCACACTGCGGCCGGTGGGCGAGATGGCCAGCGCGGCCGCGCGCATTTCGCCGGCCAGTGGCGAGCGGCTGCCCCTCGCCAATCCGCAGGATGAACTCGGCCGTCTGGGCGAACGCTTCAATGCGCTGCTCGATCGCCTCGACGGCGCCCTGACGCAGCAGCGCGCGTTCCTCGCCGACGCCGCGCACGAGTTGCGGACCCCCATTGCGCGCATGCGGGCTCGTGTGGAGGTGGCGCAGCTGGCCGCGACCGGGCAACTGACGTCGGCCTCGCCGGTATCGACCGAGGACACACTGCGCGCCCTCGATGTCGAGTTGCGGGTGGTGTCGCAGCATCTCGATGAGCTCATGCAACTCGCGCAGGCCGATGCCGCCGGCGACGACGCCCCGCTTCGCAGCGAGCGGCTATTCCTCGACGATCTCGTGAGTGACGAGGTGCCGCGCTGGCGGCCGCAGGCCATGCAGGCGGGCCTGCATCTCGACATGGAGACTCCGGACGAGGCCCCGGTCATGGGCGATGCCGTGCTGCTGCGCCGTCTGTTGGGGGTGCTGCTCGACAACGCGCTGCGTTACACCGCGTCCGAGGCGGTTGCGCCCGGGGCCGCAGCCGGCAGGGTGCGGGTGCGCGTGGTTGCGCACGACGGCGACGTCGAACTGCTGGTCGAGGACAGCGGTCCCGGCATCCCGCCATCGGAGCGCGCGCGGGTCTTCGATCGCTTCCACCGGGGCGAGGAGGCGAGACGCCGGCGCGCCGATGGCAGTGGCCTGGGGCTGGCCATCGCCGCCTGGGTCGTGCAGCGGCACCGCGGCAACGTGCGCATTGAAGACAGTCCCCTTGGGGGCGCGGCCTTCCGCGTGACGCTGCCGCGCGCCTGATCAGCTCAGCGGCAGATCAGCTCGGCGGCAGATCAGCTCGGCGGCAGATCAGCCCGCGGCTCGATGCGCCAAGGCTGATCGGGCTGGGTGGCGCGGCTCCAGGCATCCCGCAGCGCGCGCAGGCACTGGGCAGCGCCCACGAAGTCGTGCTGGACCACCGCATCCTCACACCACGCATACAGCGCGTCGAAGCTCCGCGACGCGGACGACTCGAGATCCAGGGCCTCGCGCAGCAGGCCGATCGACCGGCGCGCGCCGGACAGATCGAAGGCTTCGCAGGCGCGGATGGCCCGGTCGTAGGCTCGCATGAGTCGCGCGAGCGGATCGGAGGCAGCCTGGTGATCGACGTCGATCACCGGAAACGACATGACAGGCGTTGGGATGGGCACGGCGTGTGGAGCTGGAGTCACTTGAGGCGCCGTCATGGCGCTGATTGTGTGTGTCGGCTTCCGCCTTCCAAGACTTGAACGGCTGATACAGAAATCCGGCCGGAGCGTGTGACATGGCGCACCCGCTGTGACACCGGCCGTGCTGGAGCTGACGTGGCGCGGCGTTCATGTGGGGTTCATGCACCGCCTGCAGCTTGGAGTATGCTTCGCTCCCCATCCCAGCGATCGGTACCACTCGGCGGCCCCGCACGCGTGCCGCACCGGGCCTCCCTGCTGCTTGCAGCCTGGCTGGTTATCCCGGCCCTCACCCGGCCCCCGCTCCTGGCTGGCCAGACCGTCAGCCCAACCACCGGCCCTGCGACCAGCCTCGCGGCGCCGGACTCCGCGCTCAGCCTGACCGGCGCCGTGGACCTGGCCCGACAGCAGGGCTTGCTGCGTCAACTGGCCGAGGCGCGCGGGCGCATTGCCGACGGGCGGGTGCGCGAGAGCACACAGTGGCTCAACCCCACACTCGAATGGCGGCGCGAGAACCTGGGCAGCCCGCTGCAGCCCGACATCTTTGCCACCGCCTACGTGCCCTTCGATCTCACCGGACGGCGACTGGCGCTGCGCGGCGCCTCCACGGCCGGCCGGGGGCGCGTGCAGGCCGACCTGCAGCATGAGCGCCGCATGGCGGAGCTCGCGGTCGCCCGCGGCTGGCTGGAGGCCGCGTCTGCGCGCGAGCTGTCTGCAGTGCAGCAGGAGCAGGCGGCGGCGCTGCAGGAATTGGCCCGCGTGGACTCCACCCGTGTCCGCGAAGGGCTGGTGGCCGAAGCCGTGGGTCTCCGGACCTCCCTCGAGGCGGACCGCGCGCAGATGACGGCGGTTCGCGCCCGCCAGAACGAAGGCGAGCAGTTGCTGCAACTCTCGCGACAACTGGGGGAGACCGTGCGCGCCGAGCGTCTGGCCGCGCTCATGGCCCCCGAGCTGCCCGCGGCGCCCGACTCGATGCTGGCGATCTCGACGGCCCTGCGCAGTCGGCCCGATCTGCTGGCCCGCGAACTCGCGGTCATGGAAGCGAGCAAGCGACTCGCTGCCGAACAACGCGGTGTGCTCGGCGAAGTGCAGTTGCAGGGTGGCACCAAGGAGACCGGAGGCTTCATGACCGGTCAGCTTGGGGTCGCCATGCCGCTTCCACTGTTCAACCGCAACAACGGGGCGCGCGAACGTGCGGCCGGCGAACTGCGTGAGGCGCAGCTGCTGCATGATGACGCCCGACGCGCGCTGCAGCTCAGCGTGCTGCGCGCCCGCCAGCACTACCTCGCACTGCGCAGCACGCGCGATGCCGCCGCGTCCTTCGATGCACGCGCCACGACACTCGTGCAGAGCGCCCGCGTGGCCTACCGCGAGGGTCACCTCACGCTCACCGAACTGCTGGATGCCGAACGCGCGGCGGTTGAAGCCCGCACGGCGCATCGCCAGTGGATGGTGGATGCCTGGCTGGCCCGGCTCGAATTCGAACTGGCGCTGGGGGCGCGTCTCGATGCGCAGAGCCCGCTCGATCTTCCTCTCCTGACTCCCTCGACCCCGAGTGGCCGATGACGTCCCGTCTGCTTTCGTTCATGCCGTCCCTCGTGTCTCGCGCGCCACGCAGCTTGAGCGGTGGCGCAGTGGCTGCCCTCCTGGCTGTGCTCACGGGTTGCGGCGGGGAGGCCACGGACACGCCGCCTGAAGCGCCCGCTGCTGCTGCCGGCGGCGACACGGCCACACTGGCCGCCGAGGCCGTGCGCATTGCCGGCTTTGTGGTGGATAGCGTCCGCCTGTCGCCGTGGCGCGCCGTGGTCACGGTGCCGGGTCGTTTGCAGCTCGACCCTGAAGCCTTCGAGACCATCGGCTCCATTACCGAGGGCCGCATCACGCATGTGGTGGTGCGGGTGGGCGACCGCGTGCGGGCCGGGCAGGGGCTGGTGTTCATTCACAGTCACGAGATCATGGACGCCCGCGCGGCACTGCGCAGCGCGGAGTCGGCTGTCGATGCGGCCGATGCCGAGCGTCGGCTTGCCGAGAGTGCGGCCGAGCGGGCGCAGCGTCTGTTTGACAACAAGGCCATGTCGCGCGCGGAACTCGAACGCGCGCAGGTGGCGCGCACGGTGGCTGTCAGTACGCATGCCCGCGCCGTGTCGGAGCGCGATCGCGCCGCCGCGCTGGTGGAGCATCTCGCCGGAACCGGACCGTTGCCGACCGGCGCCGATGAACATGACGTGATCACCCGCACGCCCATTGGCGGCGTGGTGACGTCACGCGATGCGCAGCCGGGCACGGTGGTGCTGCCCGGAACGCCGCTGCTCACGGTGGGCGATCCCTCGCGTCTGCAACTCGTGATGCATGTGCCCGAGTCCGCCGCCGCCAGTGTGCAGCCCGGCTTCCGCGTGCGCTATACCGTGGCCGACGCACCCGCCGCGTCGTACGAGGCGCGGGTGTGGCGCGTGGCGCCCACCATCGATTCGGTGACGCGCACACTCGAGGTACTGGCGCGGCCCAGCGGACCGCTGGGCGGTCGTGCAGAGAGCTTTGTGCAGGCCGAGATCAGTGGCGAAGCGCAGGCGCCGGTTCGCACCGTGCCGTCGGCAGCGGTGGTGGCCTTCGACGGCGATACGGTTGTGTTCCGGGCCGAGCAGCGCGGCGAGGGCTTGTATCTCGAGGCGACGCGCGTGCGCGTGGGGCGGCGCACCGCCGAACGCGTGGAGGTGCTGGCCGGTATCGACGCCGGCGCCACGGTGCTCGTGCAGGGAGCGGCCATTGCCAAGGCCGAATTGCTGCGTCGCCGCGGTGGCGGTGGCGGCGGGGAGCACTGAGCCATGCGCTGGCTCATTCATCTCGCACTCAAGCGCCGGGGCCTGGTGGTCGGCCTCACGCTGGCCATCATGGCGGCCGGTCTGGTGGCGCTGCAGCGCATTCCCTTCGACGCCTTTCCCGATCTGACGGGGACGCGGGTTGAGGTCATCACGGTGGCACCGGGCATGGCGCCGGAGGAAGTGGAGCGCCTCGTCACCTATCCCATTGAGTCCACGCTCATGGGTGTGCCCGGTGCGCAGGGGGTGCGCTCCGTCTCCAAGTTCGGCCTGTCGCTCATCACCGTCCCGTTCCCCGATCACGTGGACGTGTACTTCGCGCGGCAACTCGTGCAGCAGCGTCTGGTCGATGCCAAGGGCGCGCTGCCCGCGGGCATCGAGCCGGGGCTGGGGCCGGTGTCCACGCCCATGGGTGAGCTCTACCAGTACGTGCTCACCAGCGACTCCCTGTCGCTGACCGAACTCAAGACGTTGCATGACTACGTGGTGCGCCCGCGGCTGCGCACTGTGCCCGGCGTGTCCGAGGTCAACTCTTGGGGTGGCCTGACGGAGCGACTGGAAGTTGAAGTCGATCCGGTGCGGTTGGCCGCGCGCGGATTGGGCATGGCCGACGTGGACCGCGCGCTGGCCGCGAACACCATGAGTTTTGGCGGCAGCTATCTCGAGCAGGGTGGCGAGCGCTACACGGTGCGCGGGCTCGGGCGTGTGGAACGCCCCGAGGATCTGACCCGCGTGGTGATTGGCGCGCACGCCGGCGTGCCCGTGCGCATTGGCGATGTGGCGGTGGTCAAGCGCGGCGCGCTGCCGCGCAACGGCGCGGTCACGCGCGACGGCGTGGGCGAAGTGGTGAGCGGCATGGTGCTCAAACTGCAGGGAGCCGACTCGCGAGTCGTGATCGAAGGGGTCAAGGCGCGCATGGCCGACATTCAGAAGGCCCTGCCGGCGCACGTGGAAATCGTGCCCTTCTACGACCAGACCGAACTGGTGGGGCGCACGTCCCGCACCATCGTCAAGAATCTCATCGAGGGCGGGCTGCTCGTCATCGCGGTGCTGTTCCTGTTTCTCCGCAACGTGCGCGCCGCACTCATCGTGGCCAGCGTCATTCCCATTTCGATGCTGATGGCCTTCGTGGGCATGGCCACCTTCGGTTACTCCGCCAACCTCATGAGCCTCGGCGCCCTCGACTTCGGGCTCATCGTGGACGCGTCGGTGGTGATGGTGGAGGGATTCATCAGGCGGCTGGAGGAGCAGGGGAACAGCGACCGACGTGGACTCTTCGAACGCGCCGCCATTGAAGTGGGTCGCCCCATTCTCTTCGGCATCGCCATCATCGTGGCCGTGTACATCCCCATCTTCACGCTCGACGGGATGGAGGGCCGCATGTTCAAGCCCATGGCCTTCACGGTGGTGTGTGCGGTGCTGGGCAGTCTCTTCCTCGCGCTCACCTATGTGCCGGCCGTGTCCAGCTGGGCACTGCGTGGCGGGCACGCGGCGCCGGCGCCCTGGATCGTGCGCCTTACCGCTGCCTATGACCGCATGTTGGCGCGTGTGATGGCGCGGCCGCTGCCCATCGTGAGTGGCTCACTGGTGCTGGTGGTGGTGGCTTTGTGGTCAATGACGCGCATCGGCACGGAGTTCATGCCCAAGCTCGACGAGGGCGCCATTCTCGTGAACACGCGGCGCATGCCGAGCGTCGATCTGGCCGACGCCACGCGGCTGTCGCTGGCCTCCGAACGCATCGTGCGGCGCTTCCCCGAAGTGGTCACGGTGGTCACCAAGGAGGGCCGCCCCGATCTCGCCACCGAAGCCATGGGGCTTTTCGAGGGCGACATGTACGTCATCCTCAAGCCCATGTCCGAGTGGACCACAGCCACCAACCGCGAGGATCTTGTGGCTGCCTTCGACTCGGCCCTGTCGGTGGTGCCGGGCCTCGAGGTGTCGTTCACGCAGCCCATGGCCATGCGGCTCGACGAAGCGGAGAGCGGCATCAAGACCGACCTCGGTGTGAAGGTGGTGGGTCCCGATCTCGAACAGAATCAGGGCATCGCCGAGCGCATAAGGCGGGTGATTGCCTCGGTGCCCGGCAATGCCGACGTGGCCGTGGAGGTGGCAGAGGGCAGCGGGCAGGTGCGCATGGCCGTGCGCCGCGAGGCTCTGGCGCAGTATGGCCTGTCGGTGGATGACGTGCGGCTCGCGCTCGATCTGGCCATGGGCGCCCGCGCATCGGCCGAGTGGATTGATGGCTTCCGCCGCGTGGACATTGCCGTGCGCGTCCCGGAAGCCTACCGCGCCGACGCTGCGGCACTGGGCCAGCTCATGCTGCGCGCGCCCGGTGGCGAGATGGTGCCGCTTTCGGCGGTGGCCGAGATCGAGTCCACCACGGGGCCGGAAGTCATCGGCCATGAAGACGCACAGCGTCGCTCCCTCGTGCTCAGCAACGTTCGCGGACGCGATCTGGGCAGTTTCGTCAGCGAAGTGCGCACGCGCATCGCGCGCGAGGTGCCGCTGCCGGCCGGCGTGTTTCTCGAGTGGGGCGGACAGTACGAAAACCAGCAGCGGGCCATGAAGCGTCTCGAGATCGTCGTGCCGCTGGCGCTGCTGCTCATCTTCGCGCTGCTCTACGTGTCCTTCCGCGATGTGCCGCAGGCCGTGCTGGTGCTGTCCAACGTGCCCTTTGCCCTGGTGGGTGGCATTGCGGCCCTGTGGATGCGCGGGCTCAACCTCAATCTCTCGGCCAGCATCGGCTTCATCGCGCTCTTCGGTATTGCGGTGCTCAACGGCGTGGTCATGGTGGAGCACCTCAATCATCTCCGCCACGATGCGCAGATGGCCGGCAAGGACGTGCTGACCCGAGTGCGGCGCGGGGCCACCGATCGCCTGCGGCCCGTGCTCATGACGGCACTCGTGGCCAGTCTCGGCTTCGTCCCCATGGCTCTCAGCACCAGCCCGGGCAGCGAGGTCCAGCGCCCGCTGGCCACGGTGGTCATCGGGGGGCTCGTGACCAGCACCGTGCTCACGCTGTTCGTACTGCCGGTGCTGTATGCCTGGCTGGAGCGCCGCCGCAAGGTGCGTGTGCGTGCTACTGTTCAGGCACCTGATCACGCCGTTCCGGCTGCCGCGACCACGTAATCCGCTCATGACCACTGCGCCCGACCCGCTGCTGCGTTTCCGCGACGAGTTCCCGATTCTCGCCACGTCCA
Organism: Gemmatimonadaceae bacterium; assembly: GCA_016741895.1. Lineage (GTDB taxonomy): Bacteria > Gemmatimonadota > Gemmatimonadetes > Gemmatimonadales > Gemmatimonadaceae > Gemmatimonas. Next base: position 8,685 of record JACVCT010000040.1, on the reverse strand, counting down.
CGTATCTGGTGTCCAACTCGCTGGGGGCCATGCCACGCACGGTACCGGCGCAGTTGCAGCAGTACACCGATGCCTGGCAGTCGCGTGGCGTGCGGGCCTGGGCCGAAGGCTGGTGGGAGTTGCCGGTCACGATGGGCTCACGCATTGCGCCCCTCATCGGTGCACCTACCGGCAGCGTGGTCATGGTGCCCACGGTCACGATGGGCATGAGCACCATCCTCACCGCGCTCGACTATCCGGCCGAGCGCAACGAGGTGGTAATGACGGCCCTCGACTTCCCGTCGGTCAAGTACGCCTACGAGGCGCTGGCTCCGCGGCTCGGTGCGCGAATCGTGGAGGTGCCCTCCGATGACGGGTTGGGCATCGACATCGATCGACTGCTGACCAGCATCACCGAACGCACACGGCTGGTGGCCATTTCGCATGTGCTGTTCCGTTCGGCCTACATCCTCGATGCGGCGCGCATCTGTGCGCGGGCGCGTGAGGTGGGAGCGCTGGTGGCGCTCGATGCCTATCACAGCGTGGGCGTGATGCCGGTGGATGTGCAGGCGCTGGGTGTGGACTTTCTCTGCGGCGGCGTGCTCAAGTGGCTCTGCGGCGGCCCCGGCGGCTGCTTTCTCTATGCATCGGCCGCCATGAGTGCGCGGTACGCGCCCGCGCTCACCGGCTGGCAGGCGCACCGCACGCCCTTTGCCTTTGATCCGGCCATGCAGTACGCCGATGGGGGCTGGCGCTGGCTGGGCGGCACCCCGGTGGTGCCCGCGCTCTATGCCGGTCTCGAGGGGCCGCGCATCGTGGCCGAGGCGGGCATGGAGGCCATTCGCGCCAAGAGTCTGCGGCAGACGGCGCAGCTCATCGCCGACGCCGATGCCCGTGGCTGGACCGTGCATGCGCCGCGGGACGAAGCGCGGCGCGGCGGCACGGTGGCTTTCAGTCTGCCGCACGCTGCCGAGGTGGCGCGGGCCCTGCTCGCCCGCGACGTCGTCATCGACTACCGCGCGGGCGCCGGTATTCGGGTGGCGCCGCACTTCTACACCACCGACGCCGAACTGGCGGCGGTCATCGCGGCCATGGACGACATCCTCGCCACGGGGGCCTGGCGCGAGTTTGCCGGGGTGACCAGCACGGTCACCTGATGGCCGTGGGGAAGCGCGCTGCCGCGGCCCCTCACACCTGTTGGCCGCGCTGGCGTCCGTGCGTGCCCCGTGGCAACTTTCGGATGTTGCTTCCTGCCCCTCTGACCCCGCCCCGATGAACTCGCCCATCCAGCCGCCCCGCAAGCTGCGCAAGCAGTACGTGAACAACACGCATCCGCTCATTGTGCTCAAGTTCGAAGACGGGCACGAGATCAAGGTGTATCAGAACACCGGCAAGGTGTTCGATGCGTGGGCGGGTGAGACCGTGAAGATCATGGCCGTGTTCGACCCGACGTCGAGCGACTGGGAGCTGGTCGAGGCGCGCAAGGCCGACGCCTTCGAGAACGCCGCCGAGTAGCTGACGCGCTGCTGGCCCGTCGGCAGTCTGTGTTGCCGACGGCGTCCATCCTGCCACATGCCATGCGGCATGCACCTGTTGCTCCGGTGCATGCCGCATTGTACTATGCCGATGTGATCGGGAGCCCGCTGCAACCTCGCTGCACGCCCACGCTCCAGGTGACGCTTCGGCGTCGCGGCGCCGTCGTCGCCCTTGAAAGCTCGGTGCTGGCGCAGGGCCTGCTCCCGCCGCACAACCGCGAGGCCGCCGAACGCATGCTGGCCGCCGTACGCGCTGCCGGTGCGTTGCCCGCCGTGACTGCCATCGCACGCGGCGTTCCCGTCCTCGATCTCGAGGGCGAAGACCTCGAGCGATTCCTGCGCCGCGATGGCGTGCGCAAGGTGTCGGCGCGCGATCTGGCGCTGGCCATGGCGCAGGGCGCCGATGGGGCCACCACCGTGGCCGGCACGCTGGCGCTCTGCGCGTTGGGTGGGCTCGAGGTGTTTGCCACCGGCGGCATCGGGGGCGTGCATCGCGATGCCCCCTTCGACGAGTCGGCCGATCTCGTCGAGCTGGCCCGCACCCCGGCCATCGTCGTCTGCGCCGGTGCCAAGAGCATTCTCGATCTGCCGGCCACCCTGGAGCGTCTTGAAACACTGGGCGTTCCGGTGGTGGGCTACGGCACCGATGAACTGCCGGGCTTCTTTTCGCGTTCCACTGGTCTCAGGCTCTCGGCACGTGTTGATGCACCCGGCGAGCTTGCAGCGGTGTGGCGTGCCCATCGGGCCCTGGGACGGCCTGGTGCGCTGCTGGTCGTGCAACCGCCACCGGCGTCCGATGCCGTGCCGGTGGATGTCGTCGAAACCGCGACACAGGCTGCTCTGCGCGCCGCGACTGCGGCGGGCGTTCGTGGGGCAGCGGTGACCCCCTTCCTGTTGGCCGAAATCCAACAGCGTACGGATGGACGATCGGTTCGCGCCAATCTGGCGCTTCTCGAGGCCAACGCACACCTCGCGGGGCAGGTAGCTGTCGCACTGGCAGCCCTTGACACGCAGGACACGCTGGCGGCCCCGAGTTCCGCCTGAAAAAGCGCCCGATCGCGATACGCGCGGTATCGGCACGTTGAACCAACCCGGGCGTGCACGGTACTATCCGGTAACCCGCTGTATCCGGAGGCCTGTTTCGCAATGTCCAACCCGTTCCTGAGTTCCGAGGAGTACGACGAGCGCGCGCACGCCCTCTACAACGAGGGGCAGTACGACGAGGCGCTTGAGCTCCTGCGCGAGGGACTCTCGCTGTACCCGTCGGCAGTGGAGCTGCACGTCGGGGCCGGCTACGCGCGCATGGCGCGCGAGGAGTACGTCTGGGCGCGAAAGCGCTTCGAGGAGGCCCTCACGCTCGACCCCGAGCACGAGGATGCCCTGGCCGGCCTGGGAGAGGTGTTGCTCAAGTTCGGGCAGACGGAGGCCGGTATGCAGGCCTTCGAACGCACCATCGAACTGGGCTACGAGGACGACGTCGATCTCATGCTGCAGATCGGTCGCGCCCTCTTTCGTGAAGGGTACGTGGAGGCGTCGCTGCCGTACTTCGAGCGCGCCATCCAGCAGGCCGAGGACTCGGCTGAGGCCGTGGCCTGCATCGGCTACGCGCAGCATCGGCTGGGCAACGATGTGGAAGCCATGATCGCACTGCGGCGGGCGCTCACCATCGACCCGTCGTTTGCCGAGGCGCGTGTTTACCTCGCCAACCTGTTGTACGACGGGGGCGATCTCGATGGCGCGCTGGTGGAGTTCGAGGCCACCACACCAGCCGATCACTGGGATGAACTCGGCATCTGGCGTGTGATGGAGCTCAAGAAGTCCATCTACAAGCTGGCCGAGAACGATGGGGAGCTGAAGCCGTGGGAAGCCCGTCTGGTGGAACTGGCTGGTGAGCCGGACGCCATCGACGAGTTGCTGGCCGAGGTGGAGCAGACCGTGCTCGAGCGCGAACTGGTCGAGGACGGCGAATCACAGGGACAGCTGGAGACGCTCGGCACGCTGCTGACTGGCCTCGTCAGTCAGCAGCAGGCCGGCGGGCCCGGCACCGAATCCGAGGGCGAAAACGCCAGCGGGGTCGCATCGGAGGGCTCGTCCACCGACGTGCTCATGACCGATGACGATCTGCATCGCGTGATCATGCGCGACGGAACGGTGTTCGAGGGCACCTGGGAGGCCATCGTGCAGGCGCTGCGTGACGCGCGCGATGCCGGCCGCCCGCTCGAGGAATTCATGGCGCAGGAAGCGCGACGCTTCTACGGGGCAACGGGACGTCAGGTGGCCTCGCATGCGCCCGAGGCCTTTCTGCGTGGCGGTGCCGAGGCCGGCATGCTGCGCATCGTGCGCTGAGCGGATGGCGCTGCGCATTCGCGTGGGGCCCATTCCGGCCGCACGCCCGATGTCTCACTTTGTCTGACGGGTTCCGCATGACGGGTTCCGTATGACCGGTACCGACGCATCGCTCACTGCTCGCGCCGCGCTTGACGCGGCGCGACGTGTCTTCAGCCCCGACGCCATGGCCACGTCCACCGCACCCGTGCTGTGGGACGCGGCCCAGGTCGTGCTCCAGCGTGTGGTGGGGCGGCCGGAACTCACCGGTCAGGCGCTGGTGGGTGAGGCACGGCGGCTTGGTGTGCTCACCATCAGTGATGCGCACGCCCTGGTGGGTCTCTCGTCGTGGGCCGATCGCAGCGATGCACCGGCCACCACGGAGTCCGAACGCATTCTGCTGCGCGAAGCCTGGATGGCGCTCGAACACGCCGTCCCCGACAGCGCCCCAAGCTTCGCGCCGCCGCCATACGCTCCGCCGTCCGGCTCGTCAGCGACGGCGTCGTTCGGCGCGTCGCCCGCAGCGTCTTCCGGAGGGGCATCGACCGCGCCGCCTCATTCGTCGCATTACTCTCCGCCGCCACCACCCCCGTCGTCCATGCCGCCGCTCATGGGGGCAGCGGCATCGACTGACAGCGGTGACCGGCGGCGTCTGGGCCTTCCGCCGCTGGCCTGGCTGGCGGTGGCGGTGCTTGTGCTGGCCGCCGCCATCGGTGGCGGTTGGTGGTGGCAGGGCCGCGCCGATCGCGCCTTTGCCGAGGCCAGCGCAGCCTACCGCAGCGGCAACACCGTGCTGGCCCGTGGCGCCATGGCCGACATGGCCCGCCGCTTCCCCAACGACGCGCGGCCCCTTGTGTACCTCGGCCGACTCTCGCGTGATGATGGCGATCTGCCGCGCGCCCGTCGCTTCCTCACCACGGCGGTTGAGCTCGCGCCCAACTCCGCCATCGCCTCGCGTGAGCTCGCCTCGCTCATGCTGACCGAGGGCCAGCCGGAAATCGCGCGACGCTTTTACGTACGGGCATTGCAGATCGATCCCGCCGATCGGGTGGCGCAGGGTTTTCTCGCCTGTGCGCTGCATCGCCTCCAGCGCTTCGACGAGGCGCGTCGCTGGTACGAACGCGCCGGTCCCGGCGAGTGGCAGGGCTGTCTGGCCACGCCACCCCTGCCGCCGGGCATGTTGCCTCAAGGCATGATGCCTCCAGGCATGATGCCCCCAGGCACGATGCCACCGGGCGCGGCACCGCGTCCCACTCCGTAACGAGCCTTCCATGACGTCGCAGCTCCTGCGGCCGAGCGACGCGCTCGCGCTGCATCACGATACCGTGCGTGAAGTCCTGCCCAATGGTCTCACGCTGCTGGTGCGTGTGGATCGCTCGGCGCCCGTGGTGTCAATTGTCACGCACGTGAAGGCCGGCTACTTCGACGAGTCGGACGACATCGTGGGCATCGCCCATGTGCTCGAGCACATGTACTTCAAGGGCACGCCGACGCGCGGGGTGGGCCAGATCGCGCGCGAAACGAAGGCCAACGGCGGCTATCTCAACGCCCACACCATCTACGACCACACCAGCTACTACACGGTGCTGCCGTCGTCGTCGTTTGTGGCCGGCCTGGACATCCAGTTCGATGCCTACGCGCGCTCGGTGATCGATGCCGAGGAACTCGCGCGCGAACTCGAGGTCATCATCCAGGAGGCCAAGCGCAAGCGCGACACGGCGTCGGCGGTGACCATCGAAACCCTGTATGCGCTGCTGCATGACCGGCATCGCATCCGGCGCTGGCGCATCGGCGAGGAGCAGATGCTGCGCGGCTTCACGCGCGAGCAGCTCGTGGCTTTCTATCGTCGCTGGTACCGGCCCGACAACACCATTCTGTGCGTGGTGGGTGACGTCAGTGTGGACGATGTGCGCCGTGAAGTCGTGGCGCGCTACGGTCCGCTGGAGGCCGGCACGCCACCGCGTGATCGTGGCCCCATGGAGCGCATCACCCCCGGCTTCCGTCACCGCGAGTGGAGCGGCGACATCGCGCCGCAGCACACGGCGTTCGGATGGCGGGTGCCGGGTCTTGCGCATCCCGATGCGGCGGCGCTCGATCTGACCGGCGTGGCCATGGGCTCGGGCCGCGCGTCGCGGCTCTATCGCGCGCTGCGCGAACGACAGCTGGCCAGCTCCGTGTCGGCGTGGAACTACACCACCGATGCCATCGGGGTGTTCGTGCTGCACGCCGAAGGCCCGCCGGCCCAGGCTCGCGCGGCGGCCCAGGCCCTGTGGCGTGAGCTCGATGCCCTGCGTCAGGACGGCTTCCGTGCCAGCGAGGTGCAGCGTGCGCAGCGCATTCTCGAGGCGCGCTGGCTCAGGCGGCTCGAAAGCATGGATGGGCAGGCGCAGTATCTCGCGTCGTGGGAGGCCGAGGGCGGCCTCGTGGCAGCGTCGCAGTACTACGACGCACTCATGACGCTGGACCGGCAGACGCTGCAGCGCGTGGTCAACACGCACCTCGATGCCGGGCAGGTGAGTGTCGTGTCGTACCGGCCGGAGCATGCCGAGCCGCTGGCTTCGGATGCTGAAGGCATGCAGGCGCTCCTGGCTGAGGTGGTGGGGCAGGGCAGCGCCGTGATGAGTGCGCCGTCGCTGCCCACACCGCCCGGCGCGGCTGTCGTCGAGGCGCCGGCCGTGCACACGCCCGGCTCGTCCGCGTCGCGCGCCGCCGGAGCCACCACCGAAGCCCAGCACGACGTGCATGTGTTCCACACACGCGGCGGCGTGCCCATTCTCGTGCATCCGCGCGCCGGCGCGCCGCTGGTGCATCTCGGACTGGTCCAGCGCGGCGGCGCGGTGCTCGATGCGGTCGAGGAGGAGGGCCGCGCCCGTCTCATGCTGCAGTCCACACTCAAGGGCACGCGTCGGCGCAGCGGTGCGCAGATTGCCGAGGCGGCCGAGGATCTGGGCAGCAGCATCAGCGTGAGCGCCGGCTTGGAGAGCCTCGGCTGGGCCCTGTCGGTGCCGTTGCGTCACCTGACCACTGCCGGTGACCTGCTGGCCGAAGTGGTGCAGGAGGCCGCCTTCCCCGCCGACGGCGTGGAGACGGAGCGTGCACAGGCGTTGAGCGAACTGGCACGCCTGCGCGATGACATGTATCGCTGGCCGATGCGTCTCGCCTCACAGGCCGTGTACGGCACGCATCCCTACGCGCGTTCCACGATTGGCAGCGAGACCAGCCTGGCCGCGCTCGATGCGTCAACCCTTGCGGCCGCACATGCCACGCAGGTGATGCAGGGGCAGACGGTGCTGGCGGTGGTCGGCGACGTGGATCCGGAACGCACGGCTGCGCAACTGGATGCGGCCTTCGCGTCGCTCGTGTATCGCGAGCAGCCGTGGATCGCGGCGGCGCCCTGGCCACAGGAAGTGCGGCGTGAGGTGGACAGCCGCGACAAGCAGCAGACGGCGCTGGCGCTGTTGTTCCCCGGGCCATCGCGCACCGATACCGACCGATACGCCACGCGAGTGCTGTCGAGCATCGCCAGTGGGCTGGGCGGGCGCTTCTTCGAGCAGCTGCGTGACGCGCAGTCGCTGGCTTACACGGTGTCGGCATTCCCCATCGAGCGCAGCGCCGTCGGCGCGTTTGCGGCCTACATTGCCACCTCACCGACGCGCGAAGAGGAGGCACGCGAGGGACTGCTGCGTGAGTTCGCGCGCTTTGTGGAGGCGCCGCCCAGTGAAGAGGAGATGGAGCGCGCGCGGCGCTATCTGCTGGGCACGCAGGCCATCGCGCAGCAGTCCGGCGGGCATGTGCTGGCCGACCTCGTGGACGCCTGGCTGTTTGGCGACGGGCTTGGTGAAGCCGCCGATGAGCGCGAGCGATTGGCGGCGGTGCAGGCGGCCGATGTGCAGCGTGTGGCCGCGCACTACTTCGATCCGCAGCGGGTGGGTGAGGGCGTGGTGCGCGGTACGGGCTGACCGCCGCCGCGTCCAGCGAACGCGCTATCGCCGGGCGCGCGCTTCGGTGAAGCGCCGCATGGCGAGTCCGATGGCCTGCACGGCGTCGCGCTCGCGGCCGTTCGCGGCCCGCAGCCCCAGTTGGCCGCGGTCGTCGGAGGGCTCACCCACTATTGCCCCGTTGATCCACGATTGCCGGGTGGCGAAGGCCAGGCTGCGGCGCATGGCGATGGTTTGCGCGTCGTCACCATGCGCTGCCGGCAAGCCGCCCACATGGACCAGCCAGTGCGGCGGCAGCGCCCGTCCGTCGGTACGCCGACCCACCGCGGCGTCATGCCAGCGGGTGAGGGCGCGCAGTCTTGCGTCCACACCGGGCAGCCCCGAAAAACTGGGATACACCATGGCGCCGATCATTTCCACCGGAGCACCGGGCGCGGTGGCCCAGGCGTAGACGCTGCTGTCGGTGGCATCGAGGCGCGCCGCGCTCCAGGCGAGCACGGTGCGAGGCCGCATGCGCTGCACGAGCGCAGCGCTGCGAATGAGCAGCGCGCGCCACCAGTCACTGCTCGGCGGCGGCGCGGCAATCCACGAGGGCAGGGGCTCGCCGAGTGCGGGAAAGAGGATGTCGGGCTTGAGCCGCTCGAGGATGCGCGCCAGATAGGCGAGACGCTCGGGACTGTCCGGCGCATCGGGCAGGCGGCCCAGTGACACGGCCACGGCGAGCTGCACACTGTCCTGGCGGAGCGCGTCGAGGCTGCGCGCCAAGGCGTCGAGCCCCGCAGCACCCAGCGGGTCGGATTGCAGCACCACCAGCACCACGTCCGGGCCAAAGGCTTCCACGAGACGGGTGTCGAGGCGCTGCCGACGTTCGGTGGGCGCCCCGCTCAGCGTGGGATAGAGACGCAGGC
>JACVCT010000039.1 GCA_016741895.1 Gemmatimonadaceae bacterium | reverse complement strand
GTGCTCACCAATCCGCTCGGCCCGCATCCGCGCTCCATGGGGATTGTGGCGGGTTTGCTGGCCGCCTTCGGCCTCATTCCCGCGCTGCCCACCTTCCCCTTCCTCGCCATGGCGGCCGTGGCCGCCTACGTGGCGCAGGTGGCCACCAAGGCCGAGAAGCGCCGCAATGAGCTGGCGCTGCTCACCGTGCCAACCGACACCGAAGTGGCCGACGCGCCCGCCGCGCCCGATCCCATGCAGGATCTCCTGCAGATCGACCCCATCGAACTCGAAGTGGGCTACGCGCTCATTCCGCTTGTCGACGAGGGCCAGGGCGGCGATCTGCTCGAGCGCATCTCGCTGCTGCGCAAGCAGGCCGCGCTCGAACTCGGCATCCTCGTGCCGCCCATTCGCATTCGCGACGACATCCGCCTGCCGGCCAACGAGTACGTCATCAAGCTGCGTGGCAGTGAAGTGGCGCGCGCCGAAGTGCTGCCGCGCTTCCTCATGGCGCTCAACACCGGCGGCGTGGTCGCGGAAATCGACGGCATGGAAACCGTGGACCCGTCTTTCGGCATGCCCGCACGTTGGGTGGCCGCCGCACGCCGCAGCGAGGCCGAAGCGCTCGGGTACGTCGTGGTCGAACCGACCACCGTCGTCGCCACGCATCTGCTCGAAACGCTCAAGGGCAGCGCGGCCGAACTGCTCGGCCGTCAGGAAGTGCAGGAGATGGTGGAGACGCTCAAGAAGTCGCACCCCGCCCTCGTGGAAGAAATCATCCCGGGCAAGGTGTCGCTCAGCGTGCTGCACCGCGTGCTGCAGCGTCTGCTCCGCGAGCGCGTGCCCATCCGCGATCTCGTCACCATTCTCGAAGCCCTGGGCGACGGCGCCGAAAGCACCAAGGACCCCGAGGCGCTCACCGAAGTGGTGCGCAAGGCGCTTACCAACGTCATCGCGCGACTCTTCGCCGACAACACCGGCACCGTACGTGGCATCACCATCGGGGCGCGTCTCGAGAGCGCGCTCGTGGGCCTCTTCTCGCCGCGCAGTGCCAACCCGGCCGCGCCCGTGCTCACGCCGGAGTCGCTCGCCGGCATGCTGCGCGACCTCAACAACCTCGCCACCACCTATGCGGTGGATGGCCGTCCGCTGCCGCTCATCACACCGCCCTCACTGCGCGTGGGCGTGCGACGCCTGATCGAACCGGTGTTGCCCAGCCTGCCCGTGGTCTCGTTGGCCGAGCTGCCCGCCCAGATCACCCTGAGCAGCGTCGCCACGTGGGAGATGCCGAATGCCTGAGTACACCAACTATCCCGCCCTCGAGCGCTTCCGCGGCGCCGACCTGTCGCATGTCGCCGATCGCGCCCGTCGCACCCTCGGCGACGACGTCATGATTCTGCACACGCGCACCGTGCGTGATGCCGGCGTGCCCATGGTGGAAGTCATGGCTGCACCCAGCACCACCGTGGAACGCGTGCGCGCACGTCTCGAGCCCGCGCCGCTGCCGCGTGTGCTGCGCAAGGCCGACGGACGGCCCTACTGCATTGCGCTGGTGGGCCCCACGGGTGCCGGCAAGACCACCACGGCCGCCAAGCTCGCAGTGCGTCGCGGCATGTTTGGCGCCGCGCGTCCTGGTCTGCTTACCATCGACACCTATCGCGTGGGCGGCATGGAGCAGCTCGCCACCTATGCCGAACTCGCCGACGTGCCGTTCGAAGTCGTGTACGACGCGCGCGAAGTGGAGGCCGCCATCAAGCGGCTCTCGGCCGACTGCGATGTCGTCATCATCGACACGCCGGGACGCAGCCCGGCCAGCGCCGAGCTCACCGAGCGCTGGCGCACACTGCTGGACGCCATCGCACCTGACGAAGTGCATCTCGTGCTGCCGGCCTCGCTGCGCGCCGATCTCGCCATCGATATCGGCCGCGCCTATCGCGCCACGCGCACGCACTGCGGCGCCACACATCTCGTGCTCTCCAAGCTCGACGAGGTGCCGCGCGAAACCGGCATCACCGATCTCGCGCTCTCGCTCGAAATGCCCACGCGCTGGGTGGCCGATGGACAGGACGTGCCCGCCGACCTCAAGCCCGGTGTGCCGCGCTTGCTGCGCGCCTGGGGTCTCTCGGCCGACGCCGAGCCTGACTGGACGCCCGCCTGATGGTCACCTCACTCATGAGCCCTCCGCGCGGTACCGTGCCGGCGTCTCCGTCGCAGGCAGATGGCCTGCGTGATGCCGTGGGCCGCGACGGGATTGCTGCCGCCAGCCCGTCTGCCGGCGGCACGCCCACGCTGCTCGTGGCCAGTGGCCGCGGTGGTTCGGGCACCACGCTGCTCTCGGCGCTGCTGGCCGTGGCCGCCGCCGGTGACGGCGTGCGTGTGCTGCTCGTGGACGCCGATGACTTTGTGGGACCGCTGGCCCTGACCCTGGGTGTGACACCCCAGGCCAGCTGGACCGACCTGCGCGGCGGCCGCGTGACGCCGTCGCAGGTGGCCACACCCGTCTCCAGCACCCTCACACTGGTGGCTGGTGGTGCCCCGCGCCACAGCGGTGACGCCGAGGGCGCAACCGCCGTGGCCATCACGGCCGCTGAGCGCCGCGCCTGCATGCGTCGTCTGTCACCGCTGGCGGAGCAGGCCGATCTGGTGGTGGTGGACTGTGGCGCGCGCCTCGATCCCGTCCTCGCCTCCATCACGCCGCACGCCAACGAACGCCTCGTGGCCGTTTCGGCCGGCAGTGACCCGGTGGCCCTGGCCGCCACCTACGCCCTCTGCAAGGCGGTGCACACCCGGCACCGTGCCCTTCCGGTGGACGTGCTCGTCAATCGGCATGAGGGGAGTGAAGCAGCGCGCTGCTTCGACGCCATCGATGCCGGTGCCCGTCAGTTCCTTGGACTTTCGTTGCGCCTGGCCGGCGCCATTCCGGCCGATCCTACGCTCGACGCCGCACTTCGCCGGGGCATGCCCTTCCCCGACGCAGCGGCCGGTTCCCCAGCGGCGCTTGCTGCTCACGATGTCGTTATGCGCGCCCTGTCAGTTCGCTCCCCCTCCCGTTCTGGTGTCTGATCGTGACTCTCGCGACCTCTGCAGGATCCGCCATGCATGCGAAGCTCTGGCAATCGTATCAGGCCGGCAATCAGATGGCCCGTGACCGTCTCCTCGAGGAGCATCTCGGACTGGTGCATCACGTGGCGCGACAGGTTTCGCGCACCCTGGCCGTGCGGGCCGACTTCGACGAGCTGGTGAGTGCCGGCACGATCGGCCTCATGACGGCGCTCGAGGGCTTCGATGCCTCACGCGGCCTGGCCTTCAGTACGTTCGCCGCCCCGCGCATTCGTGGCGCCATTCTCGACGAGCTGCGCAAGCAGGATCACGTGCCACGCAGCATTCGCCGCAAGACGCGCGAAATCGGCGCCGCACGCGAGAGCTTCCAGCGCCTGCATGGCCGCGCCCCGGAAGACCGCGAGCTTGCCGAACAGCTGGGGGTGGACATGGGCACGCTGTGGCGTTGGCAGGCCGACGTGGAAGGCGCGCACCACATTCCGCTCGACCGCGCGCCGGGCGAGCGCGAGAACACCACGCCCGTGCCGGCGGAAACGCTCACCTCGCACGACGAGCAGGGTGTTGAGGACAGCCTCACCCACGAACAGGAAGTGTCGCACCTCAAGGACGCCATTCTGCGTCTCAAGGAGCAGGAGCGCGTGGTGCTGTCGCTGTACTATTTCGAGGAGCTCAAGCTGCACGAGATTGCTAAGGTGCTCGAGCTCACCGAGTCGCGTGTGTCGCAGATTCGCAGCAAGGCCCTCAGCAAGTTACGCGTGGAGCTCAAGCCCCTGCGCGATCAGGTGGCCTGAGCATGCGGGAGACGTTCAAGCTCGTGGCCCTCAGTCTGCTGGTGACGCTGGTGGGTCTGGTGGTGGGCGCTGCGGCGGTGTCGCCAGCCGTGCCCCTCATGTACAAGCTGTATGCCGGCGCTGCCGTGGCGGCGGGCCTGTTGCTCTGGGTGTTGAGCCTCGGGGTGCGCGCGGTGTCGCGTGCCATCACGGCGCGTCGCGCCCGCAGCACCCGCTCGTCGCTGGCGACGCGTCCCGTGACCGGAAACCTGCCGGCCGTGAAAATGACCGGACGCGCCGCGCGCACGCCGCGTGCGGTGCAGGCGCTTGCGGCGGCTGGTGCCGAGCCCACGGAAATCGCCTGGAAGACGGGCCTGCCGGTGGATGCGGTGGCCATGCTGCTCGAACTGGGTGGCCCGGCGGTGGCGGCGCGCTGAGCGCGCCACGCTGGGGACGGCCGGATTTGCCGATGGGCCTACATTCCAGAGGTGGGGAGGTACCTTCGCGTGGTGCTACTTCCTATTGCGCTCACGGTGCACAACGCCTTCTTTCATTGCGGGTTCGAGCCATGAATGTCAAGTACTTCAAAGATACCGGCACGGCGCTGCTCGAGTTTTCGGACGCTGAGGTTGAGGAGACCCGTGAGATCAGCGAGAACGCCTACGTCGACCTCGACAAGTCGGGCATTCTGGATGGATTGATCACGGTGACGCCCTGACATCACCATGCGGGATCGCCTTTCCCACGCGGTACGCGAATGCCGCAAGGGTCGCGCAGAGGAGCTACTTAAGCCGTGTGAATGCCTCGATCACGCTGTCGCGTCCGACTGTGCTTGCGTCTTGATGCACAAGAAGAGGCAATACAGAAACACCGTACCGCTCTGCGAAGGCTTGGTGGCGGTCAATGACGGATTCGGTTCGCGGATCAGCGACACATTGCATGAAGCGAGCGGTGTCGATGCCGACAGCACCGGCAGATAGCTCTACGGCACGCCCGCCTCGACCTGCGTCATCTAGCCGTTGGGTGACGTACTGCGAGAGTGCGCCGAGTTGCCGCGCACATTCGAGCGCCGTCGTTTCAAACCGTGCCACAGGATCCCTGACTACCTGTGGATAGTAGCTTATCGCGAGCTGTGAAGCCACACTGCGGTCGGCCATTGCCTGCTCCAAGGCGTACATCGAGTTTGGGCACGATGCATCAACAAAGAGCACAGCGCGAGGTCGCAATCCACCGACAACCGGAATGGCAAGCAAACTGTCTTCGATGGCTGACACCGGCAATACAACTGAAGCGGGAGCAGGTGCATCGCTCCGCCGTTCAGTGCATGCGACGCTCAGTGTGAATGCCGCGGCGAAACATGCAAACACCGAACTTCGGAAGCCGGTCATCGAGCGTATAGCCTCAGGATGGAGCCTTCGTCGCTGGTTTCCAACACGAGGACATGATCGTCCAGCATGTCAAACTTGTACGTCGTCGTCGGAAGCTGGAATTGGGAGACGCGCTGCCCGGTAGCAAGCAGGTAGGCATCGACAACACCCTCATCGGACTTGTTGATACCGCCCCGAAGGACGAATACAGTATCGTGCTTTACCACGGCATACGCTGCTGCAATCCCGCCTGGCGAGACCCGCGGAAACTGCTTTGTCCGATCAATCTTCTGTGGTGGATACGACTGCGCGTACGTTCTGAACTGCCCCGCACTGAGCGAGTCTGCAAGCAGCTCAAAGAAGAAGTCACCGCGTGGCTGGTAAACTACGCAACGCCCTGCGTGGTCCTTCGCAAAGAGTCCCTGCTGAAGCATAGGACTCTCATTGAAGATGGGGGTAGGCCAATTCAGTCGGAAAAGACTTTGTGCTTCCGGCTCATCATTGATCCGGATTATCTCAAAGAGTGGTAGTCTGACCGCGAGCAGATGGCCATCATAGGTTCCACACACGTTGGTCAGGTCGCCGGCCGTCCGTTCACCACCGAGTATCCGATCGACGTTGCCGTCCGTCTTGAGAACGGTGATCCGTCCCTGACGGTTATCTACAACTCCCACCAAGCCTTCGCCGAATCCGAAGAGTTGGCGTGGAGAAAGGAATTCACCGGGACCAGCACCACGGGTACGCTTCTCCCACACCTTTCTCCCGCTGCTCCTATCGAACGCCATCACTGACGCATCGTTTGCTTGAACAGTGAGAACTCTGTCACGCTCAATGAAGATGTCGTCCAGATCTGCTGACGTTTCAGCAGTGGTCAGGTCGACTGTCCATATTGGTCGGAGTTCACTGTCTCCCAGGCCGGACTTGGACGGATTTTCGTTAGCTACACAGCCACAGAGACTGAGCAGCAGTGCCATGGTCAAACGTGCGTGCATGAATCTTCAGAGTGGTTTGGAGTGGGAGAAGCAGTACTAGGATCTGGTCTTCTGCTTTGGCGTGTTTGTTTGCGGGGTCCAAACTGTGCAACGTCTGTTTTCGTCGCGCATGCTGCACACACAGACGGTACATCCCGGCAGTTCCCCGCAGACGTACTCGCCCCCGTTGCAGCTCGCAGGCATCGGCGAGCATGTTTGCTCACAATCGCCTGTCTCCTCCTGTTCCTCGCAGGATCCCGTACAGGGGAGTTCTTGGGCGATAAGCGCAGTACCCCGTGTGATCACTTCGGTGATTGGGTCGAATGTCGAAACCACCATCAGTCCCACGGCGAGGACGATGAGTTTTTTCCAAGCCATGTGCCGCCTCCTTTGGTAAATGATTGGGCGCAACCGGGCATCGGTTGCGCTCAGCAGTCGGGTTATCCTGACGCGTACCACGTCCCCACTCCCAGCCACTCGCGGTTTCCATTTTGTGAACTCACGTAGGGGGGGGGGCAATAGGGTGTTCTCCCTATTCATGAAACTCACATCACAGAATCCGAACGCGAGCACTCGCGGCAACTCCGACCGCCCACCCCCCTGCCCGGCATCATTTTCCGCCAATTGCCGGTCCACCGAGGCAGGCACGAATTGCCGCCTGGAAGTCCAAGTCGTTGAAATATAACACTTTGTGAAGTTCGAAGCGCGCCGCGCCGCCGTGGCACGACCAATGCTTTTATCGCTGGCGAGTTCGTGTCCCTTTTCCGGTCCCGACATGCCAGGTCCCGTCCAATCCAACGGTATGAGTTCCGCCGCCGCCGCGCTCCAGATGCTGGAACGCCGCCAGGCCGTGCTCGCCAACAACCTCGCCAACGCCTCCACCCGCGGCTTCAAGGCCGAGGTGGCGTTTGCGCGGCTCATGGACAACGCCCTCGCCGCCACCGACACCGCCGTCAATCTCGAGGCGGGCTCCTACACGCAGACCCACAACCCGCTCGACCTCGCCATCGAGGGCGACGGGTTCTTTGTGGTCCGCACCCCCGGCGGTGAGCGCTTCGTGCGCAACGGCACCTTCCAGCTCAACGCCGATCGCCAGCTCGTGGATGCCAAGGGCAACCTCGTGCTCGGCGAAGACGGCAACGGCATCACCATCCCCGCCGGCCAGCTCGAAATCGACGCCAGCGGCCAGGTGAGTGTGAATGGCAAGCCCCTGCAACGCCTCAAGGTCGAGCGGGTCGCGCCCGGCAGCGACCTCCAGCACGAGGGCGGCACGCACTTCGTGCCCGACGCCTCGCGCCAGGTCGTGCCCCCCAACGAACGCCAGGTCAAGCAGGGCTTCGTCGAGGAATCGAATGTCAACACGCTGTCCGCCATGACCGACATGATCAGCGTGCTGCACCGCTACAGCGCCGCGCAGAAGGTGCTGACCAACCTCGACGCGGCACGCGAAATCGCCGTGACCGACCTCGCTCGCCCCGTCTAAGGCCAACAGGAGACCCGACCATGGATCCAGCACTCCGCGCCGCCGCCACTGGCATGATGGCGCAGCAGACCCGCACCGAAATCATCGCCAACAACCTCGCCAACGTGAACACGTCCGGCTTCAAGCGCAGCCGGGCGCACTTCGAGGATCTGTTGTATCAGACCGTGCAGGGCACGCAGATCATCGGGGGCGTGGAAACCGAAACGCTGCCCGCCATTCAGGTGGGTCGCGGCACGCGCCTCTCCAGTGTGCAGCGTCTGCACGAGCAGGGGCCCATCGAGCAGACGGGCCGCAATCTCGACATCGCCATCGAAGGCGACGGCTTTCTGCAGGTGCAGCTGCCCACCGGACAGCTGGCCTACACGCGTGACGGCAGCCTGCAGATCTCCGATCAGGGTGTGCTCGTCACCAGCGGCGGCCAGACGGTGCAGCCGCCCATCCGCATTCCCGTCGACGCGTCCGAACTCACCATCTCCGTCTCCGGTGTGGTGAGTGTGCGTCGCGGCACCGACATCCAGCCCACGGAACTCGGCCGCATCGAGCTCGCCCGCTTCGCGAATCCGTCGGGCATGCTCAACCTCGGACAGAACCTGCTCGCGCCCACCACCGCCTCGGGTCAGCCGGTCATCGGCTTCCCCAATGAAGACGGCATGGGCCGCCTGCAGCAGGGCAGCCTCGAAGGCTCGAACGTCGAAATCGTGCAGGAAATGGTGGAGATGATCGCCGCCATGCGTGCCTACGAAATCAACTCGAAGGCCATCAAGACGGCCGACGAGATGGGTCAGATCGCCAACAACATCACCCGCTGAGTCCCGCCATCATGTCGCCCGTGCTGCTCCTGGCTTCCCGTTCGTTCATCGTGCTCGCGCTGCTGCTCGGCAGCGCGGCGGTGCTGCGTGCGCAGAATCCGGTACAGGCCGACGACAGCGCGCGCGACACCACGCGGGGCACGGCGCCCGACAGCGTGCCATTGGCCCGCGATCAGCGCCGCGTCACCTACACCGTGGCCACGCGCGCCATCGCCCGCGGCGAAATGCTGCGCGCCGAGGACATCGCGCGGCTCGACACCGTCATCACCTGGCGCTGGAATGCGGCGCCCGACACCACACCGGCGCAGCCGGGCTGGGTGACGCGCCGTCCCATCGCCATGGGCGAAGTGCTGCGCGCGCCCGCCGTGTCGCCGCCGGCGGCCATCACCGGCGGCCAGCCCGTCACCGCCATCTGGCAGGACGGCGCCCTGCGCCTCGTGCTCACGGGCGTGGCCACCAACACCGCCGCCCTCGGCGGAGCCGTGGGCGTGCGCGTCGATCGCAGCCGTCGCCTCGATGGTGTGGCCGTGGGTCCCAATCTCGTTCGTCTCCGCTGAGTCTCCACTCGAGAGTTCACCTATGATGTCCGCATCCACTTCCCGACCGCTGCTCGCCGGTGCCGCCCTCTGGCTCATGGGCATGGCCGCCGTGCTGGCCACGCCGAGCTGGCTGCCCGCGCAACCCGCCACCGGTACGCAGCAGGGCGCGCAGCAGAGCGCGGCCAACAGCAGCGCCACCACGCCGGCCGCGCCCGCCCGCACCTCCTGGGTCTCCGATCGCCGGCAGTTCGCGGTGGGCGACATCATCACCGTGCTCATCGACGACTACACCATCTCCACCGCCGTCAAGGAGAACATTGCCACCGACAGCCGTACGCGCGGCCTCGGTGCCAATGCCCGCATGCCCGGCGAGTCGCAGAGCATCGGCCTCGACACGCGCAACACCGCCGATCAGCAGCAGCGTGGCCAGGCGCGCCGCGAGAATCGCTTTCAAAACGAAATGAGCGTGCGCATCGTGGCCCTCGGCCAGAACGGCCTGCTGCAGATCAAGGGCACCAAGATCATCGACGTCGACAAGGCCAAGCAGGACATCGTTTTCACCGGCTGGGTCCGCGCACAGGACGTGTCCGTCACCAACGTCATCGAGTCGAGCCGCGTGGCCGACGCGCAGCTCGGCTACGCCTCACCCGGCCCGCTGGGCAAGCCCAAGCAGGGCCTCATCACCAAGATCATCGGAGCGATCTGGCCGTGAACGCGACATCGCCATCGATTGCACAATCGATCACGCACAAGATCACGGCACCTGTGATGCGCGCCCTCGCCATCGCCGCCCTGCTGCTGCTCCTGCTGCCCACCACCTCGTTCGCGCAGAACGACGTCAAGATCCGCGACCTCACCTCGCCCGAGGGAGCACTGCCCGTGCGCCTCGTGGGCTACGGGCTCGCCATTGGTCTCGACAACACCGGCGATCGCGCCATCGGCGGCCAGTCCGCCGGCCCCACGGTGCAGAGCGTGGTCAACATCCTGCGTCGCTTCAACATTGAAGTACCGGCCGATCTCATTCGCATGCGCAACGTGGCGGCGGTGCTGGTCACTGCGGAAGTCTCGCCCTATCTGCGTCCGGGCGGCCGCTTCGAAGTGCATGTCTCCAGCATCGGCGACGCGCGTTCGCTGCGCGGCGGCCAGCTGTTCATGACGCCGCTCGTGGCCGACCCCAACGGCCCGCCACTCGCCAGCGCCCAGGGCACGCTCATGATCAGCGATGGTGGCACGGCCACGCGCTACATGCCCTCGCACGAAACCAACGGCCGCATTCCCACGGGCGGCGTGCTCGAGGCTGACCTGCCGCGCCCCACCATGGCCGCCACCTCGCGCCTCTTCCTGCGGGAGCCGGACCTGGGCACCGCCACCAAGATCGCCACCGCCATCAACGCCACCATGGGCGAAAAGACTGCGGTGGTGGAAGACGAGGGCTCGGTGCTCGTGACGCTGGCCGATTCGGTGCAGAAGCCCGTGGCCATGGCCCGCATTCGTGACCTGGGCATTGCACCGGAATCGCGCGCCCGGCTCATCATCGATGGCAAGGACGGCACCGTGGTGGCCGGCGGCGACATGATCGTCGGCGCGGCCACGGTGAGCCACGGCGCCATCACGCTGTCCATCGGCAAGCTGGCAGACGACGACACCGCCGCCATTCCCGGCAGCGTGCGCCTGCCCGCCGGCATTCCGGGCCAGCGCGTCGCCACTGCCCTGCACGCCGTGCAGACGCCCGCCAACGAGATTGCCGCCATCTTCGCCGCGCTGCGCGAAGTGGGCGCCATCACCGCCGAGGTCATCGTCCGGTGATCTCCCCCATCGCCAACCGACTGGTGGCCGGCCCGATTTCCGGCGCCAAGGCCGGTCCGGTCCAGAGCGACGACGAGAAGCTCCGCGAGTCCGCGAAGCAGCTCGAAGGGCTCTTCGTGCAGCAACTGTTCAAGGTCATGCGTGAAACCGTTCCGCAGCAGGAAGGAATCGTTTCAGGCGGGGCCGGCGAAGAGATGTTCACGAGCCTCATGGATCAGCACCTAGCTGCCGAAACTCCCACACAGTGGGAGGGCGGCCTGGCGGAGGCGCTGTACCGTCAGTTGCGCGGCCGCCTGCCGGCCGCTTCGTCCACCGTGTCGCCCCCCGTTTCCGAATCCCGCTGATGTCGCCGACGACACTGTACGCTCCCGAATCCGTGTCCCGCCCCGCCGTGCCATCCACGACGTTGCTCGACACGCTCCACGATGCACTCGTCAGCGAGCGGCGACTGCTCGACGATCTCATCGCCCAGATGCGCCGCCAGCGCGCCGCCGTGGCCAGCGACGACATCCAGGGTGTCGACGACAGCACCTTTGCCACGCATCGCATCCTCGCGACTCTCGGCCAGGCGCGTCAGCGCCGCCGTCAGCTCAACGTGCTCCTGGGTGGCAGTGAAGACTGCACGCTGCGCGAGCTCGAAGAGCTGCTCGGCGAGCAGGTGGACGATCGCTTCCGCGACGCCCGCGTGCGCCTCCAGCAGGCCGCCGACGTGCTCACGCGTGAAGTGGGCATGAACCGCAAGTTGCTGCGCGAAGCGCTGTCCAACACGGACCAGCACGTGCGCACGCTCGTGGGCGCTCCCGTGGCGCCCTCCACCTATGGCGCCGAGGGGCTTGCCCCGACGACGCCGGGCGCGCCGCGCGGCGTGCTCTTCAACCGGGCGGTGTGACATGAACGCCGGAGTGTTCAGCGTCGCGCGCTCGGCCCTGCTCGTGCATCAGACCGCGCTCCAGACGATCTCGCAGAACATCGCCAACGCGGAGACGCCGGGCTACTCGCGCCAGGAAGCGCAGCTCGCTGCCAACACCCCGGTCAATTTCACGTACGGGGCCGTCGGCACCGGCGTGAGTGTCACCAACATCATCCGCAAGCGCGACATCCTGCTCGACGACTCCTTCCGCTCGGCGGCGGGACTCGACGGCGACGCCGGCATGCGCCGCGATCTGCTCTCGCAGCTCGAGGCCGTCTTCGGCGAGCCCAATGACGCGGGCATGGCCAACGCGCTCGATCAGTTCTGGAACAGCTGGAGCGACCTCTCGGCGCAGCCGGGCAGCCTCGCGGCGCGCGCCGTGGTGCAGCAGCGTGGCCGGCAGCTCTCGCAGATGTTCAATGATTTCGACACGCAGCTCACCACACTGCGCACGTCGAGCCTCGAGCGACTTGGCAACGCGGTCGGCAACATCAACTCGCTGGCCAATCAGGTGGCCGAGCTCAACGTGCGCATCATCGCGTCGGAGTCGAATGGCAACATGGCCAACGACCTCCGCGACATGCGCGATCTCAAGCTCGACGAGCTCTCGCGCGTGGCCGGCACGCGGGTCATCAATCAGGCCAACGGCAGTGTCACGGTGCAGATCGGCAATTCAGTGCTGGTCGAAGGCGACACGGCCACGCCGCTGTCGGTGAACTTCGAGACCATCACGCCGACGCCGACCTTCCCGGTCACCGACGTGCCGGTGCGCATCCGGCTGGGCACCAATCCGGATCGGCTCGCGCCACTGAGCGGTGAACTGGGCGCGATGGTCGATTTCCTCAACACCGAGATCCCGGCCTCGCGCACGCGGCTCGATGCCATGGCCGAGCAGCTCGTGACGGCCGTGAACAACGTGCACAGCACGGGCTATGTGTTTCCCGCGGGCACGGTGCCGGGCAGTGCCGCCGGCAACTTCTTTCAGCCGGCCACGGCGGCGGTGCCGGTCCGCGCGTCCAACCTGCGCCTGCACGCGGACATCCTCGCCGACCCGCGCAACATCTCGGCCAGCGGCTCCGTCAACGGTCCGTCGGACAACTCGATCGCGCAGGGCCTCGCTTCGCTGCGCATCAGCCCGAACACGGTCACCTACACGGGTCCGACCGGCGCCACCGAAACCGGTTCCTTCTCGACCTTCTTCCGCGGCCTCGTCACGCGGGTCGGCATCCAGGCCCAGTCGGCCACCGATCAGGCGGGTGTGACCTCCACGCTCATGGAACAGGCGGAACGCCGCCGCCAGTCCGTGAGCGGCGTCAGCACCGACGAAGAATTGGTCAACATGCTGCGCGTGCAGCAGTCCTATCAGGCGGCCACGAAGCTCATCAAGGCCGCCGAAGAAATGCTCGACACGCTGCTCAACCTGGTCTGATCGCGATGCTCATTCTCGGACGCCGCGAAGGCGAATCCATTCTCATCGACGGCGGCATTCGCATTGTCGTGGTCTCCTGCGACCGCGGCGGCGTGCGCATCGGCATCGAAGCGCCGGGGTCGGTCAAGATCCTGCGTGGCGAAATCGCCGATCAGGTGGCCAAGGAGAACCAGCGGGCCGCCACGGCGCCGGTGAGCCCCGAGTTCATGGCGTCGCTCGGACTCGGCGCACCCGTCAAGCCGAGCGCCTGATGATGCCGGAGCCCTCAGCGGGCGCGTCGACTGGCCGCCAGGGTCGGGAGCGCGAAGCCCAACATCCTGCCCTCGTGCAGGACTTGCCCGTTGCTGGACTCCAGCAACCACGCGATCGCCGCGACATCGGCTTCGATTCCAGTCTCGGCCTCGGTCTCGACATCGGGCTCAGCCCGCTCGAGGCCGTCTTGCGTGTGCTCCGGAATTGCCCCGATGTCGACACGCAGTTGCACCGTGTCGCCGACCGTTTCGAGCGTCACCACGACCGGTCCCCCGGCACGTCCTGCCGCCAGCACGGCAACAACCGCGGCATGAGCGACCGCCTGCGGATCGGCACGCACGGGCAGCACGTCACCACGGGTCTCGACACGCAGCTCCCCATGCAGGTCGCCGGGCCGGAAACGCGGGTGTTCCCGTACCAGATGCCGGGCCAGATCGACGGCATCACCGAGCAGCATGGGCTCCACACCGGCTTCGTCTCGCTGGGGAAGCTGCCGCAGGGTCTGGAGCAGGCCGTCGAGTTGCGCGGCGTCGTCGCGCAAACCGCCCACCAGTCGCTGGTCCGGCATGATACCTGCATCCAGCAGGCCGATGAGCGCCTCGAGGGTGCCCAGCCGGTTGCTGAGGGTATGTGCCACACCACGCAGCAACTCGTCATGCACGGAGAGCCAGCGACGTACGCCGGCCGCCGTGGTGCGGCTTTGCCTCGCGAAGCCGCCCTGCGCGCCACGCGCCGCATCGGCACTCACTGATTCGTTCACCCGCACCCGGGATCCTCTCGCGTGTTTGTCATCATCGGCCTCGTCGTCGTCTTTGGATCTGTCATCGGTGGCTATGTCATGCACCATGGCAAGATCGCCGTGCTCATCCAGCCGAACGAGTTCATCATCCTCGGCGGCGCGGCCCTGGGCACGCTCATCATCGCCAATCCGCCGGCGGTGCTGAAGGCCTGTGTGAGTCAGATGCTCGGCCTGCTCAAGCCCAACCCCTACGGGGCCAAGGCCTACGCCGAACTGCTGCAGGTACTCTACGAGGTCTTCCAGAAGGCCCGCAAGGACGGCCTCGTGGGCCTCGAGGCGCACATCGAGAATCCCGAGTCCAGCGACATCTTCCAGAAGTACCCGTCGTTCATGGCCAACCACCACGCCGTCTCGCTGCTCTGCGACACGCTCAAGGTGCTGCTCACCGGCACGGTGGAAGACCACAATCTGGCCGACATCCTCGATGTCGATCTCGAGAAGCACCACCACGAGGCCATGCTGGCGCCGCACGCCATCACCACGGTGGGTGACGCCATGCCCGGTTTCGGCATCGTGGCCGCCGTGCTCGGCGTGATCATCACCATGGGCTCGATCGGTGGCGCGGCCTCCGAAATCGGCGAAAAGGTGGCTGCCGCCCTCGTCGGCACCTTCCTCGGCATTCTGCTCGCGTATGGTGTGTTCGGTCCCCTGGCCAAGGCCATGGAAACCCGTCTGCACGCCGAGCACGACTACATGCTCTGCATCCGCACCGCGCTGCTGTCGTTTGCGCGTGGCGATGCGCCCATGACGGCCGTGGAGTTCTCCCGCCGCAACATCGAGCCGCATGAGCGTCCGAGCTTCAGCGAGCTCGAAGAACTCACACGCAAGAAGGCGGCCTAAGTCATGGCGGCTCGCGGCGGCAAGAAGGTCGTCATCGTCAAGAAGAAGATCATGGGCGGCGGGGGCCATCATGGTGGCTCCTGGAAGGTGGCCTACGCCGACTTCGTGACGGCCATGATGGCCTTCTTCATGGTGATGTGGATCCTCGGCATGGACGACAAGACCAAGCAGGCCATCGAGGGATACTTCGCCAATCCCGTGGGCTACAAGAAGGGCTTTGGCGCCGGTTCGAGCCCGCTGTCCAGCGGCAGCTCGCCGTCAGCCATCCAGAAGACACCCATGCGCATGATCGTGCGCACCACCGAGCAGCGCACCTTCGAGACGCTGCGCCGCAGCATTCTCGACAAGCTGGCCGAGAACGATTCGCTCAAGAAGCTCAATGCGGTGGTGGATGTGCAGGTCACCAACGAAGGGCTGCGCATCGAGCTCATCGAGTCGGGCAAGGGCGACGTGTACTTCCCCATTGGTTCGGCCAAGATGAACGCCGCCACCATGCTCACGCTGCAGCTGGTGGGCGCGGAGCTGCGCGAGCTGGAGAACAAGATCGTGCTGGAGGGCCACACCGACGCGGCGCGCTACGGCAGCGACGGGGCCTATGGCAACTGGGAGCTGTCCGCCGATCGTGCCAATGCCGCGCGGCGTGTGCTGCAGAGCACCGGCGTGGCCGGCAACCGGGTGGTGGAAGTGCGTGGCTACGCCGACACCAAGCCGCGTGTGCTCAATGACCCCATGGCTGCCGCCAACCGGCGCATCTCCATTCTGCTGCCCTTCACTGCCACGCCGGAAACGGCGCCCAACGCAGAGTCCCTCGCGGCGCAGAAGGCTGATTCGCTCATCGCCAACATCGCCCAGCCGCTGCGGAAAGGGTACTGAAGCGGGTTACCTGAACCGCAGGTACAGCCCGAAGGCGTACATGTCGCGGCGGACACCCTGACTTCTGGGAATGAGCGTCATACGCGCCATGGCGCCGAGCGCGATCTTCTCATCCTTGTCCAGGACGTCAAACCGGAATTGAGAGCCTCGCTGCGCCGCGCCGTCGTTCCAGTACCAGGCGGGGCCTACGGCGACGTTGATCTCTGTTGGCCCGGCGAAGGCAGCCAAGCCAAGTAGCGCGTTGAGACCGCGGGTATCGCCGTCTGGGGCGCAGTCGGCACCAGTTGGGGCGATACATTCGTCAACAGTGTCGCCGAACACCAGAGTTCCTCCTGCGCCTAGAGTCAGCGACACATTCTGCTTGCGAACGATACCGCGGGTTGCGAGAACGTCCAACAAAATGCCGTTGGGATCCTCAAACGTTCCGCCGCGCGTTCGATGCATGCCAACGCCGAGAGCCAGCCCGCCGCCTGGTTGAGCCTCGGCAGCAGACACTGAGGCAAGCATCGCAGCCGCAAGTAGAATTCGATTGGAGCGATTCACGATGTGATCGAATGAGAGAGTCTGCTTTTGAGACTCTTCCGAGTTTGTGGTAGGTTCCGCCCAGTCCGCGCCATTCGCGACCAGGCGGTTGAGCCCAATCTGCAGTTCTCTGCGAACTCTGCGCCCTCCTTTCCTCTGCGTGAGCTGTTGACGATCCGGCTTCTTCACCCACACTCGTCACTCCGGCGAGATCGCTAACAGCTCACGCAGAGAAGAGGAGGAAAGGAGAACGCAGAGAGAATTAGTCCAGGTTATACGGCTTTGTCGCGGATGACGCAGAGTGGGCGATACCCTTTACCGGCATAAAAGTGCCGTGCTGGCGACCGTATGTGCCACTCAAGCCGGCTCCTACCGCGCCGTCACCGCCGCCAGTCGCGTGTTGGCCCACTGCACCGCCTCGGCATACAGCGACGGCAACTCCATGTTGCCCGACAGCGTGTCCACCAGCGGCCAGTCGGCGTTCTCGTAGGCGTCGGCCAGCAGCAGCACCGTGGCGTGCGGCCCGCGTGCATGTAGCAGCGCATCGCGCACGTCGTCGCTCACCGGCAGACGCTCCAGCACCTGCTCCATGGGCAGGCCCAGCAGGCGGTCCATGCGCGAGAGCAGGCCCACCAGGAAGCGTGCGGCCGGGTCACCGTGCGCACCATGTGCCGTGACCACCTCGCAGAAACGTCCGCGCACCAGCGCCTCCACCACGGCCTCGTGCGCCACCGCGCTGCGCGACCCCACGCTGGCCACCAGCATGATGAGCATCCAGCGCGACAGCGCCTCGCGTCCCACCAGACGAATGGCGTAGGGAATGGAATCCACGCCACGTCCGCCAAACGAGGCCGAGTTCACAATGCGCAGCAATGACAGGCTCAATGACGGATGACTGCGGAACGCCTCCTCCACCATCGTGTCGGTGGCATCGGGCTCATTGAGCAGCGCCATGATGTGAAACACCGTGGCCTGCTGCACATTCACCGCGCGGCCGTCGAGTGTCTCCGGCTTGCTGAACACATAGCCCTGGAACAGCTCAAAGCCCACCTCACGTGCGGCCTGCAGCACCTCGGGCGTTTCCACCCGCTCGGCCAGCACCGTTATCTCATGCGCGCGCAGGCGCTGCACCATGTCGCGCATCACGCGCACATCGGGCACCGGCAGCACGTCCACCTTCACGATCGACACATAGGGCAGCAGCGCATCCAGCGATGCGCGCCCGTCGTAGTCATCCAATGCCAGCACATAGCCATCGGCCACGGCACGGGCGCAGGCGTCCACCACCGCCGGCGTGCCATCGATGGACTCCAGCAGTTCCAGCACCACCGCCTTCGGATCAAAGATCTTGTACAGCTCGCCCGTGAGGTGTTCTTCGGTCACGTTCACAAACGCGGTCGTGCCGCCCGTGAGTCGATCGAGGCCAATGGACAGCAGCGCATGCAGCGCCGTATCACCACACATGAGGGCCGGCGAGACATCCGTGCCGGCGTGTGTGGCCTCCTGATTGGCCCGGTACAACAGCTCGTACGCCACACGCTTGTTGCGTGCGTCGAAGATGGGCTGACGAGCGATGAATACGTGTTGCGCCGTCGGTGGCGGCGTCACGTCGACATCGGAAACGGGCATGCAGGGCGAACGGGCAGGGGAACGCCGACCGAAGCGGGCGGTACGATTCGTGGAACAGGGTGGCGCGGCGCACCGGGTGGCACGACGCTCCTCTCTCCGACTATCGTCCAGCGTATGGCGCAACTTCAGTGGACTCGTTCGGCGCGGACATCCCGGACCTCGCGCGGCCTCATGCTGGCCTGCGCTGCCGCCCTGTTGGCCTGCGGCGGCGACCGCAAGCAATCCGCAGCCGTGGACTCTGCCCTCGCCCGCGACCTCACCCTCGCGTCGTCCGCCACCTCCACGGCCATCCCCGCCGACACGGCCCTCGCCTCGCCAGAGCCGGTGGCCACGCCGGCGCCGGCGTCCGCCCCAACGTCAAGTCGCCCGACGGCCACCAAAACGGTCGCCCCTCGTACGACATCATCGCGCCCTAAACCCAGCACCAACCCGGCAGCAGCGCCAATACCAGCCACTGAAGCACCAGCGCCCGCACCAGCAGGCCCGCCCGCCAGCAGCAGCAGCAGCGCAGCGAGCCCGGAAACTGCACCGGCCAACACCGGCGCCGGATCCGGACCGGCCGGCCGAGCCCCGTCGCTGGGAACGGGCCTCATTCTGGCCGGCGCCACCAACGCCGAGATCTGCTCTCTGGCCAACAAGCCCGGCGACCGCTTCGTGGTCTCGCTGGGCCAGGCCGTACAGGGCAATGACGGCGCCATGCTGCCGGCCGGCACCCCGGTGCTGGTGGAACTGGCCTCGGCAACCGCCGAGGGCGTCTTCACGTTCCGTTTGCGTGGCATTCAGCGGGACGGGGTCTTCATTCCGGCCCAGGGCACGGTGGACGTGGGCAGCGCCACACTGACGGAGAAGCAGATCTCCAAGGGTGGCGACGCCGGCAAGGTGGCCACGGGAGCGGTCATTGGCGCCATCCTCGGTCGTGTCATTGGCGGCGGCAATCGTGGCACCGTCATCGGTGCGGCCGGCGGCGCGGCGGCGGGTACGGTGGCCGCCGCCCGCAACAAGGTCACCGAACGCTGCCTGCCCGCCGGCGTCACGCTCACTGCCACACTCACCGCCCCTCTCGTGCTCTCACCCGCGACGCCGTGATTGAAGTCTCCGGCTACTCCAAGCAGTACGGCGACACGCTCGCCGTGAAATCACTGTCCTTTACCGTGGCGCCCGGTGATGTGCTGGGTCTCGTGGGCCCCAATGGCGCCGGCAAGACCACGACCCTGCGCGCGCTGGCCGGCATTCTGCAGCCCACCTCGGGCAGCATTCGCATTGCGGGCGTCGACATGCAGCAGGACCCGGTGGCCGCCAAGTCCAAACTCGCCTTCATTCCCGATGAACCGGCACTCTTCGACTACCTCACGGTCGAAGAGCATCTGCGCTTCGTGGCCCGCTTGTATGGTGTGGCCGATGCCGAGTCGCGCATTCCGGGGCTGCTGGAGGAGTTGGAACTCACCGCCAAGCGCGATGCACTGCCCACCGAACTTTCGCGCGGCATGAAGCAGAAGCTCGCCATCGCCTGTGGCCTGCTGCATCAGCCGCGGGTGCTCCTGCTCGACGAACCGCTCACCGGGCTCGACCCCGTGGGCATCCGGCGCATGAAGGAAACCATCCAGGCGCGCGCGCGCGAAGGCACGGCCGTCGTACTCAGCTCGC
This sequence comes from Gemmatimonadaceae bacterium, assembly GCA_016741895.1. Lineage (GTDB taxonomy): Bacteria > Gemmatimonadota > Gemmatimonadetes > Gemmatimonadales > Gemmatimonadaceae > Gemmatimonas. Next base: position 1,403 of record JACVCT010000039.1, on the reverse strand, counting down.
ATCTGCTGCATCTGGTGGAAGAACTCTGCACGCGTCTGCTGGTCATTCGCCGCGGAGAAGCCGTGGCCTTCGGCACCATCGAGGACGTCGTGAGCGCGCGGCCCGAGCTCGAGGGACAGACGCTCGAGGAAATGTTCATCGCGCTCACGGGCTGACACGTGAGCGCCACCGAGATGCCGGCCCCGCTGCGGGCCATGCTGTTCCTCTACTGGCACGCGTTCCGCAATCGGCTGCGTGCCCAGGCCGCGCGCGCCCGCAATCCGCGCTATCTCGTGGCCGTGGCACTCGGCGCGTTCTACCTCTGGTGGGCGCTGTTCCGCAACACGCGCGGCGCCGACGCGCCCTTCTCCACCCTGCTGCAGTCGCCCACCACGCTGCTCATCGCCAGCGCGCTGCTGCTCATTACGTCGGCACGCTGGTGGCTCTTTGGCAGCGACCGCAGTGCGCTGGCCTTCACTCCGGCCGAAGTGCAGTTCCTCTTCCCGGCGCCCATCAGCCGCCGCGGACTCATTCACGCCAAGCTGCTGCGCATGCAGCTGGCCATTCTGCTCAACACCTTCGTCTTCACCATCATCTTCCGCGGCGACGCCACCTCGCTGGTGAGCTGGCAGCGCGCCACGGGCTGGTGGCTCCTGTTCTCCACACTCGCCATGCATCGGTTGGGCGCCTCGATGGTGCGCAGCGCCGCCATCGAACACGGCCGCGCCGGTTGGCGACGGGTGCTGGTGTCCGGTGTGGTATTTGGCGGCATGTTTGCCGGTGTGGCCTTTGGCCTGCTCGCGGCCCTGCCGGAACTGCGCGCCGCCAGCGATGAAGGCCTGCGGGCTTTTCTGCGCGCGATGAGCACAGCGCTCGAAGCCCCGGTGCCACACGCCGCACTCTGGCCGGTGCGTGTGCTCATTGCCCCGGTGCTTCACACCGGAACCGCCGCGTGGCTGCGCGAAGCCCTGCTGGCCGTTGGTGTACTGCTGCTGCACTACATCTGGCTCGTGCGTCTCGACACAGCCTTCGAGGAGGCCGCCCTAGACCACACGCGCTACCGCGCCGAGGTCATGCAGCGCTTTCGCAGCTCGCAGATGGGTGAGGCGCGCTCCAGGAAGGGCAAGCTGGTCAAGGTGCCGCGGCTCGCGCTCACCGGCCGGCCCGAGATGGCGATCGCGTGGAAAAACGTGGTGGCCGCCCTGCGCGGTGGCTCGTGGAAGACCCAGCTGGTGAGCTTTGTGGTCGGCCTCTCGCTGCCCGCCACCCTCGCGCGCAGCACTTCGCGCAACGCCGCCGACATGTTTGTGGGGGTTTCCATCGGCTGGGGGGCCATGCTGCTCTTCATTGGCCCCCTCTGGATGCGCTTCGACCTGCGTCTCGACCTGCCGCGTCTGGCCATGCTCAAGACCATGCCGCTGGCA
>JACVCT010000362.1 GCA_016741895.1 Gemmatimonadaceae bacterium | reverse complement strand
GGGCCCCGGCTTGCCCATTTCCGGGGGCCGGACGGGATCGGCGATAGGACCTCTCCACCGGCGTCCACCGGGGCCTTGGGCGGACACGCGGCCCGGGTGCTGGGCGTCCCCGCCCCCCCCGCCAACGCACCCGTGCTCTCGGCGGAACCCGCCGTGCGGCGCGTGCATGTGCTCAACCGCCGGCGCTTCGCCGACCTGCGCGCGGCCGTGCGTACGCTGCGCCGCGAACGCTACGACGTCGTGGTGGACTGCATGCCCACGGCCCCGTCGGTCACCATTCTGCTCCTCGTGCTGGCCATTGGCGCGCGTCGCCGGGTCGGGACACGTGGCCGTGGCCTGGACCACATCCTGAATCCGGCCACGCCCGCGCTGCCGCTCGAGTCGCACATCGTGGACCATCTGTCCCAGCTCGTGCCGCCGTTCCGACCGGACGCCGATACTCTCGACTTGAGCCCGGTTCTGGTGCTCACGAGCGACGAACGGGCAAGTGCCGAACAGGTCTGGGAGGCAGATAAAGCGCGACAGATGCAAGTCACCAAAAACGCATCAACACGACTCTTGGTGAACATCTCGGCGGGAAAGGCGGCGCGCTGGTGGCCGGCCAGGTCCTACGCCGCCGTGGTGGCCGCCGCCCGCGCGGCGCGGCCTGAGCTGCAGGTGCTCATCATGTGCGCGCCCAACGAACGCGACCGGGCCGAGGAGCTGGCTCAGCTTACCGGCGCGGGCATTGCACCCAGCGGCAATCTGCGCGCCGCCATGGCCATTGCCGGTGCGGCCGATGTGGTGTTCACCCCGGATACGTCCATCGCGCACGCGGCGGGCGCAATGGGCGTGCCGGTGGTGGACATGCTGCTCTACGGCAAGGAGAGCGGCTGGGGCGTGTATCGGCCGCTCGGCGAAAACATGGAAAGCCCGACGGACCAGTTGCAGGACCTTGCCCCGGACCTGCCGGCGGCCGCCCTGGTGCGGGTACTGTCGCGCGTGGCCCCGCGTCTGCCGCGGGGCCACGCCGCCCCCGCTACTTCACACCCAGCTGCTTCCTGAGAAAGGCCACCGTGCGCGGCCAACCGTCGCGCGTGGCGGCAATGTTGGCCTCCTCTTCGGCCGGGTTGCGCCCGCGCGGATTCGGGTCGCCCTGCGCGCGCAGGAAGCCGTGCACGGCGCCCGGATAGTTGATGCCCTCGTAGGTCTTGCCGCTGGCCTTCATGACGGAATCAATGGCCGGCATGAGCGCGGCGATGCGCGCGTCGGCGGTGCCGTTCAGCATGAGCACGGGCTGCGTCACCTTGCGCAGCGAATCGGCATCCACCGTGGCCGGCACGGCGGCTTCGGTGGCCGTGGCCGGACGACCCGGCTTGGTGTACGGCGCCCCGTAGAACGGCACGGCCCCACTGAAACCCTTCACGCCCCCGTTGACCGCGTGCGCCCAGGCCGTGGTGCCGCCCCAGCAGTAGCCGATCACCGCGTAGCGCGGCGAGGCGCTGGGTAGCGTCATGCCGTAGTTGGCGGCCGCGGTGATGATGCGATTGCGCTCACTGGTGTTCACTCCACCGATCAGCGCCCGCGCCGTGTCGGAGTTGAGCTCCATGGACGAGGGCCCGCCGGGGCGCACGCGCGAGAGGAAATCGGGCGCAATGGCGATGAAGCCATCCGCGGCCACCTGATCCGCCACGCCACGCACCCAGGTGGACAGGCCGAAGATCTCGTGCACCACCACCACCACCGGCGCCTTCTGAGAGGCCGTCTTGCTGAACGGATACACCACCCAGGCCATCACCGAGTCGGCCGAGCCTGGCGCCGCGGGAAACTTGACCCACTCGGCGTGCCGCGGGCTGTTCTTCACCCGTTCGGCGGCGGCGGAGTTGCTGGGTGGCAGCGAGGCATCCTGAAACACCGGGCTCGAAGCGGCGCGCGGCGCGGCGAGATCCTGCGCCATCATGTGCGCACTGTGGTCGTCGTCGCTCGGGCCACCGCGACTGCCCGCCGTCTCGTCAGTGATTGCGAGCCGCGCGTCGCTGGCGCGCTCCGGCGCGTAACGCTGCGTGGTGCAGGCACCGGCCAGCAGGCTGGCGCCGACGAGCAGTGGCAGCGGGCGGAGTGAGAACCGCGGGGAGAGGCGAGGGCTGGGCGAGTGCATGGAGTGTCCTGGAAACGGGATGAGGCGCCGAACGTGCCGCGCCTGGCGTGGCGTGACACGGGGCCCTGCTACAGTTTGCGGATATGACGCCTGTTTCGTTGGTCCTGTTCCTGTGGGCCTGGCTGCCCGCCGCCTCAGCTGCGCCAGGTGGCCAGGCCCAGCCGCCGGCCACGCATCCGCTCTGCGTGGACGCCGATGCCTTTCTGCGAGGCGATCGCGCCATGCAGACCATCGTGGAGCCGGATACGGTGAACGACTGGCGTACGCGACAGCGACAGTATGGCTGCAAGGTCACGGCGGCGGGTGCCACCACGCAGGGAGTGCAGCGTGAGGCCGTGTACTTCTACGAGCGGGTGCGCGCCACGGGCTGGGTGCGCACACCCGACCCGCGGGATGCGCCCAACGAGGGCGCGCTGCGCTTTCGAAAGGGCAAGGCCGACTGTCTGTTCAACGTGTACGGCGACGCCATGCTCATGACCGACGCCGAGATGCTGGTGGAGGACCGGCGCCCGCTCAAGCCCGGTGAGCTGCGCTACCACGTGTACGCCATGTGCATGACGGCGATGCCGGCGGCGGCGCGGGATAGCAGCGCGCACTGAACAACCCACCACTCGGAACCTGAACACAGAACCCGCAACTGATCAGTTCCGGGTTCTGTGTTCAGGTTCGGAGTCTTGAGTTTCTTCAGTGCGTGGTCGCCCCTCTGTCCGCCTGCCCCACCAACTGCCGGTACTTGCTCAGCACGCCGCTCGCGACCGGCTGCGCACGATCCGGTACCACCGCGAGGCGCGCCGCGAGCTCGGATTCGTGCACCTCGAGCTCGATGCGCGCCACGCCGGGCCTCGCATCAATGGCAATGATGTCGCCATCGCGCACGGCCGCCAGCGGCCCGCCAACGGCAGCCTCGGGTGCCACGTGACCGATGCACAGCCCACGCGTGGCGCCACTGAACCGGCCGTCGGTGACGAGTGCCACCTGCTGCCCCATGCCCTGGCCGTACAGCAGCGCCGGGATGCC
>JACVCT010000361.1 GCA_016741895.1 Gemmatimonadaceae bacterium | reverse complement strand
GTGCGCGGCCGCCGCAATGCCCAGCGTGGTCTCGATCATGCAGCCGCACATCACGCGCATGTCGTGGGCGCGGGCCACTGCAATCATGCGCAGCGCTTCGCGCAGTGAGCCGCACTTGGCCAGCTTGATGTTCACGCCATCCACCACGCCGGCGAGCCTGGGGATGTCACTGGCCACGAGACAGGACTCGTCGGCCACCACGGCAATGGCGGCCCGCTCGCGCACGAAGCGCAGACCGTCCAGATCCTGCGGCGGCAGCGGCTGCTCCAGCATGTCCACGCCCACGGCGTGCAGCGCATCGAGCATACCCAGTGCCTGCTTGGCCGTCCACGCGGCATTGGCATCCACACGCAGCTGCGCCTTGGGCGCCTCCTCCCGCACGATGCGCAACACCTCACGATCCCAGCTCGAGCCCAGCTTGATCTTGAGAATGGGATAATGCGCTGCCTCACGCACGCGGGCACGCAGCGTGGCTTCGTCCGGCGCGATCCCGATGGTGAAGCTCGAGCGCGGTGCGGCCGCCCGGTCGAGTCCCCAGTACTTCCAGAGCGGCACGGCAAGCCGGCGCGCCGCGAGGTCATGCAGCGCCGCGCTTACGGCACAGCGCGCGGCCGCATTGCCACGCAGCGTCTTCTCGAGTTCGCGCTCGATGGCGTCCATCGACCAGGCATCGGCGTTGGCCAGCAGCGGCGCAAACTGCTGCACCGCCAGCAGCGCCGAGTCGGCCGTTTCACCGTAGTACCGGCTCGGCGCCGCCTCACCCCATCCTTCGGCCCCATCGCGGTCCACCACCCGCACGAACACCGTGCGGTAGCTGCTCTGTCCGCCGCGGGCGATGATGAACGGATGACGCGTGGTGACGGTGAGAATTTCGGCGTGCAGCTGCATGGCGCGTTGAGTGTGCGTGGAAATCAGAACGGTGTCAGGCCGGACACGCGGGCCGTGCGCGCCGTGCGATGGTCGGCGCCGCCCACCGTGGCGAGAAACTGCACCAGCGCGTCGCCCAGCTCGAAGCCCCGGTCGTAGCGATCGGCCGGTTGCTTGGCGAGGCACTTCATTACGATGGCGCTCAGCACGGGCGGCACCCGGGTATCCACCTGATCGGGTGCCACGGGGGCCTCGTGCACATGCTTGTACCCCACGGCATAGCTGTCTTCGCCGTCGAATGGCGGATGCCCGAGCAGCATCTCGTAAAGCAGGAGCCCCACCGCATAGAGGTCACTGCGGCCGTCCACCAGCCGGCCCATGGCCTGCTCCGGCGACATGTAGTGCGGCGTACCCATGGCGCGCCCGCTGGCCGTCAGGCGCCCGTGAAAGCGGGCGGTGGCAATGCCGAAGTCCGTGAGCGCCACGTTGCCGTCCTCGTCGAAGAGGATGTTGTCGGGCTTGATGTCACGGTGAATCACCCCGCGCCTATGCGCGTAGTCGAGTCCCGTGGCCACCTGCGCGGCCACCGCGGCGGCCGTGGTGGCACCCACCGTCTTGCGGCGTGACAGCAGGTCGGCCAGTGAGCCGCCCGCATAGTACGGCATGACCAGATACTCGATGTGACCGCTGGTGCCCATATCCGCGATGGCGCAGATGTACGGGTGCACGAGCCGCGAGGCTGCCTCCGCCTCGCGGCGAAAGCGCTCCCGCATCTCGGGTTCCTGCGACAGACTCCGGTGCAGCACCTTGATCACCAGCGGCCGTCCCAGCAGGGCGTGACGCGCCAGATACACATGGGCCATGCCACCGCTGCCAAGCCGCTTCACGATGGTGTAGCGGTTGCCCGTGGCCGCCCGCAGTTCACGCAGCTCCTCGTCCGGGACATCGAGCGGCGGCGCAGCCACGTCGGGCAGGCGCGTGCCGCAGCGTGTGCAGGTGGCCGCGGCAGCGCGGTTCCAGGTGCCACAGTCTGGACAGAACATCGGGACTCGGGCGGTGGGAGAAGGTCAGACGATCGCGCGGCGTCGCAACACGAAAAGTAGCACGGCGGCCAATGCCACCTGCACACCCAGCAACAGCCAGAAGCCGTGCGGCCAGCTGGCCAGCGGCATGTGCACGAAGTTCATGCCCCACATGCCGCTCACCGTCACAAAAGGCAGCGAAAGTGTGGCCACCACCGACAGGCGCTTGGTGGCTGCTCCCAGACGATTCGACACCTGCGTGAGATACGAGTCCATGGTGCTGCTCAGCAGGTCCCGATACGTGTCCAACGCATCGTTGATGCGCAGCACGTGATCGTAGATGTCGCGGAAGTACACTTGCACCTCCGGCGCCACCAGCGGTGACGGCCGGTTGGTCAGCACGTTCAGCACTTCGCGCGAGGGCTGCAGATAGCGACGCAAGGTGAGCACAAGGCGCTTCACATGAAAGACGTCCCGCAGCGCATGCTCGTCGAAATGCACGAATACCCGCTCCTCGAGCCCATCGATGAACTCGTCCACCTGATCGAGTATGGGGAAGTAGGCGTCGATGGTGGTGTCGAGAATCGCGTGCAACGTGCGCTCCGGTCCGCGCGCCAGCAGCTCCGGCGTGCGCTGCAGCATGGCCCACACCTGCTCCACCGGCGCCACGGCTCCGGCATGCACCGTCACCAGCCAGCTCGGACCGAGAAAGCAGTGCAGGTCGGTGCTGCTGAGGTCATAGGGATCCTCCGTGTCCGTGGCCAGACTCACGGCACGGATCACCACGTACACAAACCCCGGATACTCCTCGAGCTTGACTCGTGAGGACGGATTGAGCGTGTCCTCGATGGCCAGCGGATGCAGATGGAAGACCTTCTCCAGCAACGCGTGCTGCGAGCGAACGGTGGAGTCGATGTCCACCCACAGGGGACCACCCGATGCCACACGGTCCGGCAGGTCGCGGGGCTGGCAGGCCAGTTCCACACCGTCGCTGTTTGCCCCCGGCGGATGATACATGGCGCGTGGCAGGGGATCCGGTGTGCCCGGCACGGAGCTTGGCACCACGCGCTCCGTCACCGGACGCTCCACCCCCACGCCGTGCCGCCGGCTGCGCCCGCCGCGTCCCCCACGTGCGCGCGCCATGATCAGGCCAGCGCCTCGAGATGTGTCAGCACGGCCTGCGCGACCTGCTCCGGCGCGTACCCGCCTTCGAGCGCACTCACCACACGCCCACCGCACCAGGACTCGCGCCGCTCCACCAGAAACCGGG
>JACVCT010000360.1 GCA_016741895.1 Gemmatimonadaceae bacterium | reverse complement strand
GCCCCACTCACCGCGCACGGTGTGCAGATCCGAGTGGCACACCCCGCAGAAGAGGATCCTGATATGAAGGTCGCTCGGCCCGGGTTCCCGGCGGGAGAAGTCCCATGGGACGAGTGGGTCGTGCGCGGAGGTGGCGGCCATGCCGCGGGCGGGAATCATGTCTAAACGTCAGGTTAACGTGATACGTTCTTGCACAGGGGCCGGCCGCAGGTCGGCTGCCCGCGGGTCTGATGCACACAACGCGCCCGCCCCTCCACAATATCCCTCCTTACCCGAGATCATGTCCCGATCCCGAAATTCTGCCCGGTGGGCGGAGCTCCGCCGTGCGGTGTTCGCCGGTGCGGCGACCGCTGCCCTGGCGGCTGTCGGTGCGGCAGCGGCGCCATCCGCCCTGGCGGCCCAGGCGCTCGACTCCGCCACCGTGGCCGGCATGCGTTGGCGCACCGTGGGCCCGGCCACCTTCATGGGGCGCCTGTCCGACGTTGTGGGCATCCCGTCGCCGTCGAAGACGGTATTCGTGGCCGCTGCCGCCGGCGGTATCTGGAAGAGCACCAACAACGGTACCACGTGGCGCCCGGTGTTCGACGACAAGAACGTCATTTCGATGGGCATGCTGGCCATCGCGCCGAGTGACACGCAGCAGGTGTGGGCCGGCACCGGCGAACCCAACTCGCGCAACTCCATCGATCCGGGTGGCGGTGTGTACAAGAGCACCGACGGCGGCATCACGTGGAAGCTCATGGGCCTCGAGAAGACCGAGGCGGTGGGCCGCATCGCGGTGCACCCCACGAACCCCAACGTGGTGTTCGTGGCGGCGCTGGGTGCAACGTGGCGCGCCAATCCCGAGCGCGGTCTCTATCGCACGCGTGACGGCGGAGCGAACTGGGAGCTGGTGAAGTTCGTCAGCGACAAGGCCGGCTTCGTGGATGTCGCCATTCACCCGAAGAATCCGGACATCGTCTTTGCGACGAGCTGGGAACGTCGGCGCACGCCCTACTCGCTCTTCAGCGGCGGCCCCGGTTCGGCGCTGTGGAAGAGCACCGACGGTGGCACGACGTGGACGGAGGTGAAGGGCGGCGGCTTCCCGTCGGGCTTCAAGGGTCGCATGAGCCTCGACATCAATGCGGCCAATCCGAACATCATGTACATGATGATCGAGGCCGCGGAGAACAGCACGGGCCCCATCGTAGGTGAGCGCAGCCCCAAGCTGAACGGCCTCTGGAAGAGTGCGGACGGTGGCGCGACCTGGACGCAGATGAACAACATCAACGTGCGTCCGTTCTACTACTCGCAGGTGCGCAGCGATCCGACCAACCCGGACCGCGTCTACTTCTCCAGCACGCAGCTGCAGCTGTCGGAGGATGGCGGCAAGACCTCGCGTGACATCGCGCAGGCCGTGCACGTGGACGATCACGGCATCTGGATCGACCCCAAGGACCCCAAGCGCTGGTTCCTCGCCAACGACGGTGGGGTGGCCATCACCTACGATGCGGGCGGCACCTTCCAGCAGTTGCAGAATCTGCCCATCGCGCAGTTTTACGAAGTGGCGTACGACATGAGCGTGCCGTACAACATCTGCGGCGGTGCGCAGGACAACGGCACCTGGTGCGGCCCGAGCCGTCTGCGCAATCCGCTCACCAGCTCCGGCTACTGGTTCACCATTGCCGGCGGTGACGGGTTCTACGCGGCCATGGACCCGAGCGACCCCAACATCGTGTACGGCGAGTCGCAGGGCGGCAATGTGTCGCGCGTCAATCTCAAGACGGGCGAGCGCTATCCGTTCCAGAAGCCCAACTGGCAGCCGCGGTACCGCGAGTGGGAGGATTCCATCGCCATCGTGCGCGGTGATCCGCTCAAGCCGGCCACCAAGGCTCAGACGGCGGCCATTGCGGCGCTGCGTGTGCAGCAGCAGCGGGATTCGAGCGAACTGGCGCTGCGCTACAACTGGAACTCGCCGTTCTTCATCTCGCCGCACAACCCGAGCGTCATCTACTTCGCCGGCAACAAGGTGCTCAAGAGCACCAAGCGTGGTGAGGAGCTGCGCATCATCTCGCCCGACCTGTCCAAGCAGCTGTCGGCCAAGCTCGATACGGCGCTGCGCCTGACCGGTGGCATCACGCTCGACGCCACCGGCGCCGAGACGTATGGCACGGTGGTGGCGCTGGAGGAGAGCCCGGCGCGCGCGGGTCTTCTCTATGCCGGCACCGACGACGGCAACGTGTGGAAATCTTCGAACGACGGCGCCACCTGGGAGAACCTGGCGCCGCGCATTCCGGGGCTGCCGAACGGTGGCGAGGTGTATGTCACGCGCATCGAAGCCTCGCACTTCGACACCAACACGGTGTACGTGGCCTTCGACAATCATCGCTGGGGTGACTTCAAGCCCTATCTGTACGTGTCCCGCGATGGTGGCAAGACCTTCAGCTCGCTCGTGAACAACCTGCCGGTGGGCGGGCCCGGCGACTACCTGCATGTGGTGCGCGAGGATCCGACCAATCCCGACGTGCTGTACGTGGGCACATCGCTCAGCGTGTATGCGTCCATCGATCGTGGCGCCACGTGGAGCAAGTTCGCGGCCAACCTGCCCAGCGTGCCGGTCTACGACCTGCAGGTGCATCCGCGCGACCGCGAGCTGATTGCGGCCACGCACGGCCGCGGCTTCTGGATCGTGGACGTCGCGCCGCTGCAGCAGATGGCGAAGACGGTGGCCGCCAAGCCGGTGCACCTCTTTGCGCCCAAGACGGCCTTCCAGTGGGGCGAGGTCCCGCTGCGCGGCGCGAGTGGCAACGGCAACGCGCATGCGTTCTTCGCCACGCGCAATCCGGCCTATGGCGCGTCGATCTCGTACCGCATCACGCAGGCCGGCTCGCCGGCGCGCATCAGCATCGTCAACGCGCTCGGCGACACGATCAGCACCATTACGGGTCCGGGTGGTGTGGGTCTGCACACGGTCACGTGGAACTATGGCCTGACTGTGCGGCCGCGGCCGCGCACGCTTTCGCCCAGCGAGCGGCGTGACAGCATTCTGCGCGCCGTGCGCATGCCGGCCGTGTTCGATTCGCTCACCAAGGCCAAGTACGATTCGGCCTCGCTGGCCATGGCGCGGCAGCTGCTCACGCCGCAGCCCGTCAACTTCCAGTTCGCGGGGGGTGGGGGAGGTGGCGGGGGCGGCGGGCGGGCGTG
>JACVCT010000359.1 GCA_016741895.1 Gemmatimonadaceae bacterium | reverse complement strand
ACCTGCATGAGCGCCGCAACCACTTCGTCGCGGATGGTCGCGTGCTGAGCCTTGAGATCGAGAAGAGGGACGGCCATTGGCGGAAAGAGAGGTCGGAGAACTAGAGATTGACCCGCAACGGCAGCGGCACATCGCGGCCGGTCTTTGCGGATTCGTAGATGCCGAGGATGAGTTCGAGCGACTTGCGGCCGGCACGGCCATCAGTGTCGGGCGTGGCCTGTCCACGCAGCACCGAGACCACGTTGCGGTAGTAACCTTCGTGACCGAAGCCGTAGACGCTGGGTGGATTGGTGTTGGCCTGCTCCACCAGCTTGTCGTCGTCATCGTAGTCGGCAAACTGCCAGTGCTCGACACGATTGACGGCGGTGCCGCCGATCTTCACGCTGCCCTTCTCGCCGAGGATGGTGATGGAGCCCTCGAGATTCCGGGGAAACGTGAGCATGGTGACTTCAATGACGCCGATGGCGCCGGAGCGGAACTTGAGCACGGCGGCCCCACTGTCTTCCGCCTCGATGCGCCGCGCGAGCGTGGCTGTCTTGGCCATGACGCTTTCCACGGGCCCCACCAGCCACTGCACCAGATCGACATAGTGCGAGGCCTGATTCATGAAGGCGCCGCCGTCGAACTCCCAGGTGCCGCGCCACGGCGCCTGATCGTAGTAGTCCTGCGGGCGCGTCCAGCGCACGGTGCAGTTGGCCATGTAGATGCGCCCGAAGCGGCCGCGATCGATGGCGCGCTTGAGCAGCACGATGGGCGGATTGAGGCGGTTCTGCTTGACGACAAACAGGTGCACACGGTTTTCGTCGCAGGCCTGCACCAGCGCATCGGCGGCCGCCAGCGAGATGGCCATGGGCTTCTCGCTGATGACATGACGCCCCGCGCGCGCGGCCAGAATGCCGTGCTGCGGATGCAGGCCGCTGGGCGTGGCAATCACCACCGCGTCACTGGGCACCTCGGCCAGCATCTGTTCGAGGCTGGTGAAGTGCGGCACGCCATGCGCCGCGCCCGCCTGCTCGGCGCGCTCGGGCACGATGTCGCATACCGCCACCAGCTCCAGCTCCGGGATCTTGGCGATGGCCTCGAAGTGATTCCTGCTGATGCGACCGCAGCCGACCAGTGCGAGTCGGATGCGACGGGTGGCCGGGACAATGGCTTCGCTCACTGCTGCTCCTCGACAGGTGTGACCACGTCGCCGCGGCGCAGATAGCGCCGGCCGGTTCCGGGACACCGAAGTTCTTCGGCCGCCGCGTCGGCGGCGTATGGCCCCACGACTTCGAGACGATGTCCCGCCTCCGACATCCATCCCATGCGGCGTGCCGGCACGCCGGCCATCAGCGCATAGTCGGGGACATCACGCGTGATGACGGCGCCGGCGCCGATGAACGCGTGCCGGCCGATGGTCACACCGCAGACGATGGTGGCGTTGGCGCCGATGCTCGCGCCGCGCCGCACCAGCGTGCGCTGATACTCGTGCTTGCGCGAGACGCTGCTGCGCGGGTTGATGACGTTGGTGAACACCATGGACGGTCCGCAGAAGACATCGTCTTCCAACTCGACGCCCTCGTACAACGACACATTGTTCTGGATGCGGGCGTTGTCGCCCACGGTCACACCGTTCATGACCACCACGTTCTGCCCCAGCGAACAGCGGGCGCCGATGACGGCGCCGCCGTTCACATGGCAGAAGTGCCAGACACGCGAGCCGGCGCCGATGACCGCGCCGCTGTCCACATAGGCCGACTCGTGCACGAGGGCCCCGGCGCCGAGCGTGACGCCGGCACCGACATGGCCCTCGCCGGCCCGGGCAATCATGCCCGGCGGCACGGCTGCGCCGGTCTGCTGCGAGGCGCTGGCCGTGCTCACTGGGCGACGGCGCTCCGCGAGGCCCCGAGAATGGCGTGCCACTCCTGCAGGGACCGCACTCCGGGCTCGCGCGTGCGCCGGGCGGCAATGGCCTCGATGGCCGCGTTGGCCGCCGTGAGCGTGGTGGTGTACGGCACACGGTTGGCGATGGCGGCCTGACGCAGCTTCTCGTCATCCACCTGGGCGTGCTTGCCCAGCGGCGTATTCACGAGCAGCTGAATTTCGCCGTTGAGGATGAGATCGACGCCGTGCGGACGGCCCTCGTGCACCTTGAGCACCGAGGTGACCGGGATGCCCTGCTGGGTGAAGTAGGCCGCCGTGCCACTGGTGGCAAAGATGCCGAAGCCCAGCGCATGGAAGCGGGCCGCAATGCGCGCCGCCGTGGGCTTGTCCCCGTCGTTGACGGTGAAGAACACGGCGCCCTCACGCGGCAGCGCGTTGTCGGCAGCGATCTGCGACTTGAGGAAGCTGGTGCCGAAGTCGTCGTCGATGCCCATGACTTCGCCCGTCGAGCGCATCTCGGGGCTCAGCACCGGGTCGAACTCGCGGAACTTGTTGAACGGGAAGACCGCTTCCTTCACGCTGATGTAGGGCGGCACGATTTCTTCCGTGAAGCCCACCTGCGCCAGCGTTTCACCCAGCATGAGCCGCGCCGCCACCGAGGGCAGCGACACGCCGATGGCCTTGGACACGAAGGGCGCCGTGCGCGAGGCCCGCGGATTGACCTCGATGACGTAGACCTGACCGTCCTTGTACGCGTACTGCACGTTGATGAGCCCCACCACGCCGAGCTTGCGGGCAAAGGCCACCGTGTGCGCCTTCATCTGCGCCACGGCATCGGGCGGGATGAGATACGGTGGCAGCACGCAGGCGCTGTCGCCCGAGTGAATGCCCGCGCTCTCGATGTGCTCCATGACGGCGCCGATGACCACCTGTTCCCCGTCGGAGAGCGCGTCCACGTCGGCCTCGAAGGCATCCTCGAGGAAGCGATCGACAAGCACCGGACGCTCCTCGCTCACGCGCGCCGCGCGCTCGAAATAATCACGCAGCGAGGCCTCGTCGTGCACGATCTCCATGGCGCGCCCACCCAGCACGTAGGACGGACGGATGACGACCGGGAAGCTCACGCGCTCGGCGATGGCAGCGGCTTCCTGCGGGGTCGCGGCAATGCCGCTTTCCGGCTGACGCAGGCCGAGCTTCTCGATCAGGGCCTTGAAGCGATCGCGATCCTCGGCGAGGTCGATCGCGTCCGGCGAGGTGCCGAGAATGGGGACGCCGGCTTCCTCGAGCGCGCTCGCGAGCTTGAGCGGTGTCTGGCCGCCGAACTGCACGATGACGCCCTTGACC
>JACVCT010000358.1 GCA_016741895.1 Gemmatimonadaceae bacterium | reverse complement strand
CCCGACCCGTCAACAAGCGAACGTGGACCAGGCCCAAGACAGAGACGTTAGCGGTTTCGGCAATCCTCGGGCCGGTGACCTGCTCCGGGGCCGCGTAGGCCGGGGTGTAGGGGGCGAGACCGGCGCGTGTCAACGTACTGTCTCCCGCTCCCGGATCGAGCAGCTTGGCGATCCCGAAGTCGAGCAACTTCACGACACCGTCGGCATCGACAAAAATGTTCGATGGCTTGAGGTCGCGATGTACGATACGCAGACGATGTGCGAACTGGACGGCCGCGCACACGTCACGAAACAAATCGAGCCGTGCGGCAAGGGGCAGCTGCTTGCGATCGCAATACTGATCGATCGGTTCGCCGTCCACGAACTCGAGCGCGAGCCACGGTACGCCGGTGTCGGTGGTGCCGCCGTCGAGCAGCTGCGCGATATGTGGGTGCCGAAGCCGCGCGAGAAGCTGACGTTCCGTCTGAAAGCGTTGGAGCAGGACATCACCGTGCGCCTCGCGCCAGAGCGACTTGATGGCCACCCGCTGGTCGTAGGCCGCGTCATCACGAACCGCTTCGTACACGGCTCCCATGCCGCCTTCTCCGATGCGACGCAGCACGCGGAACGGACCGATGCGATGACCGATGAGCGACGTGCCTGCGCGAGGGGCGGATGACGCGTCGGGCAACGGCCACGGGTCATCTGTGCTCAGGGCAACCAAGGCCGGCACATCAAAGCGCGTACCCACGGTGTCTGCCGCCATGAGCAGACGGCGCACTTCGCCTCGCACTGCCGCATCCACGTCGAGTCGCTCCAGTGCAGCCAGACGTTCGCTCTGCTGGACGTTCTCCAACATGAGCCAGGTTTCCCGTACGCGTTGCCAGTTGCGAACGGCGGCAGACGGGACGCTGGGCGCCGTGGGATGCGGCGCACCGGAGTGCGGCATCACCAGCCGCTACTCCGGCGAGAGTTCACGGTGGAGCCACGCGCGTGCCAAGGTCCATTCTCTGGACACGGTCGCGGGAGAAATGCCGAGCACTTCGGCCGACTCATCAATGGTGAGGCCCACGAAGTATCGGAGCTCCACCAGTCGTGCCTGCCGCGGATCGAGCACTGCCAGACGCTCAAGGGCCTCGTGCACGTCGAGAATGTCCTGCGTGGCGCTGGATGCAGCCCGATTCTCATCCCACAGGCCCTCGAAGGCCTGCGGGGTTCGTCGCTGCGCGTGTTGCCGACGCGCGTGATCAACGAGAAGGCGGCGCATGACCTGCGCGGCAACGCCGAAGAAATGCGCGCGATTCTGCCACGTCCCCACCTGCTGACCCATGAGGCGAAGGTAGGCCTCGTGAACCAGCGCCGTTGGCTGGAGCGTATGGTCGTCACGCTCTCTACGCAGGTACGCACGCGCCAGCTGGTGCAGCTCATCGTACACGGCGCGTGCCAGCGCCTCGTGTGCCGTGGGGTCGCCGTGGCGTGCGGCTGCGAGCAGATCGGTGATCGGTCCGGGCATGCAGGCGGAGCGAAGGGAATCGCGCGTACCTGCCCAATATACGGGTTCCCGGATGAAAGCCAGATCATCATCACTCATACGCGCAAAGCGCGCGAGAATGCCCTCACGAAGCTCGGATGGTTGCCAAATATTCTAGATTGTGGAATGCCACATGGTTGTGTGAGGGAATTTTCAGACGGGATACGCGTGTGAGGATGGGTTTCTGCGCACAGCGGCGCCGAACTCGCCACATCCTCCCGGGATTTCACCATGTCTCTCCCCGCTACGCTTCGCCCCCTTCGGGCCTCCTATCTGCGGTCAACCAATCGGTTGCGCACGGCCTTGGTTTCCGCTGCCGTTCTCGCGGCTACTTCGACGTCACTTGGCGCACAAGCCGGGACAGTGTCCTTTACGGGCGACGTGGCGGGCCAAGTCCCGACGCTGACGTTTGGCGGTGGCCCGACGCTCCTGTACTCCTCCCAGATTCTCAGCGGGTTCGGCAATACGTCGGTGGTAACTGGCGTCAACGCCGACGTGCGGTGGTGGAACGGTCAGTATTCCAATCAGGACATGGCGTTCGGGAACAGCGCAACAACCGGCCACGTCGCGGAGATCCGGTTGGAAGCGGCCGCAGGCTTTGACCTGTTCTTGCAGCAGGCGCTCTTTGGCGGGTACCCGAACACGAGTCGTTTTGTGAGCTACCAACTGTTCAGCGATGACTACACGCAGTCCACCGCGCTGGCCACTGTGCTGGCTGGCGCCACGACGCCCGGCGTTGGCATGTTCGATACCAACGGCTGGGGCAACGTCATTCGACTGCAATTCACGCAAACGACCGACGAGGGCGTGGCAGTTGGGCGTGGACCCTACGACGTCGGCATCCAGGACATCGCCTATGTCGTTCGTGGGACGATCGAGCCGCCGGTGCAAGTCTCTGAACCAAGCGGGCTGGCTCTTCTGGCCGCAGGCCTTGGTCTTGGTGTGGTCGGCATGCGACGTCGTCGCGTTCGCATCGCTTGATGAACCGTGCTCAGAGCACTCGGCGAAGGGAGGCGCCGAGTGCGACGCGGATCGCCAGCGGAGCGTCAAGTGCCGATCGGTTGTAGAGAGCACGGATGCCGGCTGAAGCCGAACGTTGTCTAGCGCTTGGTCGTGAGTCCCTGCACCAACGCGCCGAGTGCGATGCCCGCGATCGCGTACAGCAGTTCCCAGCTGCCGGCGCCGAGTCCCGCAATGGCGGGGCCGGGACACACGCCGCAGATGCCCCAACCGATGCCGAAGATGGCGGCGCCGATGATGGTCTGCCGATCCATGATGGACTCGTGCTGTCCGAACACACCACCGAGCAGTGGTGTCGTGCGCAGGCGCGGCAACAGACGATACGCAACGAAGGTGACCAGCACGGCGCCGCCCAGCACTAGCATCAGCCCGAAGTCCTGCAGCGTGAGAAAGTCGAGCACCACGCGCGGCTGAATCATGGTGGAGAGTGACAGGCCAAACCCGAACAGCACTCCCGCCACCGTGGCGGCAAGCAACTGGCCACGCGCGCGTACGGGAACGCGCGAGGTGCTGGTGGCCTGTCCGGTCGTGAACGACGTGGTGCTCATGCCGAAGCCACGCGTGAAAGCAGGTTCGCGGTCACGATGGCCGTGAGCATGAATGTGCACACGGCCAGCAGTGACGGTCGGTTGAGTGAGGCCAGTCCACAGATGCCATGCCCCGAGGTGCAACCGCGCGAGAGGCGGGCGCCGTAGCCCAC
>JACVCT010000038.1 GCA_016741895.1 Gemmatimonadaceae bacterium | reverse complement strand
GTGCGTAGGGGTGGCGAGGGGGGGGCCGCCGCGCGGGGCGACGCGCATGTGGTGCGTGGGCCCGGGGGGCCGTCGGGCAGCGTCGTGGGTTCGGCTCGGTTCGGGGCAGAGAACAAGTCCGGGCGTGCGGGGCGGCTGGGCGGTCACGGCCTCGTGGATGGCGGCGATGAGTTCCGTGCTGCGCGCTTCGGTGTCGGCGGCGACGGACGGTTCGTGCAGCGCCTCGAGAAAGACCTGCGACTTCTGCTGCACCTTGAGATGGCGCAGATGATTGAGGGCGCGATTGCGGGCGGACTGCATGAGATACGCCGGCACGGAGCTGCCGTCCGGCAGACTGTCCCGTCGCCGCCACAATTCCAGAAAGACATCCTGCGTGACCTCTTCAGCCACGCCCTGGTCGCGCAGGATGCGATGCGCCACGCGGACGACCGGCTCATACCATTGACGGAAGAGCGCGTCAAAGGCGTCGTGTTCACCGGAGCGAAGGCGGGCCAGCAGGTCGGCGTCGGTCACGTGGGGGCAGAGGACGGGCGGTTCCGCCGCGCGGGGGGCGCGTGCGTCGGGCTGCTGATATACTAATGCGGGACGTAGGGTTCCATTCCCCCGCGGTGTTTTCACGGTATGTCAGACGAAATCCACAACGAGCCGATACCAGGCGCCGACCCGGAATGGGAGGCGCTGGCGCGCTATGTTGCCGGCGAGTGTGAACCGCCGGAGGTTGCAGCCGTGGAGGCCCGGCTGGCAGAGGATCCGGATCTGCAGCAGCTGGTGTACATGCTGCGCACGGCGGAGGCGCACGAGAATCAGCATCGTGAGCGCGTGTCGCCGCTGACCGTCGACACCGAGGCGGCTTTGCGCGCCGTGCGCGCCAACATCGCCGCGCTGGATGCCGTGCCGCTCACGCCGCCGTCGGCGCGTCCCGCGCTGGTGCCGCAGGAACGTGCGCCGGCGCGTCGTGTCGCAGGCGGCGTGCGAAACACGCGCCCCGACCCCGTGAGCGCCACGCGTCGCCTGCCATGGCGCGGACTTGGCGTGGCCCTGGCCGCCGGGTTGGTGGCCATGCTCGTGCTGCAGGGGCGAACGCCGACCAGTGGCAGTGGTGTGCGGGAGTACCGGACCGCGGTCGGTCAGACGGATACGCTGCGGCTGGACGACGGCACGCAGGTGGTGCTGGCACCGGGCAGCGCGCTCACCCTCGATGCGGACTACGGCGACGCGTCCCGGCAGCTGACGCTGAATGGCGCGGCGCACTTCACCGTCGTGCATGATGACGCGCGGCCCTTTGTTGTGCGCGCCGGCGGTGTGCACGTGCGGGACATCGGCACGGCCTTCACCGTCAAGGCGCTCGGTGAACAGGGCGCCACAGTGGCCGTCACGGACGGACGTGTGGCGGTGGCGCCGCGCGGCGCGGGTTCGCGCGAGGTGGAGCTCGCGGCCGGCGATCTGGGCGAGGTCGTTGCCGATTCCGTGCGTGTTGCACGCGGAGGAGTGGATGCCACGGCGCTCAACTGGACGCGCGGTGAACTCAGCTACCGCGATGCCTCGCTGGCCGAAGTGCGTGCCGATCTCGCGCGCTGGTTCGGCGTCACACTGGTGGTGGACGACAACCAGTTGATGTCGCGCACGATCACGACGCGCTTCCGCACGGATTCCCTGGCACCGGTGCTCGAGGTGCTCTCGCTGGCGCTGGGTGCGGATCTCGTGCAGCGCGGCGATACGGTGCGGCTCGTGCCCGCAGGCGGGACATCACCGGCCGGACGATGACGGCAGGCGGCCTGTCCTTGCGGGCCGCGCTCATTGGCGCGCTCCTGTCCGGCCTGCCGATTCGCGCCGATGCCCGCGTAACAACCGGGGCATCCCCCGAGCCTTCGTGTCTCACACGGGTCAGTGCCAGGGAGCGCGCGGCACTGTGGGCGGCGCCCCTGGATCGGGCGGTTACGCTGCGTCTGCCACAGACCTCACTGCGCGCGGCGCTGGATGCGCTGGCCGAACGCAGCGGTGTGTCACTGTCCTACAGCGCCGAACTGCTGCCCGTCGAGCGCACGGTGTGCATGCAGGTGGAACAGGTGCCGCTGGGCGCGGTGCTCGATCACCTGCTGCAGGGCGCGGCGATGCGTGCCGTCGTGGTGGGCGCCACGGACATCGTGCTCGCCCCGGTGCGCACGGCGCTGGCGCCCGCCATTGCACCACGCGCCGAGATGTCGGACAGACCGCACATTGCCCGGACCCCGAGTCTGCTCGATCGCGTGGTGGTGACGGGATCGCCGGACGGCTTCGCGCAGCGTGGTTCGCCGTTTGCGCTCGATGTGGTGGAGGGCGACGTGCTGTCTGCCCATGGCGTGCGCACGCTGGGCGACGCGCTGGAGCTTTCGGTGCCTGGCGTGTGGATGTGGGCCACCAGCGCCGGCTCGGTGAGTGCGCGTTTCGGCAGCATCCGTGGCGCCAGCTCCTTCGGGGTCACGGCGCCCAAGGTGTACGTCGATGGCGTGGAGGTGGCCAACCCGCTGCTCGTCATGCAGCTCGATGCCACGCGCATTGCACGCGTGGAGATCATTCGCGGGCCGCAGGGGGCAGCCCTGTATGGCGCGGATGCCATCAGCGGCGTGGTGCATGTGCTCACGCGCTACGATGGCACCAGTGAAGGCCAGACGGACGTGCATGTGGCGAGCATGGCCGGCGTCACCAATGCCGGCCTCGTCGCGCGCGATCCCTTCGTGCAGGATCACGCCGTCACACTGCGCCGCGGCACCGCGGCACGCAGCATCAGCGCCGGCGTCAATCTGGGTACGGTCGGTGAGTTCCAGCCGGGTGCAGCCGAGCGACGCGTGCTGGCCGATGTGAACGCGCGCTACACGCAGCAGCGCGCGGTGTGGAACGGCCTCGCGCGCTTCACGCGGCAGGAGACGAATGGTGGCCTGCTGGACAGCGCCACCTCGCTGGGCTTTCGCATTCCCATTGGCCCGCGCGACAGCGCCCTGGGGCAGCAGGTGTCACAGTACACAGCGGGCGGCAGTGTGTCCGTCATGCCCTCGCTGCGCTGGACTCACACGTTCATTGCCGGGGTGGACGGGTATGCGCTGCAGGGCCTGTCCGGTACGGCCTTGCCCGGTCCGGTCGGCAGTACCACGGTGTCGGCGCTGGGCGACTCGAACGGTTCGGCCATTCGTCTCACGACACGCCTGCGCAGTGTGGGACGCTTCGACATTCGGCCCGGTCTCTTGGGCACCCTCACGCTGGGTGCCGAGCAGGTGCATACCAACGAATCCGTCACGGGAGCACCGGACCTGTCCGTGCCGTCCGTCATTGGCGGCGGGTTGGGGGATTCCACCCGCAATGCCGGCCGTGGCGGGGGGGCCGGTGCCGCCGCCGACAGCAGCGCGCCTCCCGGTGTGCCCGGTGCGCGATTCGTGGACATTGACAGTCGGTATGTGAGTCGCGGGCTGCTCGTTCAGGGGCAGCTGGCCTGGCGCGATACGTGGTACCTCTCGGCTGGTGGCCGGGTGGAGCGCACCACCGGCGCTACTCCCTTGGCACAGACCTCACTGCTGCCCATGCTCGGCGCGGCGTACGTGCGGGAGCTGGGCTCGTGGACAGTCAAGACACGCGCCGCCTTCGGCACCGGCATTCGGCCAGCGCGCACAGTGCTGCGCTCCGGCACCTGGATGGGGCAGGTGGGCGCCGGCAATGCGGGCGCGCTGGATGGCGCGGGTGGCCGACTCGGCACGATTGGGGGGCTCCCCCTCAGCGGGCGCAACGCGAGGGCTCTCGATGCGGAACGGCAGCGCGGCGTGGAGTACGGCGTGGACCTTCACGCCGGCACCGGCGTGGCGCTGCACCTCACGCGCTTCGATCAGCGTGCGGACGGACTCATTCAGGCCGTGCCGGTCATCACCAATACGCTCACCGGCAGCGGCCGTGTGCTGAAGACCATGCGCTATTCGCTGCAGAACGTCGGGGCCATCACCAATCGCGGATGGGAAATGGAGGGCCAGACACGACTGGCCAATCTGACGCTGGCCGGCACACTCACACTGGTGGATAGCCGGGTGGCGCAGGTGGCGCGTGGGTATGCCGGCGAGCTGCGTGCCGGCGATCGCATGTTTGACGTCCCGGCAAGCACGGTCAGTCTCAGTGCGAGTTGGAGCCGGGGACGGTGGGCGCTGAGCAGCAGCGTGGCGCATGCGGCCAACTGGCTGTCCTACGACCGTGCCTCGCTGGGCGTGGTGTTGGCCGACTCCACCGACGTTCGGCCCATCGAGGGAGCCGCCATGCGCAACTACTGGACGGCCAACGACGGCGTGACACGCTGGCGCGCCAACGTGCTGATGCGTCTGCGCGGTGATCTCACGGCCGTGCTGGCCGGTGACAACCTGCTCAACGTGCAGGGCGGTGCACCGGACAACACCGCCCTGCTGATGGGCCGCACTATCACGTTTGGCCTGCGGACGCGGTTCTGAAACGCCGCTGATTCGGTCCCGGGGCAAGCCCTGACGCGCCCTACTCGGGCCGCGACACCCCGATGTCATCGAGCTGAATGCTGCCCACCGGCTTGCGATCGAAGACCAGACGCAGCGCGCGCAGCCGCGCCACATCAAGCGATGCATTTGCATCCCGGAAGGCGGAGAGCGGGGCGACGTAGGTCTGCATGATGGGCTCGGCCAGCGTGGGGAATTGCGACTTGTCGCGACCGCGCCGGCGATAGATGTAGCTCTCGATGGGGAGGCGCACCGCACCAAAGGTGCTGAGCGGCAGACGGGCCACGCGGCCGTCGGCGTCTTCCAGCTCCAGGGTGAAGTCGGGCGGCACGGTGTCCTTGGCCGGCTTGCCGGCCGCCGGACGCTTCGTCGGGGCCTTGGCGGTGCTTGCCCGCTTCGTGGTGTCACGCTTCGTCGAATCGCTCTTGCTGGTGTCACGCGGCACACGACGCGGTCCCGGCTTCTGGTCGGTCGTGCCCACCGTGAGCAGCAGGGCGTGCTGCGATGTCAGCGACAGCGCACGCGAGAGGGAGTCGCTGAGTGTGACCGAGAAACGTGCCGGCCAGCGCGGCGTCGTGGTGTCGCGTCCTGCCGGCGTATTGTTCCAGCCCAGCGTCACGGCGTTGCTGCGGAACGTGGCGGCGCGGGAGCGCGAGGGCATGTCGGACTCGCGCCAGGTGCTGAGCGAGTCACCCTGCAGTCGCACACCAGGCAGCGAGCCGGTGCTCACGTCCACATCTTCCTCGAAGGTGGCGAGCATCTGCGAGCGCGCGTCGGCGTAGCGGGTGAGATACATGGTGGGTGGCAGCCAGTCGCCGGCGCTGCGATGATCGCGGAACATGATGCGATATTCGTCGCGGCCGTTGAGCGTGGCCTCGAGGAAGCCGCCAATGACCACCCGGCCGAAACGCCGCTGCTCTTCGCCATCGATGAGGGCCTTGAGCTGCAGCGCCCGCACCGAGTAGTCGCCGTTGTCGCGATCGTTCCAGACGGTGTTCCATTGTCCGTGGTTGGCGCGATGCATCCAGATGGCGCTCTTGAACTCGGGACCGGGGCGTGTGAAGCGGAACCGGTTGTATTGGGTGAGCCCCATGAAGCTCGTCACGTCACCGTCGTGCGAGCCATGGATGACGAGATAGCTGTAGTCGTGCACCGGCGTGGGCTGCTCGGCGGGACGGTACTGCCCGTCCACCGGCGCGATGGCCACGAGGGCCTTGATGTTGAAGTTGAAATTGAAGCGTTGCGTGGCGTCGTCCGGGTAGGCGGGCAGACGATTGAAGGCGCCGGCAATGGCCACCGCTTCACCGCCACGCGAGTGACCCATGAGCGCAATGCGAGACATGTCCACCTTGCCCGCCAGCGGCTTGCCCGCGCTGTCGTTGAGCGCACGGAACACTTCGAGGTGCTTGAGCAGCATCCATCCGCGCGCGTCGTTTTCCCCGCGGATGCCGCCGTTGAGGAAGTTCTCGTCTATGGAGGCGAGGATGAATCCGCGGGACGCGAGCAACTCGCCCAGCCACTGGTAGCCCGGGTCGGAGAACTCCGTCATGTCGTGATTGCCGTGCACCACGAGCACGAGCGGGAAGGGGCCCGGTCCCTCGGGATACCAGACCCGCGCATTGAGCGGGAAGGCGGTGTTGTCGTACCCCCAGTACTTCTTGCGGCTCTTCGCCACCGCCGGTTCCATGCGGGCGTAGGGGGACGCGTCCACGGTGCCGGTGCGGTAGGTGATGGAATCACGGAACTCCGGCCGGCGCCGGTCCTTGCCGCTGCCGTAGTAGAGAAAGCCGACGCGCTGTGTGCCCTTCTCGCCGGGGTTGGGTGCGGTGATGCTGCGACGGGCCAGCACCGTGCCGGCGTCACTGGGCGCAATGGTGAGCGGCTGTGCGCAGGCGCCAAGCCCGAGGGCGGTGGCGGCGAGTGTCGCGACTTTGAGAGCCGCGGCTCTGAGCGCCATGGCTGCGGGCGCCGAGCGCGCTCGGCGAACTGGCAAGCGGAAAACGAGCGGGGGCATCATGCCGAGAGATTACGACGCAGACGGGCGAAACGCGACCATGCCGCGCGAGCCCTCGCGGTCCCACGGTTCGTCCCCCAGTATTCCGCATGGACCGTCGCCATTTCGTTTCCGCCCTCGCCAGCGCGTCGGCGCTGCCCGCCCTGTCCGTCACCTACGCGCCGGATGCCGTGCGCCGCCTGATCGACGCCACCCAGGTGGCCGGCGATCGCCCACTGCCGGACTTCTCCGGTCTGGCTCGCGGCCGGGAGGCGGAGGCGCTCGCCGGCGATGAGGACTTCTGGGAGCCCATTCAACGGGCCTTCGACATCGATCGCACCTGGGTGAACCTCAACAACGGCGGATGTTCGCCGGCGCCGTCCCAGGTCATGGCCAAGCTGGAGCGCGATCTCCGGTTCTCGAACGAGCTGCCCGTGATTCACATGTGGCAGACGCTCGAGCCGCGCATCGAGGTGGTGCGCCGAGAACTGGCGCAGGACTTCGGTTGTGATCCCGAGGAAATGGCGGTGACGCGCAACGCGTCCGAGTCGCTCATCACGCTCATCTACGGCCTCGATCTCAAGCGCGGCGACGAGGTGCTGATCAGCAACCAGAACTACGGGCGCATGATCAATGCCTGGAAGCAGCGGGCGGCGCGTGAGGGCATCGTGATCAAGGAGATTTCGTTCCCGGTGCCCTGCACGGACCCGCAGCGCATCGTGGACGCCTTCGCGGCGGGCATCACGCCCCGCACCCGTGTCATGGAAATCACGCACATCACCAATCTCACGGGACAGATTCTGCCCGTGAAGGAGCTGGTGACCATGGCCCGTGCGCGCGGTGTGCAGACCTTTGTCGATGGGGCGCATGCCTTCGCGCATTTTCCGTTCACGCGTGATGCACTCGACTGCGACTACTACGGCACCAGCCTGCACAAGTGGCTCACGGCGCCCATCGGCACGGGCTTCCTGTACGTGCGACGTGATCGCATCCGCTCGATCTGGCCGCTGATGGCACAGAATCCCGGACAGGAAGGCGACATTCGCAAGTTCGAGGAAATCGGCACACATCCGGCGGCCAACCACAATGCGGTGGCGGTGGCCACGGCCTTCCACCGCGCCATCGGCGCCGAACGCAAGGTGGCGCGCCTGCGCCTGCTGCGTGATCGCTGGGCCAAGCGCCTCATCGCCGAAGGACAGGGCCGGGTGAAGGTGCTGACGCCACTCGACTCGCCCTGGGGAGCCGGCATCGGCTTTTTGTCCATCGAGGGCATGGATCACGACGCGCTGGGCAGCTGGCTCTTCAACAAGCACCGGGTCGTGCAGACGCCCATCACACACGCCGAATTCCGCGGTATCCGTGTCACGCCGAACGTGTACACCACGCTCGACGAGGTCGATCAGTTCTCGGAACTCGTGCTGCGCGCGCTGCGCGAGGGGATGTCATGAGTTTCACTCCGCGCGCCGTGGCGTGGGCCTTGCTTCTCGGGCTCCCGGCCCAGGTGCTGTTCTCGTCGTCGCTTGTCGCGCAGGCCACACGGTCCCGCGCGTTTGAGGGCAGTGTCAGCATGCGCGCGACGCTGCCGTCGCCGAACGGTGCGCAGACGCAGGTGATGGAATACCTCGTGCGCGACGGCAAGGCGCGCGTGAACGTGGCTGGTGGGGCCATGAGTCTGCTGGTGCTGCCGGCCGAGTCGCGCGCGTATCTGCTCATGGCCGCGCAGGCGAGCTATCGCGAGATGCCCCTGCCGACGGCCGCGTCTTCCGGCGCCACGCCACCGGGCGGCGGTGCCCGCGGTCCGGCGCCGATCGTCACGAACGCACGACTCGGGCGCACGGAAACCATCGCGGGCCTGCGCTGTGAGGCCATGCGCATGGTGATGCGCGTTGCCGAGCGGGCTGACTCGCTGGAGCTCTGTGTGACCACGGAACTCGGCGAATATGTCAATCCGCTCACCCTGATGCGCGGCGGGACGGACCCGGTGCAGGACGCACTCCCACCTGGCGGCTTCCCACTGCGTGTGGCGCGGGCCGACGGCACCGTGATGCTGGAGGTTACCAAGGTGGAACGGCGTCGCCTCGATCCGGCGCTCTTCAGCGTGCCGCTCGACTACACCAGAGTGGAGCCCCCTCGCCGCCGCTGAGCCGTGGCGGTGCCTTCGAACTGCCGGGGCGTAGCGGATGGACACGGGCCCAGGCGGCTGAAACCTCTGTCCGGCCACCCCGTTAGGGAGAACAGCACCCGGCACGTGCCACCTGGCCCCGTTGAGCCAGACTGCCACGACCGCCGGCTTTCATCCCTGGAGGACCCATGATCTCCTTCCTGCTGTCTTTTGCGATCGCCAGTGTGCTGGCCATCGTGCTGCATGGTTCGACCCGCAAGTTTGTGCGCAGCCGCCTGCGCTACGTGGACGCCATCCAGAAGGGCGGTGCGCCCTGGCTGGCCGGTGGCGCCGTGTTTCTCGTGGGCAGTCTGTTTGCCGGTTTGCTTCCGCTTGTTGGCCTCGGGACGGCGCTCACGGCCGGCTTCGCGGTCGGCGCTGGGGTCGCGGCAGGCGCGCGCGATATCCGACAGGGCACGTCGCCGGTGGTTTACGGTCCCTGAAGACGGGGCGCCCCGCGGGGTCAGCGACCCGGAATCCCGTCTTCGCGCACCAGCAGGGCCATGGCACCGGCGAAGTCGAGCATGAGCACATCTCCTTCGCCGTGCACAATGCGCACCGTCACCGAATGCGGCGCGGCCGGGTTGTCGGTGTGCAGCAGTTCACCGTCGCGGCGGTAGCGCAGCTCGATGACCTGATCGCGACCGCCCACATCCACGTGATATCGCAGCTGGCCCTGGGGAAGAAATTCCATGCGCACGCCGGGCGCGAAGTCGAGTGAAGGGTCGGCGCGCATCAGACGCCAGATTCCCAGCAGCCAGTCTTCCATCATGGGTGAACGATAATGCGCATCACACGGCTTGTGGCCCGGCGTGCCGCGGTCTTCGGTCTCGGTCCGCTGCTGTTCCTGTCTGCGGCAACCGCCAGCTGGGCGCAGCCGACAACTCCGGTACCAGCCAGCGCCGTGACCCTGCGGGCGGATCATCGCGACTGGGACAGTGTGCTGCGTCGTCATGTGCGGGATGGCCGCGTGGACTACGATGCGGTGGCCCGCGACAGCGCGCTGGCGCGCTATCTGGCCTGGCTGCCCACCGTGGCCGTGGACGCGCTGGATGAGGAGGATCGCCTCGCGTTCTGGATCAATGCGTACAATGCGTGGACCGTGCAGCTCATTGTGTCGAGCGGAGAACGGCAGAGCATCCGCAACGTGAACAAGACACTCGGGGTGTTTCGGCTCAAGGGCCCGTGGAGTGTGCCGTTGGTGCAGGCGGCAGGGCGAACCTGGACGCTTGATGAGGTCGAGCACCGCATCCTGCGCACGCAGTTCCGCGAGCCGCGCATCCACTTTGCCATCGTACCGGCGGCCCGTGGTGCGGCGCCCCTGCGCAGCGAGGCCTACGTGGGAGCAAAGCTCGACGAGCAACTCAACGATCAGGCGCGCGTGTTTCTGGCCGACACCACGCGCAACCGCTTCAGTGGCCGGGTCCTCTGGCTGAGCCCCGTCATCCTGCAGTATCGCGATGACTTCGGCGCCAATACCACCGAACTGGGCAAGTACTTCGCGCCCTACTTTCCCGCGGCGCGTGACGCGCTGGAAAAGGGAAGGTTTCCGGTGGGGGCCACGGCCTTTGACTGGCGACTGAACAGTCTCACCGATCCGCCCGGAACCAAGGCCAGGGGCGGGGCCACGGGCAAGGCCATGTGACGGGCCATGCGCACCGGGCGTCTGGTTAAAACCGACCTCTCACCCGGAGCTTTCCATGTTGCCATCGCGTCGCCGTTCCCGCGCCCACGCACTGCGTCTGGATGTGCCGTCCCTTGCCCAGGGCGGCCTCGCCTTCCTGCTGGCCTACGTGGTGGCCTACGTCGTCAGCGCCATCTGATCGCCAGACCGGGCTGCCCGTGCAGACCGGATCCCGCCGATCTGCACGGCATATCTGCACGGCATATCTGCACGGCATGCCGACGCGCTTCAGCGCCACGCGTCGCTGAGACGACCCGAGGCGTCGCGGGTTCGCGGCACCCAGCAGAGCGCGACCAACTGGATGTGCACGTCGGCGGCCTTGGCCTTGACGACGGTCGTCTCCAGCGACTCCTGCTGCGCATCATAGGCAGCACCGAGGGCGTCCACCTCTTCCTGCAGGCGGGCCTCGAGGTCGGCGTATTGCTGCCGCGCCGCTTCCAATGACTCCGCCGCGCGCGTGACGTCGCCGGCCTGCTGCATGGCGCGCCCCGCGCCTCGCGACGCGGTGGCGACCTTGCCCAGCGTGCCCACGCCCACTTTGCCGCGTCCGAAGATGGCGCCGAGAATGGCGCCGCCCACCGAGATGGCCGTGTCCATCTTGGCCTGCGAGGCCTGCTGCTGTTCCCGCTGAACGGCCTGTTCGGCCTTACGCACCTTCTCCACGGCAGTGGCCAGCTTGCTGCTGTACTTGGCGCGCAGCGCCGCGATCTTCTCATCGCGGAGTTCGTGCGCGTGCACCTGCAGCCGAATGCGGAAGTCGCGTTCCGATTCGCCGGGCTCCGAAGTGAGCTTGAGCGCGGCACTCTTGAACAGCGTCACCTGCTCGTTGGCCACGAGCCACTTCTGCAGCGTCTTCGTCCACGCGGCGTAGCTCCTGGCCGACGCGGCAATGGCCGGCACGTTCCCGAATTGCGCGGTTCCGCCGGCGGTACGCGCGAGCTGCGACGGGTCGAGCTCCACGCGCTCACTGCCATCCCACTCCACCGCAATCGGACCGTCGTTGACGGTGGTCAAAAGCGCCACACGCCGCTGTTCGGCCACCCCGAGCCGGGCGTTGGCAAAATGCACATCGGCCAGGCCCAGCACCGCTGGCGTGTACAGCACCTCGCCCGTGTCCTGCGTGGGCGTGAGGAAGTACTGCGGCACGTCGGGCGGCAACACCGGAGCGGTGTTCGAGAGGCCGTTGGCATTCACGCCCATGGCGCCGGACGATCGTGCGGCGGGGTCCGCTGCGCTGGCAGCTGCAGGGCTGGTTGGCGTGGTCGCCGTGTGTCCGTTTGCCGTCTGCGCGACGGTCACCTGACGGATCTGATCGCGCGTCATGGGGCCGGCAAGATACGACAGCGTCCAGCGCGTTTCGAAGGTGACGGGGGCGGCTTCGTGCACACTGTGCAGCAGGAAGACCCGCTTGCCGAGGCCGGCAATCGTCTGTTCCATTGCCGCCTTGTCAAAGGGCTGTCCACCGGACACGCCTTCGAGACCTTCCATCACGCGCATCTTGTCGCGCTCGGTCTGCAGGCGACCGATGAACCAGGTGCCGGTGTTGGAGAGGCCCCGGTAGTCGAGATCCACCGGATTCTGCGTGGCCAGCACCACACCCAGGCCATAGGCGCGCGCCTGCTTGAGCAGCGTGAGCAGCAGCACCTTGCTGGGCGGATTGGCCACCGGCGGCATGTAGCCGAACAGCTCGTCGATGTAGAGAATGGCGCGCAGCGATCCCGTGCCGGGCTGCGTGCGCACCCAGGCCAGGATGTCCGACAGCAGCAGCGTCATGAAGAACATGCGCTCGGCGTCGTTCAGATGCGCGATGGAAATGACGGAGCCGCGCGGCTTGCCCTGCGCTGTGTACAGCAGGCTGGCCGTGTCCAGCGCCTCACCCTGCATCCAGGTTTGAAATCCGGGCGCGGCCAGCAGGTTGTTGAGCTGCATGGCCAGCGCCATGCGGTCCTTGGGAGGAAACACCGTGTCGAGCGGCATCACTCCCACGGTGCTGAACGGCGGCGTCTGTATGCCGCCAATGAGTCCGGCCAGATCGAGACTGCGTCCCTCACGCCAGGCGTGATGCAGCAGGTTCGCGAGCAAAATGTGTTCGCGGCTCGTGATGGGGTCGGCCTCGATGCCGAGCAGCGCGAGCAGTGACGTGGCGGTGGCGTTCACCCTCTCCTGCAGAGCCTCGGCGTCCTGTTGCACGGCGGGCGGCGGGGCATCAAAGGCCTTGAGCAGCGACAGCGGCCGGCCCGCGGTGCTGCCAGGCGTGTAGATGCTCACCTCGGCGGCGTCGATGCAGCGCTGGATGCGCGCCCCGTCCTGCCCCCATCCGGCAAGTCCGTTGCGCCACAGCGTGGCCTGCTGCTCGGCGAACTGGTCGGGGGTGAGCCCGTTGTTGGTGGCCTGTTGCGGATCCACCCAGGGGCGGAAGTCCGACGGGCTCAGTGCGGGAAAGCGCAGGGCCAGATTGCCGAGGTCACCTTTGGGGTCAACGGCAATGACGGGTACACGATCGATGAGGGCTTCTTCGAGCAGGCCCACTCCGAGTCCCGTCTTGCCACTGCCGGTCATGCCGATGATGACGGCGTGCGTGGTGAGATCCTTGGCGTCGCAGAGCACGAAGTCATCGCGCCGCGTGCGGCTGCCGAGATCGTACTGCTTGCCCAGGTAGAAGGCGCCCAGCGTTTCGAAATCAGTCACGAGTCGGTGCTGCGGAGGAGTCAGGGAGACGCAGCTGCTGCAGAGTCGCAGCCGCATGACGGCGGATGTTCTCGATGTCCCAGGGCTGCACCGTGGCGGGCGCGCCGTCCACCGTCTTCGTTTGCGACAGTACCGAGTCGCCGGCGAAGGTGACGTCGAGTTCGACGCGCATGGTGGTGGGTGACTGCGCCGACTGCTGCACGGTCTGCGTGCGGATTTCGCGGAACGCGGTCAGCGCGCCGTCCGCGGTGAATCGCAGGGTGCGTTCGGCCCGTCCGTCGGTACCGAAGGTGACCTGCTCGGTGATCTCGGTGATCTGTCCGTCCACGATGTTGCTGGACCAGGCGATCTGTTCATCGCCGTCCTGCCACGCGCCGGTGTCGGCGGCAGCCATGGCCACGGCCGAGCTGTCTGCGGCGGCATTGGGCGCGCGATCGCCGGCGGCGCAGGCCATCAGCGGCAGGACGAGCAACCAGCACGCCAAGCGCGGCACGAACTCGCGGCGAGGTGAAGAAAGGGGAGGCGTCATGGAGGGCGTATGGAAGGAGAGCAGGGCGGACCACACACTGCTTCCCAACATACATCGTGCCCGCTCAGACTGGCGTGGGTTCCGGCGGCAAGTGGGCCGGCGCACGCAGCACACGCTCGACATCACTCGCGGCCTCGACGCGCCGGTGCAGTTCCTGCACCACGGCCAGCTGTTCCGTGAGGTTGCCGGGGGCAAGCGATTCCGATTCGAGGCGCAGCAGGTCGAGCCGGATGCTCTCGAGTGCGGCGACGGTGGTGCCAAGTCGTGCCTGGACCTGCAGTCGTTCGGCGTCGAGCGCGGCGACCTGCCTGGCGCGCGCGTCGGGCCGGAGGGCGGGGTCGTGACGCAGCGCGCGCATTTCGTCGGAGAGATGGTGTGCGCGGGATCGCAGCGCGGCGGCCTCCTGCGCCAGCGCCGCCGTGGCCGCCGGCAGCGCCGCGAGTTGTGCGCGGGTCTCCTGGCCAAGGCGGGCCAGAATGGCGCCGGCTTCGTTGCCCAGCTGCCACTCCGTGGGCGCACTGGCCGGCACGGCCGGCACGGCAAGCTGCGCTGGTGCGAGACGCGCGGTGACCCATTTGGCCACCGGTTCGCGCACATGGCGCTGCAGCCAGGCCCCGAGGCCCGTGCTGCGGCGCAGGCCGGCGAGTCCGCGTTGCACCAGCACGGGCGGGGCGAGCCAGGTGGCGAGTGCGCCAAGCCACTCGATGGCCGCCGGAAGCTCGAGCGAGTCCATGGTGCCCTGTGCAAACGCGAGGGCCGCGCCGAGCAGCAGCAGGCCGCCTGCCTGCAGGGCTGGCGTGGTGCGCACGGGTGCGGCGGGCGGCGCGGCAAGCGCCTGTGCCACGTCGTCGGGTGCATTGCCCTCGCGCAGCGCGCGTCGCACGAGCAGGGGCAGTTCGGCAGAGCGAACCGTCGTGGCAACGGCCGCGAAGACGAGCACGCTCTCGACGATGGCCCTCATGATGCCGCGGCTCAGTGATCCCGGAGCCTCACCCGCAATGAGGAACACGCCCACCACGCCAAGCGTGACCGTCCAATCGAGCAGGGTGGCACTGGACTGCGCGGCGTGGCGGGTCTCACGCAGCGTCGGCGGCTCCTCGCGGACGGGCGGTTCGCGGTCGAGCGCGGCGACAAAGTGGGCCGCCGTGGCAAAGCGCTCGCCTGCCATGGGGGCGAGGCATTGGTCGATGGCGTCGGCCAGCGCGGCAGGCAGCTGCGGTGCGAACCCGCGAACGGCGGGCGGCCGCGACACGGCCTGCTGGGCCACGATGGCCATGGCGGACTGACCGTCCACCGGATAGCGGCCCGTGGCGGCGAGGTAGAGCGTGACCCCCAGCGCGTAGAGATCCGCGCGGCCGTCGAGTGTGTCGCCCAGGGCCTGCTCGGGGGCCATGAAGCGGGCCGTACCCGCCACCTCACCGGACACCTCAGGGCCGTGCAGCTGTTGCGCAATACCAAAATCGGCAATGAGCGCCCGGCCGGTGTCCTTTTCGATGAGGATGTTCTCGGGTTTGACGTCGCGGTGCACGACGCCGCGCTCGTGCGCATAGCCCAGTGCCCAGCCCACCTCCCGCCCGATGCGCTGCACCAGATCGGGCTGGAGCGGGCCACTGCGCCGAAGGCGGTCCGCCAGCGTTTCGCCCTGCACGTAGGCCATGACAAACCACGCCAGCTCCCCCGACTCGGCCACCTCGTGAATGGGGACGATGTGCGGGTGAAAGCACTGGGCCGCGGTGCGCGCCTCGCGGAGGAAGCGGCGGCGCATGGATTCGCGCGCGCCAAGGCTGGGCGCCAGCAGCTTGATGGCCACCTGCCGCTCGAGCAGCACGTCACGGGCCAGAAACACGATTCCCATGCCGCCCCGGCCGATTTCCCGTTCGAGCGAGAAACGGCCGGCCAGCGCAGCCTGCAGCGCGAGGAAGGCCGGGTCGGGGCGAGGGGAGGGGGGAAGGCTCACCTGGATGCCTACGGAGAAGGAGCCGCCGCGGGTTTCGGGTGGCGCCCCGCCTGGTGTCAGAACTCCCGGCGCTTCATCTCGCGGAAGATCTCCTTGGCATCGGACTCCTCGGCTTCCTGTTTGCTGCGGGTGGCTTCGAGCGTGGGGTCGTAGGGCTGGCGGGTGGGCTTCTTCGTCTGCGCGGCCTTCTGCTGGGTCTTCTTGAGCAGGGCCTTGAGCTGCGCGTCCTTCATCAGCGCTCCGGGGGAGGTGGGGGCAAACACGAACCCCTCCACGTTGTGCGCCGCCCGGACCGATGTAAAGGCGGTGGGCGGGTCGGGACCGGGCCGTGACCGGCGGGAAAAAAATCAGTGTTGACACTTGTGCGAAGCCGCACTAGCGTCTAGCAGCGTTCAGATCCGTGGGGGAACCCTTGGGTCCGGAACGTCACGCGGTTGTCGATTGGTAACCGTGACCCGCGCGGGGGTTTGGTCCGCGAACCAACACGAGTGCTCGGTGCGTACGGCAGGGCCGGACTCCGAACACACAGCAACAGGAGCAGTGCCATGCGTACGACCGGCAAGGTGAAGTGGTTCAACGACGCCAAGGGCTTTGGTTTCATCACGCCCGACGACGGCTCGAAGGATTGCTTCGTCCACCACTCGGCCATTCAGGGCGGCGGCTTCCGCACCCTGGCCGAGGGCGAGCGTGTCGAGTTCGACATCGTGCAGGGCCAGAAGGGCCCCGCCGCCGAGCAGGTCGTGAAGCTCCGCGGCTAAGCCGCGACGCTTCAGGGATCCGCACAGCGGGCCGCCAGTCACCGACTGGCGGCCCGTCGTGTTTCTGTGGCCGGCGATTCGTGATCCGCGGTTGCAGCCGCCGCTCAGTGCGGCCCGATGCGCAGCGATTTGGTGGCCAGCTGCACTTCACGCAGAAAGCTCACCAGACCGGCAATGAGGCAGAGCATGCTGGCCACGAAGAGCGTGGAGACCACCTGCGCCGCATTGAAGGAACGCAGCGCGCTCACGAACAGCAGCGCAATGAGCAGACACACGAGCAGCGCCGCCATCGTGCACAAGCCGATGGCCCGGTTGATGTGCCGCGCGCGACGGGACAGCATGCGCAGATCGCCACTGGTGACGTGCTTGTGCTCTCCGGTCAGGTCGGGCAGATGCCCCTCAAGCAGCCGCGCGCGGTCGATGACGCGCGCCAGGCGATTGGTGAGGACACCAAGCAGCGCCGCGATGCCGGTGAGCATGAACACCGGCGCGATGGCGAGCTGAATGACGTGGGCGATGGCTTCGATGCGGACGTCGGTCTGCATGGGCGGAATGTACGAGGTCCTTGCCGGGTAAACAGGGCCATCTCGACCGGCCATGCTGCCGGGTGACTGCGGATCTGAGGCACCGGGCTTCCGTCCACGGCGTCACGGCGCGAGCATTGACCATGCCAACCAAGCCGCCCGCCCTCGCGCCAGCCACCTGCGTCATGTGTCACGCAGCGCTCGATGTGCTGCGCGCGCAGGAAGCCCGGACCTGCCGCAAGCCAGGCTGCGTACACGGCTACGCCATGCTGCCCGAGCAGGCGAAGTGCCGGCAGTGCGGGGTGCCGCTGCCTCTGGCGAGACAGGGGATTGGCGACTGTGGCGGGCTGGCCTGTGTGCAGCAGGCCACGAGGCAGCGCCTGTCGGCGGCGCGTGCGGCCCATGAGGCGGCCTGGGAGCGCGGACGAGCGCTCGTGGCCGACGCGGAGGCGGCGCGCGGGAGCAGCGCTGATGAGGCCGCCCATCACGGCATGGCGATCGTCCCGCGCAATCATGTGCGCTCCACGCGCATGCGGAAAAAGCGGCGGCTCGAACTGGAAGCGCATGTGCGACAGAAGCTGGTGGATATGCGGGAGCAGTCGGCCGAGCAGATCGCGCGCCACCGGGCGCAGCCGGCGCCGCTGCCGCCAGAGCTGGGTCCACTGTTCGGGGCGGCCTGCGCGGCCTGCCGCGGCCACTGCTGCCGCGGCGCCGGCACGCATGCGTTCATCAACGAGCGCACGCTGCAGGAGTATCTGGCGCGGCATCCGGGCGCCACGGACGACGAGGTGGTGGCGGCCTATCTCTCGCATGTTCCGCCGCGCAGTCAGTTGCCGGGCTGTGTGTATCAGGGCCCGAAGGGCTGCACGCTGCCGCGCGACATGCGCTCGGCCATCTGCAATTCGCATCTGTGTCATGGTCTTGAGCGTGCGCTCGCTCATCACCGTGAGGTCGCGCCACTCAACGCGTTACATGTGCTGCACCGCGAGGGGCAGACGGTGTCCTATCGGCGTCTGGTGGTCTTGCCGTCTGCCGACTGAGTCTGCCGGGTGCGGACGCACAACGGCCCGGAGGATGCCGGCGCGTGATGCCGATGTCCTCCGGGCCGCTGCGTTTGCGAGGGGGCGTTACTTGATCTCGCTGTTGCCGCGGTAGTAGTCGCCCAGCAGATGCTCGGCGAAGTACTCCATGAGCATGCGCTGGTTGTACGTGCCCACCGCGCCGCGGTAGCCGTGCGGCTCACCGGGGTAGATGTACAGATCGAAGCGCTTGTTGGCGCGCATCAGCGCGTTGGCGAGCTTGATGGTGCCGCCCGGGTGCACGTTGTTGTCCAGGTCACCCGTAATGAGCGCGAGGTTGCCCTTGAGGTTGGCCGCGAGCTCGTGATTGGTGGGGACCCGGATGTCGAAGCGCACGTTGTCGTAGTTGGTGCTGTCCTGCACCACCTCACGTGCCGCGCCGCCGTTGGCGCCACCGTTGTTGCCAGGACCGCCTCGACGCTGCTGCGCATTGGCGGCACCGGCGCGGGCTCCACCACGGGCGCTGTCCGTGCGCGCGACCACGCGCACGCCGTGGTTCCACTCCGACCAGTTCTGGTTGTAGATGTTGTTGTCGTGGTTGCCGGATTCCGACCAGCCCACCTTGAAGAACTCGTTGTACGGCGGCAGCAGCATGGCCGCCGCGGTGAGGAAGCCACCGCCGGAGTGACCGTAGATGCCCACCTTGTCGAGATCGATGAAGCTGTGACGCGCCGCGAGCTGCTCGATGGCCGCCTTCTTGTCGGCCAGCGCGTAGTCGCGGAGGTTGCCGTAGCCGTAGCGGTGATAGGCGAGTGAGCGCAGCGGCGAGCCACCGCGGTGACCGACCTGGATGACGATGAAGCCCAGCTGCGCGAGCTGCATCTGGCCACCGCCCACGCTGAAGCCGGTGGTGACCGCTTCCGTCTGCGGACCCGGATACACGTAGTTGATGATGGGATACTTCTTCGTGCTGTCGAAGTCGATGGGCTTCCACATGTTGCCGAAGAGTTCCGTCACGCCGTCAGCGGCCTTCACCGAGAACGGGGTGGCGCCCACGAAGCCCAGTTCCTTGAGCTTGCTGAGGTCCATCTCCTCGAGCTTGGTCAGCACGCGGCCCGTCTGCCCGTCACGCACCACCGACACCGGCGGCAGGTCCATGCGCGAGTAGGTGTCGTAGATGTAGCGCTTGGTGGGCGAGACGATGCTGGGCGTGCCGTTCTCGCCGAGCGTGAGCGCGTGATGCGCATTGCCCGGATCGAGCAGCGTGAGCCCGCTGCCGTTGCCGTTCACGCGATACAGGTGCGTCTGGTAGAGCTGCTCACCCGGCTCGCGGCCCTGACCTGCGATCCACACCTGGCCCGTGGTGGAGTCGATCTTCACGACGCGGCTGACGTTCCACTGCCCCGTGGTGAGCGGGTACTTCTCGCCGCCGTCGAAGTTGTACACGTAGTACATGCCCCAGCCGGTCTTCTGTGACCACCAGAGGAAGTCGCCGCCCTTCTTGAGGTACTGCACCGGCTTGGGCTCGAGCGCGGCGCCTTCGATGGCGTCGGTGAGCAGCGTCTTGATGGCGCCCGTGGTCACATCAATCTCGATGAGATCGACGGCGCGCTGCGGACGGTCACGGCGCAGCAGACGCAGCTTGTCGCCACTCACCGGCCAGTGCAGATCCATGAGCGCCTGGTCCTTCCACTTGCGCACGTTGATCTGCTTGATGGCCGGCTCGCCGCGGCGGTACACCCAGAGCTCGCTCTGCGTGACGTTCTCCTCGCCGGGCATGGTGTACTTGTAGTGCAGCAGTACGGGGCGCGGATTGGCCAGCACGTTCACAAGGAACAGTTCCTTGACCTTGCGCTGGTCACGGCGCACCACGGCAAAGCTCTTGCCGTCGGGCGACCAGGTGCCCTGCGGCCGCACGCGCATGTCGGTGGACGCGTTGTCGTCCTGCTCGTCATCGTCGTTCTGATTCTGCTGACCACCGCCGCCGCTCAGGGCGTTGAGCTGGCGACGATTCTCGGTGGTGTCGCGGAACCCGAAGCTGTAGTGCTCCACGCCGTCACTGCTGATCTTCGTGGTGTCGCCCGTCTTCACGTCGACGAAGAACAGGTTGTGATCACGCGCGAACACGAAGGCGCTGCTGTCCGGGTTGTAGTTCTGGAAGTTGCGGCCCGCACCGCCACCACCAAAGCCACCACCGCCACCACCCTGGTTGTCGCGCTCCTCATCGGCCGGCGGAGGCGCGTTGCGCGGCGGACGGCCCAGCGACTTGAGCGTCTCCGTGGCCAGCGTCCACTCGTAACGCACCGTGTCCACCGTGAAGCGGAAGCCCTTGTGGTTCTTGAGGAAGGTGATGGTCTGGAAGGGCAGGTTGGTGGCGTCGTAGGGCTTCTTGCTCAGCAGCGTGAGCTGCTCGGCCATCTTGGCCGGATCGAAGAGCAGGCGCTTGCTGCCACCAGTGGGCGACGGCACGTAGAGCATGAAGCGATTGCCGTTCCGGTCGCGCCAGTTGTAGTACAACGTGTCCGACTGGCCGAGGAAGCGCGGCTGCACGCCGAACGTGTAGGTGATGTTGCGCAGCGCGGCCGCATTGAAGCGGTTGGCCAGCGCCCAGTTGGCCTTGACCGGACGGTTTTCGTCGGGCTGCGTGGCCTGCGAGTTGTTCTGGGCAGGGAGCGTGCCGGCCGACGCGGCCAGCAGGAGAATCGCGCTCCAGCGTCCAAGGGGACGCACAGGGTGGGACATGGAAAGGTCTCCGGGAGGGGTCCGGTGAATTACTCGCGCGGGCGGCGCGACGTTGAATGGTGGTGCGGTGGGGACGGGCTGCCTGCGAGTCGGGGTTAGCGGCCCGCGGGTCTCGCGGAGCGCTGTGCTCAGATGGTTCGGACCAGCTGACTCAACTGGTTGCTGCGTGCGAGCTCGCGAATGCGCTGCTCGACTCGCGGGAAGATGGTCTGGGCTTCGTTGGTGAAGCGGCTGAAGAGGGTCTTGAGGTCGGCGGTGGAGAGCTGACGGCCCTGGGCATAGTACTGATCGGCTGCATGGCCCAGCGCATAGGTGGAGGCGAAGGTCACGGCCATGCCCGAGGCCATACCGGCCGCCTGGCCTGCGGTGCCGCCGAGCAGGCCGCCGAGTGCGCCACCGAGCAGCCCGCCGGCCAGGCCCCCCAAGGAGCGGCGCACGACCTTCTCCAGCACCTGCGCGGCGGCTCCAATGCCGAGCGCGGCGGCGAGGGCCTTGACCTGCGAGGCGTCGAGCGTCTGCCCGTGATGCTGGCCGATGCGCTGCACGAGCCGAAGTTGCAGTGGCAGAATGCCGAGGTTGGCGAGGCGATCGGGCAGCAGTTCCAGCGCGGCGGTGAGAATAGCCTGGTCGAGAATGTGCTGGTCCAGCACCGAGGGCGCCGCCGCACCGCTGGTGGTGTTGCTGTCCTGCCCTGACGCCGCCACGGTGCTGACCGCTTCGAGGTCTGGCGCTGCGGCGCGTGCGGCGGGGGCCGTGTCGGCGCCCAGCGTGACGGCCAGTTCGCGCAGGAAGGCCGACTCGCTCGGGTTGCGCCAGCCGTTGGCCTGGCAGATGGCGACGGCGGTGTCGTAGGCCAGCTGCCGCGCGGCGGGCGTGGTGAGGTCGGCCGCGACCGTTGCTGGTGTGAGCTCGCCGCGGGTTGCGCGGGCAATGATGGACTCGGCGTCGTCCAGGCCGAGGGCGCGGGCGGCCGTGTTGAGCTGCGCGCGTTCGTCGGGGTCGTGCGAGCCGTCAGCCAGCGCGGCGAGCGTGCCGATGGCCACGATGGCGCGGGCTTCGGCGGGCGCGCGCGCCGGCGGCGTGTGGGAG
>JACVCT010000357.1 GCA_016741895.1 Gemmatimonadaceae bacterium | reverse complement strand
GTCGTCGGCCGGCGGGGCTTCGAGCAGGATGAGCGCGCTGTCACGGGCATCGGCCTCGTGCAATGCAGCATACAGGCCGGCGGCGTACTGGGCGGGGTCGTTTGGCAGGAGCTGCTGTTCGAGCGGAACCGGGCTTGCATGCTGCCATGGCCCGGTGCGCAGCAGGGCCACGACGGCCTGCGGGTCTGGTGTCGCGCCGTGCGGTGCCGTGTCGGCACGCAGCGCGAGTGCGGCCGCAATTTCGTCACGCTGCGACGGCTCAAAGAGCCAGACATCGGCGCGCGGCGCATAGTGCCGGTCGGCCATGCCTGGGGCTCGTGGCGTATCGCCCTCGCTCATGCGCGTGGCGTCATGCGCCAGATGACGCGGTGCGGCATGACGGACCAGCACGCCGAGATGCTGCACGGCATCCTGCAGGACTTCGCGTCCCAGCATGCCCGGGCGGAGAATCACGACGTCGCTTCCGCTGCAGTCCACCACCGTGCTTTCGATGCCCACCCGGCAGGTGCCACCGTCGAGCACGAGCGGGGCGCGATCGCCAAGTGAACGCAGCACATGCGCCGCCGTGGTGGGACTGATGTGCGTGAAGCGATTGGCGCTGGGCGCGGCCACCGGAACCTGTGCCGCCCGCAGCAGGGCCAGCGCCACCGGGTGGTCGGGCACCCGCAGTCCCACCGCATCGAGTCCGGCCGTGACGACATCGGGAACCGTGTCCGCGCGCGGCACCACCAGCGTGAGCGGCCCGGGCCAGAAGGCGGCGGCCAGTGCGTCGGCCGTCTCGGGCCAGTGCCGGGCCAGACGCCGGGCCTGCGCGCGGTCGGCGACATGGGCGATGACGGGATTCCAGGCCGGGCGTCCCTTGGCGGCGTAGATGCGCTCGACGGCGCGCGGATCGAGCGCGTTGGCCCCGAGGCCGTAGACGGTTTCCGTGGGAAAGGCCACGAGCTCGCCACGCTGGAGCCGCGCGGCAGCCTCCGCGAGCACCTCGGGATCGGGATGAAGCGGGTCCACGACAACAACGGTCATGCTGCAAGCTAGACGGTTTGACAAGCCGCGCGCGCCGCCGTGGCCCCGTGGCGACAGGCTCCGTCGCCTACGGTCCCGTCAGGTCGTCGGTGAACTGGCTGTCGTCGTGCAACTCGCCCTCGAAGGGCGCGTCGAGAATGCGCAGGGCCTGAACCGAATCGCCCGCGCGCACGGCGAGTCGCACGGGAAAGAGCATGCGCATGGGGGGCAGCATGCCGCCGGCATCATCACGCAGTACCACGGCCGGGATTTCGTGCGCTTCCAGCACACTGCGTGCAACGAGCGCTTCCATCTCGTTCACGTATTCACGAATGACGACCATGGCCTCTCCCATGCGGCGAACTTAGCGCGCGCCGCGCCGCTTGGTGAGGGGCGACGCGCAGGCACCCCAAGACGTGCACGAGGTCGCTACATTGCGAGGCTATGGCCGCATCGTTTGGTATTTTTGTGCTGGCGGAGTTGCCGGGTGAGGCCGGCAAGATCGTGCGGGCCATTCAGCAGCAGTACGATCGCAAGCTGGCCCGGCTCACGCCCCCGCACGTCACCCTCGTGGGCTCATCCGGCGTGGGCGCCATTCCCACGGACACACCCGTGGCCCGCATTCGTGAGGCCCTCGAGCCCATCTGCGCCACCACCGCGCCCATGGAGCTGCCCTTCGGGCTGCCGCACCGCTTCATGCAGACCAACATCGTGTCGCTGCCGCTCGATCCGCACGGCCCGTTGCGCGCCTTGCACGAACGCATTGCGACCAGCGGCCTGCCGTTCAAGCCGGCGCGCTTCATGTTCTCGCCGCACTGCACGCTCACCTTCTATCCCACACTCACGCCGGCGCGCGAGCGGGAGCTGCTGGCCATTCGTGTGACGGCCCCGGCACGCATTGAAGCCCTGCAGGTCTACCTGACCCGCGATCCGCAGCCCAGCACCCTGCTGTTTTCCCTGCCGCTGCTGGGCTGAGCGCCGCAGCGCAGTACGCGACTGCGGAATACGCCGCAGCGAACCGCGCGGCCCGTCAGGAATCAGGCGCGGGTGTCGGGCCGCAGCTTCTGATACGCGGACGTATTCTGCTTGAGACCGAGCAACGCCGACGCCTCGAGCTCGTAGTCGAGCTGCAGGTCACCGAAGGCATCACCATTCTGCGAGAGCTGACGCGAGGCCTTCTCGGCGAAGCTGTGGCGACGCAGATACTCACGGGCGGACAGCCACATGGCGTTGGCGGCGGCGCGCACATCGGGTTGTTCCGACACCGGGGCCTTGGCGCACTTCTTCTCGAACTCGGCCACCGCTTCCGCGAGCGCGAGATCGATGGTGTCCACCATGGCCAGCGCTGCCGCCAACTCCGCTTTGCCCACAGCCAGTGCCATGAGCTTGGACAGACGCTCATGCTGACGGCAGGTCTCTGCCGCCGTGCGAGCCAGACCGTCGCAGCAGGCCAGTGGACCTGACGAGAGTGTGTCGTCGTCCGAGTAGACGGACGACGTGGTGGAACGCGTGCTGGGCATGATTCCGGAAAGGTGGGAGACAGCGAGGCGCACGCGCACCGGGGCGCGGCGCGATGAACCGGGGATGAACCTCTTGTGATCTAGTCAGCAGACCCGGCCCATCGGTAGTGGGGAGGTGGCATGGACCTGCCGCGATTGCGTCACGCGATGGTGGCGGGCCGCTGCCTCCGGACTCGTGAGAGCAAACCACAGCCATCTGGTGCCGCCACGTCGCTACTCCGTGCGTGCACCGCCGGGGTTGGAGCGCAGACTGCCCGGCAGCGCATTGAGCAGCGGCGCCAGCTCGGTGGCGCGTTCCTGCGTTGTGACGAACGTCAGTCCGGCGAGACTTACCACGATCATGCCGCTGATGCCGTAGGCCACCACACAGGTGCCGTCGGCGTGAATCACGTTGCCGGTGCAGTCGATGCAATGCGCCTGCCCCATCACGCCATTGCCAAAATCATCGAGCTCGCGCACGCGTCGGAGCGAAGCCCAGGTGCCCACGTCATCCCAGGCAAAATCGGCGGGCAGCACCACGAGGCGGCGGCTGCGCTCCAGCAGGCCACGATCGATGGACACCGAGTTCACCAGCTCGGCAAAGGCCACCATGTCGCCCTGCTCGAGTTTGCCCCAGGCCTGCCGCAGTTCACCCGTATGTTCAGGCGCCTGGCCGTGCACCCACCGGGGCCGCCCCCTGACACTCCGGGCTTTCCACAGCGCACGACTTTGGTGCAGCACGACGGCACGCCGGTGCCGGGGCTCCCACGCGCATTGTGCG
>JACVCT010000356.1 GCA_016741895.1 Gemmatimonadaceae bacterium | reverse complement strand
CCGCGACAGTTCGGCAAACGATCCCCCAAACGCCCGCCGTGATTGCGTGCCCAGGGCAAATGGCAGCACGAAGGCCGCGGTCCCATCCACATACCTGCGCAGAGCCGTGGTATCACCGGAGTCCGCCGCGAGGCGCACGGCACGCGTCAGCAACTGACTGCCGTAGACATAGGCTGTCTGCCCGCGCGGAAAGCGTGTGGTGGACAGACTCCAGCGCCCGATCGGCGGCAGGGCGGAGTCACGCGCGGCGGCTTCGGCCACCACCGGGAACTCGGTCCCCACGGCACGCCCGCTGCCGGTGAGCGCACTTTCGAAGTGCACGGCCAGGCCCTCCTTCACCCAGCTCGGCACAAAGCTGTTGGGAAAGAGCAGCGGATTGCGTCCGAACACCCAGCGCCCTGCACGCCAGAGCCCGCGCGTGCGATCGATGTGGAAGATGTGCGCGAGTTCGTGTGTGATGACCATTCGCAGCCAGTCATCGTGAAAGCGCAGCTCGCGGCTGGACACCGGCGGGACGGTATAGATGACCACCCGATTGGACGGAAAGACCTGCGCGAAGCCGTTGCTCACATCGGTGTTGTCCTGCAGCAGCAGGTCCACCTTTCCGCGCGGTGCGATCAGGGAGGCGGACAGTTGCTGCCACGCCGCCTCTCCATGACGCGCGGCCTCACGCGCGAGTGAATCGAGTGCCTCCGGGAAGTGCACCCGCAGGTGCGCCGTCTGCAGCGTGCGCAGGCGACCACGCGGGTCCACCTGCGCGTCGGCCGTCGTCCCACTCAGCAGCAACAGGAGCAGGACCAGCCGTGCAGCGACGCCCATTCCCTTCACTGAATCTTCCCGTCGGCGAGATCGCGGAAGTACTGCTCCACACCAAAGGCGAGCGCTTCCGCATACTTGCGCTGAAATGCCGGATCCCGCATGGCTGCTTCCTGCTCCGGCAGCATGAGAAAGAGCCCCTCGGCCAGAATGCTGGGATACCAGGAAGGACGCGCGACGGCGAGGTTCTGATAGTGAATGCCGAGGTCACGGAGACCGAAGCGCGCCATGAGCGCATCCTGCACATGCCGCGCGAGCGGTTCGCTGGCGTTGTGAAAAAACAGCGTGCTCGTGCCGTTGGCGGTGAAGGGGTTCACGCCATCGGGCAGCGCGTTGAGGTGAATGCTGAGAAAGGCATGCGCGTTGGCACGTCGTGCCATCACGCCGCGATCGTTGAGCCCGAGCGGATCGAGATTCGCGCGGGTGCTGAAGGCCGTCGCGCCGCGGGCCTTGAGCAGCTCCACGAGTTGCATGCCCACGGGAAACACCGCGTCACCCTCGTAGAGCCCCGTGGGCCCGGTCGCGCCGGCGGGCGGATGCCCCGGATCGACGGCAATGACGAGCCCCTTGAGCGGCTGCGCCGCATCGATGGCAGGCAGGCGCCGCACCCGCAGCACGAAGGCGCGGCGTGCTTCATCCCACAGGGACAGCCAACCGAATGCCGGTTGTGAGAGCGTGAGCGTGATGCGCACCCGATCGCTGGTGACCTGCTCCCAGCTGATGCGGCGGATGAGCGAGTCGGTGCCGAAGATGGGCGAGATGTCGGGGTTGGCCTGCACGCCGTAGAGCGTGAGCGTGATCTCGCGTCCGCCGGCTTCGACATGATGCGCGGGCCGCTCACCCGTGGCGATGACCATGTCCACCCATTCACGGGCAGGTGAGACGCGGAAGCCGCCGCTCACACGACGCGGGCGCGCCGTGCCCTCGGGCAGCAGCGTGAGATCGGCCTGATCCACCCACACATCCAGCGCATCGTCCAGCGCCACGCGTGTGTTGCGGCCCTGGCGACCGGTGACTTCGAGCACGGTGCCCGGCAGCAGCAACCACTTGTAGGTGCCGCCGGCGTTGGTGCGCGCGGCAATCACGCGGTCGGTGTCGCTGCCCACCGTGATGTTGGAGCGCAGCTGCGCCAGCACACGCGTCTCGCGATGCAGCACCCGCAGCACCGGCACACGCAGCGTCACGCTGTCGCTGCCACGTGCAATGACCACGCGGGCCGGCGCCGCACTGTCGGCGAGCCATGCCGCCGGCACTTCAGTGGACCACAGCACTCCCACGTCCACCAAGTCGCGAGTCGCGCTCCCACCATTGAGACTTCCGGCCGCGGGGCCTCCGGAGCCAAGGCTTCCGCTGTTTGCCGTTGTCAGTTTCCGCGTCCTTCCCGCGCCATCCACACGCAGCTGCGCATTGGCTGGCGCGCGCAGTGACACACGAATGAGTTCGTCGGCGCGGGCCCAGGTATCCCGGCCGGGTTGCAGCGACGCCGAATCCACCCGCAGCGGCCCATTGGCCGGCAGCGGCGTGCGCAGGGCATAGCGCACACGCAGCGTACGCCGCACGGTATCGGCGCCGCGCAGTGCTTCCAGCTCATAGCGCGGCGCATCGGCGGGCGGATTGGGCAGCCAGGCCAGGAAGGCCCCGTTGGGGGCCACCGGCACCGTCTGGCCATTGATGCGCAGGGTGGCGTCACCGCTGCCCACGGCCCCGAGCACAAAATTGGAATCGCGACTGGTGAGCACCTGATTGTCACTCG
Source organism: Gemmatimonadaceae bacterium (assembly GCA_016741895.1). GTDB lineage: Bacteria > Gemmatimonadota > Gemmatimonadetes > Gemmatimonadales > Gemmatimonadaceae > Gemmatimonas. The sequence continues at coordinate 735 of JACVCT010000356.1, read as the reverse complement.
GATACCGCACCGTGAGCGCCAGTGGCGCCCCGCGCACGCTGGGTACCGGTGGCAGGCCCACGGCCGGCGGGACGGCGGGAGACCTGCGTCCGGGTCGGGCCTTAGCGGGCTGGGGCCGCGCGCCGGGCGCCGGGGGGGCAGCCGGGGAACAGGCCGTCCAGCCCAGGGCCAGCGTGGCGAGAGCCAGTCCGCGGTGGACCGACAGGAGCGGGGAGCGAATGTTTGCCATATCCCCGCAATTTGACCCATGGCTGAAACGTGGGCCATCTTGTAGCCGTCTTGCGGGACACGGGGATGACATCCGAGGCCGGGCGTCCACCCTTCCGCTCGAGGCGCCGCCGGTGCAACCTCCGGCGATCCCGTCCGTAGGGAGACCAGTGGGGGACCTTGGTCCCCCGCGAGCGCTCAGGCCCGTACCATGTTGCTGTGACCGTTCCCGATTCCCATAACGAGACGCCACCGGGCGAACCGCCGGCCAGCGAAGCGCTTGCCGGTCGTGTCGTTGCCCGTGTGTTTGCCCTCACCGACGTCGGCCGCTCCCGCGAGCACAACGAGGACACCTTCCTCGTGGCCGAACTGGAGACGGGGTCGGCACTCGACTTCGAGCTCGGGTACCACGAAATCACGGCCGACGCCCATGGCCTGCTCTTCCTGGTGGCCGACGGCATGGGTGGCGCCGCTTCCGGGGAATTGGCCAGCTCCATGGCCGGCTCCCTGGTGCTCGACGAGCTGCGC
>JACVCT010000037.1 GCA_016741895.1 Gemmatimonadaceae bacterium | reverse complement strand
GTCTTGAAGAGGGCGATCTGGCCTGCGGGGCGCACGAGCCACTGGCCGCACGTGGGGTGCGCAGTCTGCGGGAGAGTGGTCAACGTCCCACGCGCCTGCACAACAACTGTTCCGGCAAGCACGCGGCCATGCTGGCCCGTGCGCGTCAGTCGGGGATTCCCACCGCCGGGTACCAGCGCGCGGAGCATGCGGTGCAGCAGGATTGCCTTCAGGCGGTGGCGGAGTGGGCGGCGCTGCCGAGCGAGCGCATCGGCGTGGGGGTGGACGGCTGTGGCGTCTCGGTGTTCGCCCTGCCGCTCGCCAACATGGCGCTGGCCTACGCGCGTCTGGTGCAGGCGGCCGCCTCCGGTGATTCGCCAAGCCGTCGGGTGGTCAGTGCCATGACCTCACAGCCGTTTCTGGTGGGTGGCACCGAACGCTTCGACACGCTGCTCATGGAAGCCTGTGGTGGCAACGTGCTCTGCAAGATCGGCGCTGAAGGGGTGCACACGTTTGCACTGGTTGATCGGGGCATCGGCTTCGCGCTCAAGGTGGAAGACGGGGCGGCGCGGGCACAGTATCCGGCCGTGCTGGCGCTGCTCGCCGCGTACGACGCCTTGCCCGATCCCATGCCGGACGCGCTGCGCGATCTCGTGCAGCGCACGGTGCGCAACACGCGCGGCGAGTCGGTGGGCGTGATTTCCGTGGGTGATGCCGACGTGGGTGATGTCTGGGAGTTCGAGGCATGAGCGGGCGTAGTGAGGATGTGACGCTCGACGAAACGATGAGACAGTCCGGCGTGACCATGCCTACACTGTCTGGCGTTGGCGAACGCGATGGCGATGGCGATGGTGCTGCAGCGACTGCGGCGCTCACGGTGCTGGATGCGGAAACGGCGCAGTTGGTGCACCTCGCTGCGCTGCTGGCCGGTGGCAGCGAGGCCGCCATTCGTGAGGCCCTGGCAGCGGCCGCGTCACAGGTGCGGGCGACGTGGGTGGAAGAGGTCATTCTGCAGACCTATCTGTTTGCCGGATTTCCGCGCGCGCTCAATGCCGCGCGGGAATGGCGGCGCATCAGCGGACGGCCTGCGCCGACCGTTGATGGCGATGCCATTGATGACCCGGCGGAGCGGTTGGCGTGGGGAGAGGCCACCTGCGCCACGGTGTACGGGCGCTTTTACGAGCGCTTGCGCGTCAACATTGCCGATCTGCATCCGGCACTCGATCAGTGGATGATCGAGGAGGGGTACGGCAAGGTGCTTTCGCGTGCGCCACTGGATCTGGCGCGAAGCGAGCTCTGCATCGTGGCGGCCTGCGCCATCGCGCGGCAGGATCGGCAGCTGCACTCGCATCTGCACGGTGCGCTGCACGCCGGCGCGTCGGCCGCGGTGGTGAGCGAAACGCTGGCCGTGGTGGCAGCACTGCTGGATGAGGACGATGTCCGTCGGTATCAGGGGCTCTGGGCGCGCGTCCAGGGCAAGTAAGGGCGCACAGGCGCTTTGCACATTTTCGGGATTCTCATGTTCGTCGATCGCGTACAAGTGAAGGTGGAAGCCGGCACCGGTGGCTCGGGACAGACCTCGTTCCGTCGGGAGAAGTACGTGCCCATGGGCGGGCCCGACGGCGGAGACGGCGGTCGCGGTGGCGACGTGATCGTGCGTGCCGACCGCAATCTCACCACGCTGCTGGATTACACCTACCGCGATTCGTGGAAGGCGGAGCGCGGACAGCACGGCGAGGGCTCCAATCGCACCGGACGATCGGGCGACGATGTGGTGCTGCCAGTGCCGCCCGGCACCGTCGTGCGCGACGCGCGCACCAAGGAGCTGATTGGTGAGGTGATGGAGCATGGAGACTCGCTGCTGGTGGCCAAGGGTGGCCGCGGCGGCAAGGGCAACGCCTTCTTCGTCACGGCCACGCATCAGTCACCGCGCGAATGGCAGCCCGGTGAAGAGGGCGAGACGCGCACGCTGGAGCTCGAGCTCAAGCTCATTGCCGACGTGGGCCTGGTGGGCCAGCCCAACGCGGGCAAGAGCACGCTGCTGTCGGTGATCTCCGCCGCGCGCCCCAAGATCGCCGACTATCCCTTCACGACGCTCTCGCCCAACCTCGGCGTGGTGCCGCTCAGCGACCATCGCTCCTTCGTGGTGGCGGACATTCCCGGCATCATCGAGGGGGCGCACGAGGGCAAGGGCCTCGGCCTCCAGTTCCTGCGTCACATCGAGCGCACCCGCCTGCTGGCCTTCATGGTGCCCATCGACACCATGGATTGGCAGGCGGAACTCGATCAGCTGCGCAGCGAAGTGGCAGCCTATTCCGCGGAGCTCGCGGCCAAGCCCTACTGCGTGGTGTTCACCAAGCTCGATCTGTTGGGCGAACACTACATCCCCGAGGTGGAAGCGCCGGGCGCCTTTGGCCGCTATGCCATCTCCGCCGCCGGACGCATGGGTCTCGATGATCTGCTCGACGGGTGGTGGCGGCAGTTGCTGGCCATGCGCACGGCAGCCGAACAGCCCATCCGGGATGCTCAGCTTCTTCCCTGAGGAAGCGGCGGCCACGCGCGCGGACCGCGACGGGCAGCGTGCCGTGCAGCGCGGGGACGGCGACTATCCGCTCTGTCTCCACGACCTGCGCGATCCACCGAAGACGCTGTGGGTGCGTGGCTCGTGGCTGGCCGCGACCGCGCCGGCTGTGGCCATCGTGGGCACACGACACGCGTCGCCGTACGGACTGCGCGTGGCAAAGGCCATCGCCGAGTGCTGCGCGCGGCACGGCGTGAGCGTGGTCAGCGGACTCGCGCGTGGCATCGATGCGGCGGCGCATGAAGCTGCACTCGCGGCAGGCGGTCGCACCGTGGCGGTGCTTGGCACGGCCATCGATCAGTACTATCCGCGCGGCCATCGCAACCTGCAGGAGCGCATTGCGCGCGATGGGCTGCTCGTGTCGGAGCATGCGCCGGGTGATCCGGGACACGCCGGCTCGTTTCCCCGTCGCAATCGCATCATCGCCGCATTGGCCACGGCCACCGTGGTGGTCGAGGCACCGGAAGACAGCGGCGCCCTCATCACCGCCGAGGTGGCGCAGGCGCTTGGTCGGCCGCTGTACGTGGTGCCCAACGCCATCGATGTGCCGCAGGCACGCGGCAGCAACGCACTGCTGCACTCACACGCGACCGCGCTGCTTCGACCGGACGATGTCCTGACCGAGCTCAAGATCGCCTCGCTTCCACCACAGGGCCCGGTGCTCGGCGACGAGGCCGCGTTGTGCTGGGATGCCATCGGGCAGGGAATGCAGGAGGCGTCGACCATTGCGCAGCACACCGGCCTGGCGCCGCGTCGCGTGGCCGCGCTGCTGGCCATGCTGGAAATCGATGGTCTGGTCACAGTGGAGGCGGGAGGACAGGTGCGGCCCGCCGTCGGCGTGTGAGCAGTACCTCGTTGACGCGGCACCTGTATCTGCACGTTCCGTTCTGCGCGCGGCGCTGCAGCTACTGCGACTTCGCCATTGCCGTGCGTCGCAACGTCCCCTGGCAGCGGTACGCGGAGGCCGTGGACGAGGAATGCGGTGTACGGCAGATCGCGCAGCGATGCGCGCCGCTGGACACGCTGTACCTGGGCGGTGGCACCCCGTCGCGTCTCGGGCCGGATGGTGTGGCCGCGACGCTCGCCGCACTGGCGCGGCATGTGCAACTCGCACCCGACGCCGAGATCACGCTCGAGGCCAATCCCGAGGATATCTCAGACGAGGCGGTGGCGGCGTGGCGGGCCGCGGGTGTCAATCGGCTGTCCATCGGCATTCAGAGCTTTGACGATCGGGTGCTGGCGTGGATGCATCGTGTCCATGACGCCGAGCGCGCGCGGCAGGCCGTGGAGGTGGTGCGCCGCGGCGGCATCGAGCGCTTCTCGGTGGACCTCATCTTCGCAGCTCCGGCCTCCTTGGGGCGTGACTGGACCGGCGATCTCGAGGCCATGCTGGCTTTGGGCGCCGATCACGTCTCGCTGTATGGGCTGACCATCGAGCCGGGCACTCCGCTGGGACGCTGGCAGGCGCGCGGTGAGGTGCAGGAGGCCGACGAGTCCCGCTACGAAGCCGAATTTCTCGAGACTCATTCGCGTCTCACTGCCGCCGGCTACGAGCACTACGAAGTGTCGAACTTCGCGCGGCCCGGACGACGCGCCCGACACAACTCGGCCTATTGGCGCGGCGTGCCGTACGTGGGTCTCGGCCCCGGCGCCCACGAGTTTGATGGCCAGGACCGGCGGTGGAATCTGGGCGCGTATGCCGCCTGGGACCGCGCGCTGCGTGAGGGACGGGATCCGCTGGAGGGCCGCGAGGCCCTCACGGCGGACAATCGCGCCGCTGAGGCGGTGTATCTCGGGCTGCGCACCGTGGACGGGTTGCGGGTGGAGGCGCACGAGCTGGCGCACGTGGCGCCGTGGATGGAAGCGGGTTGGGTTCTGCTCACCGAAACGCATGGCGAAACACGATTGCGTTGCACCGCCACCGGCTGGCTGCGTCTCGATGCGCTTGCGGCCGACTTGACAGCGTTTCGCGGCCGCTCGTAGGCTTCGGCATGAGCGCCTTCGGCACGACACCTTTCGGTAGTACCAACAGCGGTGAGCTCTCTGAGCGCGAACGTCAGGTGCTCGAGGCTGTCATTCACAGCTATGTGGCCACGGCCGAACCGGCCGGGTCGCGCACGCTGTCGCGGCGCTTCGGTCTGGGCATTTCGCCGGCCACCATTCGCAACACCATGAGCGACCTGGAGGAGAAGGGGTTTCTCTTCCATCCGCACACCTCGGCCGGCCGCATCCCCACCGACAAGGCCTACCGCGTGTACGTCGATTCCCTCATGCGCGTGGACCCGCTCTCCGGTGAGCAGCGGCGCCGTCTGCAGATGGAAATCGAAAGTGGCAGCTCGGCCATCGAGAACATTCTTCGTCGCGCGGCCCAGTCGCTGGGTGTGCTCACGCAGGAGCTGGGCGTGGCCCTCGGACCGCGTCTCGAGCGGGCCACGCTGCAGAAGGTCGAACTGGTGCGTGTGGCCAGCGATCGCCTGCTCATGGTGCTTGGTCTCTCGGGCGGCGCGGTGCGCACCATCTTCGTCGAAGTTCCAGGTGTCATTGCCGACGAAGCGCTCGTGGACGTCACCATCGTGCTCAACGAGCGTCTTGCCGGCCTCACGCTCGATCAGGTGCGGAGTGGACTGGCCTCGCGCCTGCGTGACGTCAGCGCTTCCCCCGGCGCAGCCGAACTGCTGAACATCTTCGTGCAGGAAGGCGAGCAGGTGTTCGGTCGTGCCGCTGAACCCGTGGATACCGTGGTCCTCGGGCAGCCCTCGCTGCTGGCCGATCAGCCGGAGTTCGCGAGCGGGGAGCGGCTGCGTCAGCTCATCGAGCTCACGGAGACGCGACAGCAGCTCGCCTCGCTGCTGGGCACCCGCGCCGGCGGCAAGGGCCTGTCCATCACCATCGGCAATGAGCACGGCGACCCGCGGCTCGAACCCTTCACCGTGGTCACGGCGGAGTACCATGTGGGCTCCCTGAGTGGGGTCATCGGCGTGATCGGCCCCACCCGCATGCCCTACGACAAGGTCATCGCCCTGGTGGATCACACCTCCCAGCTGGTCTCGGACCTGCTCTGCTGACCCGGGCCCCCGGGCAGGTCGTGGTCCGGGGGCGAACGCCCTGCCGGGGCCCATGCCGGGTTATCTTACGGGGTTGCTGCACGATTTCCCGGATATCCCGATAGGTTCCCATGGCTGATTTTTACGCGGTTCTGGGTGTACCGCGCGATGCGTCGGACGACGACATCAAGAAGGCATACCGCCGCCTCGCCACACAGTGGCATCCCGATCGCAACGGGGGCTCGAAAGAGGCGGAGGAGAAGTTCAAGGAGATTACCGAAGCGTACGACATTCTGCGTGACCCGCAGAAGCGTGCGGCCTATGATCGCTACGGCGAGGCCGGGCTGCGCGGCAGCGGTCAGGCGGCGTATGAGCACGTCGATCTGTCGGAAGCGCTGAACATCTTCATGCGCGACTTCGGCGGCTTTGGTGATCTCTTTGGTGCCGCCGCGGGTGGCCGGCGCAGTGGGCCGCGCTCGGGGTCGGACATCAAGCTGCCGCTGCCGCTCACGCTCACCGAAGTGGCCACGGGCGTCGAGAAGACGGTCGTGCTCAAGGTGCTCGACGGCTGCGATGCCTGCGAAGGCTCGGGCGCGGAGCCCGGCACCAAGCCCAGCACCTGTGGCACCTGCGGCGGCGCCGGAGAAGTGCGGCGCGCGCAGCGCTCCTTCTTCGGGCAGTTCGTCTCGGTGGCGCCCTGTCCGACCTGCGCGGGCGAAGGCGTGGTGGTGTCCACCCCGTGCAAGAAGTGCCGCGGCGAAGGCCGGGTGCGCGCCGAGCGCACGCTCAAGATCCAGGTCCCGGCCGGGGTGGCCACGGGGCAGTACATGACGCTGCGCGGCGCCGGCAACATCGGTCCGCGCGGCGGCACCCGTGGCGATGTGCTGGTGGTGTTCGAGGTCGATGACGACGAACGCTTCGACCGCGATGGCGAGGACCTCTTCTGCGAGGCGCTCGTGACCTATCCCCAGCTCGTATTCGGCGCCGACATCACCGTGCCCGGTCTCACCGGCACCCTGTCGCTGCGGGTTCCGGCGGGCACGCAGAGTGGCACCGTGTTTCATCTGCGTGGCAAGGGGCTGCCGCGCGTCAATGCGTCCGGCGTGGGCGACCTGCACATCAAGGTGCAGCTCTGGACGCCGCAGTCGGTCGATGGCGAGGAGAAGCAGCTCATCGAACGGCTGGCCAGCATCAAGGGTGACGCGCCGCCGCAGCGCGAAAAGGGCTTCTGGTCCAAGATGAAGGAAGCCATCGGTGCCTGAGACTCCAGCGTCAACAGCCCGTTGGACCAGTGTGCGGGTGCGCCCGTCCGTGTTCGAGAGCGGCCCGCGCGATGCCTGCCTCGCGGCGCTCTTCGCCATTGGTGCGCAGGGGGTGCATGAGGACGGGACCTCGCTGGTCACGCACTTCCCGCCCGGCACCGATCTCGAGGCGGTGCACGCGGCCCTCACGGCCGCCGACCCCTCGGCCGTCATCGAGACCTCGCTGGTGCCCGATGTGGATTGGTCGGAGGCGTGGAAGGCGCGCATCACCGCGCACGAGCTGGGTGCGCTGACCGTCACGCCACCGTGGCTGGCGGAAGGCCGTGATCCCGCGCGGACCATCGTCATCGAACCCGGCATGGCCTTCGGCACTGGCGAACACGCCACCACGCGTGGGGTCGTGCGCCTGTTGCCGGCGCGGCTTCGTGTGGGCGACACCGTGGCTGATCTGGGGGCGGGCAGTGCCATCCTGGCCATTGCCGCGGCCAAGCTGGGGGCGGCGCGCGTGTACGCCGTGGAACTCGACGGTGAGGCAATTCCCGATGCCGAGGCCAATGTGCAGCGCAACGGGGTGGCCGATCGGGTGCACGTGTTCGAGGCGGACGCGGCGGCCATTCTGCCACTGGTGGCGCCGGTGCGTCTCGTGCTGGCCAACATCATCTCGTCGGTGCTCATTGAGCTGCTGCCCATCATCAGCCTCTCGCTCACCGACGACGGCTCGGCCATTCTCAGCGGCATTCTGTACGAGGAACGGGAGACCATGCTGCAGGTGCTGGCCGCACATGGCTGGACCGTGCTGGCAGAAGATGCGGAGGACATCTGGTGGTCGGTCGCCATCGCGAAGGCCTAGCCGCCGGACTGCCGCAGTTCGTCACACTCGAACCGTTTGCTGACGGCAGCACGGTGGTGCTCGACGAGCATGCAGCCCGTCACATGCGTGTGCTGCGGCTCGAGTCCGGCGCGCAGGTGGGACTGCGCGACGGACAGGGCCTTGTGGGCGAGGGGCAGGTGGTGCGTCTGGCCAAGGCCCAGGTGCACGTCGAGGTGCAGCGTGCGGCCCGGCATGCGCCGCTGCCCGCGCTGCACCTGCTGGTGCCCATCGCCGATCGCGATCGCATGCTCTGGCTGGCGGAGAAGGCCACCGAACTGGGCGTCACCTCGTGGCGTCCGGTCATGTGGCGACGCTCCCGCTCCGTCTCACCGCGCGGGGAGGGTGTGAACTTCCAGGCCAAGGTGCGCGCCCGCATGGAGGGCGCGTTGGCGCAGTCGGAAGGCGCCTGGCTGCCGCAGGCCTTTCCCGAGGCACCGCTCGACCGCGCCGTGCTGGCCGCACCGCCGGGCCATCGTCTCGTGCTCGATCCCGCCGGGGCCGCACTCGTGGGCGCGGGGGCTCCTGCGCTCGAAGAGCCGGTGGTCATCGCCGTGGGTCCGGAGGGCGGCGTCGAACCCGACGAGCTGGCACTGCTGCACGAGGCCGGTTTCCGCTCGGTGAGTCTGGGCCCGACCATTCTGCGTTTCGAAACGGCCGCCCTGGTGGCCCTCGGCATTGCCCGCACCTGTTTGTCGGCGACGCCGACAGGAGCACCTCCGCATGAGTGACACCTGCATTTTCTGTCGGATCGTGGCCGGCACCATTCCGGCCCGGATCGTGGCGCAGAACGAGGTCGCCCTGGCGTTCCGCGACCTGAATCCCCAGGCGCCGGTCCATGTGCTGGTCGTGCCACGGCGGCATGTGGATTCCCTGGCCGCCGCGGACGACGCCGCCGAAGTGGGCGCCGTGATGGCGCTGGCGGCCGAGGTCGCTCGCCTGGACGGCCTGGCGGAGTCCGGGTACCGGGTCGTCACCAACGTGGGTGGGGACGGTGGCCAGACGGTGGGTCACCTGCATTTCCACGTGCTGGGCGGCCGGTCCATGACCTGGCCACCGGGCTGATTCTGCGGGAACAGTCCTTGACCCAAGTGGCTGTCCTGTCTAGCATTAAAGGCTACCCTGCCACATTGGGTCTTTTCGCGGTTCCATCACTTCATTCGCGCCACGGCGCGAACACCTCCGAGGTCGAGTTTGTCGGAAGTCATCATCCACGAGGACGAGAATTTCGAGCGTGCGCTCAAGCGCTTCAAGAAGAAGTGCGAGAAGGCCGGTATCCTGTCCGATCTGCGCAAGCATCGTCACTACGAGAAGCCGTCGGAGCGCCGCAAGCGCAAGATGAACGCGGCTGTCCGTAAGAACCGTCGCACCCGGCAGGGGTGAGCAGTCCCGTGGACGCCGGCAGCGCCCCACAGGGAGCTCCGCTGCTGGCGCGATTGCAGGGCGATCAGGCGACCGCCCGACGGGACCAGCGGAAGGACCACGTGATGCTGCTCGGCATGGTCATTGCCGAGGTCAAGAATCGCGCGCTGGAGCTGCGTCGGGAGGTCACCGACGACGATGTCCTCGATGTGATCCGCAAGGGCATCAAGAAGCGCAAGGAATCCGCCGAATTGTACGCGAAGGCCGGCCGCAGCGAACTGCTCGAGAAGGAGCAGGCCGAAGCCGCGGCGCTCGAAGCCTATATGCCCGCGCAGGTCGATCCCGCCGAAGTACGTGCCGCCGTCGAAGCGGCCGTGCAGGCCGGCGCCGCCAACATCGGTGCCATCATGGGTCGGGTCATGCCGCTCTTCAAGGGCCGCGTCGACGGCAGTATCATCAACGCCATCGCACGCGACGTGCTGGCCGCCCGGGGCTGATCCGCCCCCGCGCCGGCATTGGCCGGCCATTCCTGGCAGGCCCACCGCGTGCCCGCCTCCAGGTTGAAGTGCAGCACCCATGAACGCGCACGCGCTCGGCATTCTCGAGTACTCCCGGCTTATGGCCCATGTGGCGGGCCACGCATCGTCTGCCCCCGGTGCCGCCGCCGTGCGCGCGCTGGTGCCGCGCACCGATCGGGAGTGGATTGAAGCCGAACATGCGCGGGTGGCAGCGCTGCGCTCCCTCATTCTCTCCGATCTCGGCTGGCCCACGGAGGCCATCCCCGATCTGGGTGAGGCGCTCAAGCGGCTGCGTATTCCCGGACTCACCTGGACCGCCCACGAGTTGCTGCAGGGCGCCACACTGCTGCGTTCCTCGCGGCGCACGCGCGAGGCGCTGCGTGATCCGCGGCGGCCGGCCATCACCATGGCCTACCTCACGGCCTACGCCTCACACCTTGTCGATCTGCGCGCGCGTGAGGAGGCCATTGAACGCGCGATTGCCGACGATGGCACGGTGCGCGACGACGCATCACCCGCACTGCGTCGTGCACGACGGGAGTTGCGTCAGGCCGAGGGCGAACTGGTGCGCCTGCTCGAGCGCGAAATGGGCAAGCTCGAGCCGCATCATCAGGTCAGCGATCTGTCGGTCACCATGCGCAACGGACGCTGGGTCATGCCCATGCGCCGCGAGGCGCGCGGCTACGTGGGCGGCATCGTGCACGACAGCAGCGGCACGGGAGCCACGATCTTCGTGGAACCGCCCGCGGCGGTGGAGTTTGGCAACCGCGTGCGCGAACTCGAGCTCGAGGAACAGCGCGAAGTCGAGAAGGTGCTGCGGGAGCTGACCGAAGAACTGCATCCGTATCACGAAGCCATGCTGCAGGCCTGGCACGCGCTCGTGGCGCTCGATGCCCTCTATGCCCGTGCCCGTTACAGCCTGAGCGCCAACTGTGCGCCGCTCGAGTTCACCGCGCCGTCAGCCGGTCTGCGTATCTTGAACGGGCGGCATCCGCTGCTGCTGGCCAGCGGTGTACCGGTTGTGGCCTTCGACCTCACCATGGACGCCAACGAGCGCACGCTGCTCGTGTCAGGCCCCAACACGGGCGGCAAGACCGTGCTGCTCAAGGCCATCGGCCTGCTGTGCATGATGGCGCAGGCCGGTGTACCCGCACCGGTTGGCAGCAACAGCTGTCTGCCCGTGTTCGATGATGTCTTTGCCGATGTCGGCGACGAGCAGAGCATCGAAGCCAGTCTCTCCACCTTCAGCGCGCATCTCAAGAACCTCGGCGAGATTCTGCAGTCGGCCACGCCGTCCTCGCTCGTGCTTGTGGACGAGTTGGGCTCGGGCACCGATCCCTCGGAGGGTGCGGCACTTGGTGGCGCCATTCTCGAAACGCTCACGTCGCGCGGGACGCTCACCCTGGCCACCACGCACCTCGGTCAGCTCAAGCTCCTCGCCACCGAAGTGCCGGGTGTGGTGAATGCGTCGCTGCAGTTTGACGCCGTGCAACTTGCGCCCACGTATCGACTGCTCAAGGGTGTACCCGGACGCAGCTACGGGCTCAGCATCGCGCGCCGGCTGCAGTTGCCGGAGGCGGTCATTCAGCGCGCCGAGGAGCGGCTGCCGCAGGGTGAGCGCGATCTCGCCGTGCTGCTGGCCGACGTGGAGGCGCGTGAGGCCGTACTCACGGACCGGGAACAGCAGCTCGAACGGGAGCAGGAGCGCACGCGCTCGCGCATGGCCTCCGTGGCCGATCGCGAACTCAAGGTGCGTGAGCGCGAACGGGAGGCGGAGCGCAATGCGCGCAAACAGGCGCGGCAGTTTCTGCTCGAGGCCCGGTCGCAGCTGGAGGACGCCATTGCGGCCGTGAAGTCGGCAGCGGCAGCGCAGGGCACCTCGCCGCTTGATGACGCGGCGCGTGCGGCGCGGCGCACCATCGAGCAGGAGGCGGCGCGACAGGGGCAGGAAGCGGTGGTGGTGGAGCAGCGCGGCGAACGTGACCGCGCCAAGGCCCAGCGCCGGCAGGCGGGGCCGGCGGCATCACCAGGGGCAACGGCAGCGGCGCCGCGCCCGTTCACCGAGGGCGATGCCGTGCTCGTGGGCACCCTCGGCGACAAGATCGGTCGCATCGTGTCGGTGCGCGGGCAGGAGGCGCGCGTGCTGGTGGGGTCGCTCACGCTCACCGTCCCACTGCGCAGCCTGACGCACAGCAAGGCCGCGCCGCCGCCAATGGTGAAGATCGCGCTCTCCGGCGACATCGCCGAGGTGGAACCCGTGCGTGAAGTCGATGTGCGCGGCCTGCGCGTGGACGAAGTGGACGATCAGGTGCTGCAGGCGCTCGACGCCGCCGTGCGCAACGATCTGCGCGAGCTGCGCATCATCCACGGCAAGGGCACCGGCGCGCTGCGCCTGCGCGTGAGTGAAATGCTCAAGAAGGACACGCGTGTCACCGGCTATCGGCTGGGGGCGTGGAATGAGGGTGGGGCGGGCGTGACCGTGGCGGAGCTGGCGTGACGGCCCGCGGCGCATGATTCCCGACGAAACCGTCGAACGCGTCCGCGAAGCGGCTGACATCGTCGAGATCGTCGGCGAGTTCGTGCCGCTCAGGCGGTCCGGCGGCACGTGGCGCGGAGCCTGTCCGTTTCACGGGGGCAAGAATCCCAATTTCTCGGTGTCACCGTCGCATGGCAGCTATCACTGCTTCGTGTGCCACGAGAGTGGGGACGTGTTCACCTTCGTGCGCAAGCGACTCGGGCTCGACTGGCCGTCGGCCGTCAAGTACATCGGCGACAAGGTGGGGATCGAGGTGGTGGATGCACCGCGCCGCGCGCAAGCCCCCGACCCGAACGCCCCCAATTACGAAGTGCTGGCGGCCGCTGCCGAATGGTTTCAGCAGCAGTTGCGAGACGACAGCGGTGGCCGTGCCGCGCGTGACTATCTGACCTCACGCGGGCTCGACGAGGCAGCGTGGCAGCGCTTCGGTGGGGGCTTTGCGCCTAGAGACGGCCAGGCGCTGCGCCGCCATCTGCACGCGCTGGGCGCCGATGATGCGCGCCAGCTGGAAGCCGGCCTGCTTGTGCAGCGTGAAGGGGACAGCGAACCACGGCTGCGGTTTCGCGGTCGCGTCATGTTTCCCATTCACGATGAACTGGGCCGGCCCGTGGGCTTCGGTGGACGCGCCATGGGCGACGATACACCCAAGTATCTCAACAGCCCTGAGTCTGCGGTCTTTCAGAAGCGTCGCACGCTGTACGGATTGCACACGGCCAAGCAGAGCATGCGCCGAGCCGGGCGGGCCATTGTGGTGGAGGGCTACCTCGATGCCATCCGCCTTGCACTGGCGGGTATCGAAGAAGTGGTCGCGCCACTCGGTACGGCGCTGACGGAAGAGCAGGCGCAGTTGTTGGTGCGTTATGCCTCGGAAGTGTTTCTGCTCTACGACAGTGACGAGGCCGGCCAGAAGGCCACGTTCCGCTCGGGGCTGGAGCTGTTGCGCGTCAAGGCAACGGTGCGTGTGGTGTCGCTGCCCGATGGCGAAGACCCGGACTCGTTTGTGCGTCAGCAGGGACGCGCGGCCATGGAAACGCAGTTGGGGCAGGCCATCGACCTGTTCGACCGTCAGGTGCAGTTGCTGGAGCGACGCGGATGGTTCGCCGATCTGCGGCAGCGGCGCAATGCCATCGACAAGCTCTTGCCCACCATTCGTGCGGCCAGGGCGCCGCTTACGCGCGACCTCTATCTCGCGCGTCTTTCGGCCGTGACGCAGCTCGACAAGGCCACGCTGGCGGCAGAGGCGGATGCGCTGCCCGATCGCGAGCGGCGCAGCACGACAGCCGGTGAGGCGCGTGCGCACCCGGGTGCTGTCGTGCGTTCCGACGACGGCGATGGTCCGCCGCCTTTCGATGGGCCGCCTCCGGAGTTTGCCGACTCAGGAAGCGACACTTCACCCGCCCCGCTGCCTCCGCCGCCGGGCGACGCAAAGCCGGCCTGGAAGGGGCGGCGTGGCAAGCCGCAGGGACCGGAGTGGCAGGCCACTGCCGTGCCGCCACGTCCGAGTCGTGATGAACCGGTGGAACGCGCCCTGGTGCGTGCCATGCTCGTCGATCGCGGCGTGGCCGAGCGCGTGGCCGAGCGGCATCCGCCCGACAGTTTTCGCGATGCACGCTATCGCGAGTTGTTCGATGTACTGCTGCACGCCCCGCTCGACGAGGAACTTGAACGGGTGGCTGATCGCCTCAGCCCCGAAACCTTTGCCGTGCTGCGGGCGATGACCGAGGGCGCACCCTTCGAGATGGAGTCGTCGGACATCGGCTTCAGCCTGGCCAAGCTCGACGTGCGCGTGCTCGAGAGCCGTCTCAACGAGGTGCGCACGGCCATGCAGCAGGAGGGCGATCGCGACGCCAAGGACCAGCTCATGCGGGAGGCCCACGAACTGGCCACGGAAATCCGTCGCATCCTCCCCATGCGTTCGACGCGTGGCCGGAAGTGGGACGGAAGTTGACCGCTGCGGGGCAGGGGCGTGCGGCGGTGCCGCTTGGTAGATTGCGCACGTGACCACCCTCACCACTTCCCACCGTACCGGCTCACGCGCGACGGCGACCATCGCGCGTCCTGATCCGCGCTGGACGGTTGTCTCCGCGCCGACACCTGAAGTGGTGGCGGCGCTGCAGGACGCCCTGCTCTTGCCTGAGGCGGTGTGTCATCTGCTGGCCGCGCGCGGCCATGGCGAGCCGGAGTCGGCCAAGCGCTTCTTGCGGCCGCGGCTCGACATGCTTGCGCCGTCCGACACCCTGCATGACCTGTCGCGTGCCGTGGCGCGTCTTGCGGAGGCCATTCGGGCGGGTGAGACCATTTTCGTGCACGGCGACTACGATGTCGACGGCATGGCGTCCACCGCCCTGCTGACGCGTGTGCTGCGCGGACTTGGTGCGGCGCAGGTGGTTCCCTTCGTGCCCAATCGTCTGACCGACGGCTATGACCTTGGGGCGGCGGGTGTGGAGGCGGCCATGCGTGCGCGGGCCTCCCTCGTCGTGACCTGTGACTGCGGCACCTCGGCCGTGGAGCCGGTGGCCACGCTGGTGGCTGCGGGTATCGACGTGATCATCACCGATCACCACCTGCCGGGTGGTCCGCTGCCGGCGGCGTATGCCATCTGCAATCCGCGGCATCCCGACTGCGCCCACGGCGACAAGGACCTGGCGGCTGTCGGCGTGGCCTACAAGATCGCGCTCGGTCTCTGTGAGGCCCTCGGTGCCTCGCCCCTCTTGGCGCAGCGTCAATTGGATCTGGTGGCGCTGGCCACCATCGCCGACGTGGCGCCACTGCGCGGCGAGAACCGCGTGCTGGTGCGATACGGTCTGCGCATGCTGGCTGACACCACGCATCCGGGATTGCGCGCGCTCATGCGCTCGTCGGGCCTCGACGGCAAGCCACTCACGGCGGGGCGGGTTGGCTTCGTGCTCGCACCACGTCTCAACGCGGCCGGGCGCATTGCCGATGCCAAGCTCGGCCTCAAGCTGCTGCTGGCCGAACAGGAAGACGAGGCGCTGGCCATTGCGCGTGAGCTCGAGGAGCTCAATCAGGCGCGTCAGGCGCTCGATCGCAGCGTGCTGGACGACGCGCTGCGTCAGTTGGAGCAACCCGCCGCGCGTGACCGCTTCGCCCATGTGCTGTGGGCTGAGGGCTGGCATGCCGGCGTAATTGGCATCGTGGCGTCGCGTGTGGTGGAGCAGACGGCACGCCCGGCGGTGCTGGTGGCCGTGGAGCAGGGCGTCGGCAAGGGCTCGGGGCGTTCCATCTCGGCTTTCGACCTGCACGCGGCCCTGTCCGATTGCCGTGCGCATTTTCAGCGCTTCGGCGGACACCGCGCAGCCGCGGGTCTGACCATGGACGCGCAACGTCTGCCGGCCTTTGCGGCCCAGTTCGACGAGGTGGCGCGGCAGCGACTCACGGCGGATGATCTGGTGCCGGAGTTGCGGGTCGATCTCGAACTCAATCTCGACACCGTGGACGAATCCCTCGAGAAGTACGTCCGGCACTTCGAGCCGTTCGGCGTTGGCAATCCCGCGCCCGTTTTTCGCGCGCGCGGAGCGCGTCTGGCGTCCGCGCCGCGTCGTGTGGGCAGTGACGGGCTGCGTCTGTCCTTCGATGTGCCATCGGGCACGCTCGATGGCATCGGGTGGGGGCTGGCCGGCAAGGCCGCACAGCTGCCGCTCGATCGGGAACACGAGCTGGCCTTCCGTCTCGAACGTGACGAGTATCGCGGCACCTCGCGGCTGCAACTGCGCGTGGCGGACATCCGGCCCATGGAGCGCTGAGCATGCGCATCATCGCTGGTCGCTGGAAGGGCCGTCGCATCGCGGCGCCACCAGGCGAGGCCGTTCGCCCCACGGGTGACCGGGTGCGCGAGGCGTGGATGAGCATTGTGCATCCGGTGCTGCCTGAAGCGCGTGTGCTCGATCTCTGCGCCGGCAGTGGGGCCTTGGGGCTCGAGGCACTGTCCCGCGGCGCGGCGTCCTGCGATTTCGTGGAGCAATCGCCGCGTGTGCTGCGCGTGCTCGAGGAGAACCTGGCGGCGCTGGGTGGTCACGAGGGCGCGCACATCGTGCGTGATGAGGCGCTCCGCTACGTGCAGCGACTCGGCGACGGCGCCTACGATGTTGCCTTTGCCGATCCGCCCTATGCCTCGGGTGTCGCCGAGGCGCTGGCCGCCCAGTGGATCGAGCACCCGTTTGCGAGCATACTGGGCATCGAACACGCGGCATCCCTCACGCTGCCGGCCATCGGGGAGACCCGACGCTACGGCAGCACCGCGCTCACCTTCTTTCGTGTCCCGTCGTGATGACCGACACCGGAACACTCCCAGTCACCTCGCCGGATCGCCGGCCCCTCGTGGCTCTTTACGCCGGCTCCTTCGATCCGGTCACGCACGGACACGAGGACCTCATCAAGCGCACCCTCACCTTTGCCGATCGGCTCATCGTGGCCGTGGCGCACAACGTGAACAAGCAGCCGCTGTTCACGGTGGAGGAGCGCATGCATTTCATTCGTGAGGTCACGGGCAACGATCCGCGCATCGAGGTGCGCAGCTTCCGCGGACTCCTCGTCGATTTTGCGCGCGACACCGGCGCCCGTGTCAACGTGCGGGGCCTCCGGGCCGTGAGCGACTTCGAGTACGAGTTTCAGATCGCGCTCATGAATCGCCATCTGCGCCCGGAACTCGAAACGGTGTTCATGACGCCGTCGCTCGACACCACCTACATCAGCTCGAGCATGGTGCGTGAAGTGGCGCGCTTCAACGGCGACGTGTCGGGGCTCGTGCATCCGCTGGTGGGTGACGCCCTCATGACCCGCTACGCCGCCATGCGCGCGGCCGGCGAACTGCCGCCGCTGCCCGCCACCGCAAAGGGCGGCACGCCAACCGGAAGCGCCGAGACCGGAAACGCCGAGACCGGAAACACCGAGACCGGACGTTCGTTGTGACGGCAGCATCGGAGGCGTTCCTCGAGTCATTGCATGCGCGGGCCGCCCGCCGGCCGCGGCGCATTCTGTTTCCCGAAGCCACCGACCCGCGCACGGTGCAGGCCGTGCTCCGGCTGGCCAAGCGCGGTTCGGTGCAGGCAGTGCTCGTGCGGCGCAGTGACGCGCCGACCGGTGTGGTGCCCTCGTCCGGTGAGATTCTCGACCCGCTGCACGATCCGCTCACCGGGCAGGTCGTCGAGCACCTGCTGGCGCGTCGCGGCACCAAGGGGCTCACACGTGAGGATGCCGAGCGCCTTGCGCGCGACCCGTTGTACTTCGCCGACAGTCTGGTGGCGCTCGGCCACGCGGACGGCTGCGTGGCGGGCGCCGTGCACACCACGGCCGATGTGCTTCGCGCCGCCATCTGGACAATCGGCACGGCGCCCGGGGTGCGTACCGTGTCCTCGTCGTTCTACCTGCTCGTGCCACCGTTTCGGAGCAGCGAACCCGAGGTGCTCACCTACACCGACTGCGCCGTGGTCCCCGACCCGACGGCCCGCCAGCTGGCGGATATCGCCCTGGCGGCGGCCGAGGCGCGGCGCCGCATTGTGGGGGATGAGCCTCATGTCGCCTTCCTGTCGTACAGCTCCATGGGCAGCGCCGACGGCCCCTCGGTGAGCCGTGTGCGGGAGGCCCTGGCCATGGTGCGCGAGGCTGCGCCTGATCTGGTGGTGTCCGGGGAGCTCCAGGCGGACGCGGCGCTCATTCCGGAGATTGCCCGTCGCAAGGCCGCCGGTGAGGCCGCCGCGGGAACGGCCAACGTGCTGGTCTTTCCCTCGCTGGACGCGGGCAATATCGCCTACAAGCTCACGCAGCGGCTGGCCCATGGCACGGCCATTGGCCCCATCCTTCAGGGGCTGGCCCGGCCCTGCAGCGACTTGTCACGGGGGGCAACCGCTGACGACATTGTACATGTGGCGGCGATTACGGCTCTCCAGGCGGGGGAGCCGGCGGCGCCGGTGACCCCGTAGCCCGAGCCCCGCATGAGCTTCTCGCTTGAACACAGCAACGACGTGACGATCGTGACGGTCCAGGGCCAACTGGTCGTCACCAACCGCCAGGAGTTCAAGCAGATGGTGCTGGACGCCATGGAGCAGGGGGCCCGCACCGTCATCGTGGATTTTGTGGACGCCAGCTACATCGACAGCTCGGGTCTGGGTGCGCTGGTCTCGCTCAGCCGACGCCTCCGGGATGCCGGCGGCGACCTCCGTCTGGTGGGCCTCAGCGATGAATTGCGCACGCTGTTTGAGCTCACCCGCCTCGACGCCCTGTTCCCGCTGTTCGCCACGCGCGCGGACGCGGTGGCGGCCCGCTGAGCATCCAGCCGCAAACCGTGGCTTCCCGCGCCGTGCGCTCCGTGGCTGCAGACCGCAGCAGCACCTCGGCCAAGGGCGAGATGCTGAGCGTGGTGGCACGCCAGTGGCGCCTCGCCTCGGACGTGCAGGGCATCGAGCCGGTCGTGCGGGATATCGTGGGGTTGTGCCGCGCAGCCGGTTTTTCGCCGCGGCATTGCAGTCTCAACGTGCCCGTGGCCGTCACCGAGGCATTGGCCAATGCCATCCTGCGCGGCAACGCCTGCAAGGACACGCTCACGGTCCACGTGGCGGTGCAGGTCAGTGTGGAACAACTGCTGGTCGAGGTCTGCGACCAGGGCTGCGGCTTCGACCTTGCCGCCGTGCAGCAGTCGCCGGACGATGACGATTGGTTTGAGCGGGAGGATGGTCGGGGCGTGTTTCTCATGCGGTCACTGATGGATCGCGTGGAGAACGACAAGCGCCCTGACACTGGCGAGCATCGCCTGCGTCTGGTCCTGTATCGCACATGAGCGAGGTCGCAGCCCTTCTGGCCGCGTTCCACGAGGCCACTGGGCGACAGGCGGCGCTGTGGGAACGACGCGATACGCATCCGCACCCCGTACTGCTCGGCGGTACGAGTGCGGAGTTTGCCGAGCGCACGGAAGCCGGTGTCGAGGCGTGGGATGTGGCGGCCTGGGCCCGTGCACAGGGACTGCAGGCGCACCTCGTGCACACGGGGGAGAGCGTCGGCTGGCTGATGGTTGAACCGGGCACGGTGCCGGAAACCGATCAGTTTCTCGGACGCCTGTTTCCGTTGATCCATCGTCTCGCGCACGAACGCGACGGGGCGACCACCGAACTCGTCGAACGCTACGAGGAAATCAATCTCCTCTACGCCATCGGCGAATTGCTGGGTGGCACGACCTCGGTGGAGAGTGTGGCCGACACCCTGCTGGGCGAACTGGCGGCCACCGTCGGGGCGCGGCGTGCGGTGTTTCTGCAGACCAATCGCCATGCACAGTCGCTGGTCCCCATTGCCACCCTCGGGCTTGGGGACAGCGACTACGCGCCTGTGTCACTCGACGCGCAGGAGCACATTGCGGTGCGCGCCTATCGTTCGGGCGGCGCGTGCACCGTGGATGCGGTGGCGGCGCCGGAGGCCGACGCCATTCTGGCGGGGCGCGGCGCTGCATTGATGGCGGTGGCCATCACACGGCCCAGCACCGGCCTCGGCATCACCGGCACCTTCCCGGTGCCCTCGCGTCGCGGAGCGGACGGTGTGGCCGTTCCTCTTGGCGTGCTGGTGCTGGCAGGGCGTGACAATGGCACCCCGTTCTCGGCCGGTGATCGCAAGCTCGTGGCGGCCGTCAGTACGCAGGTGGGGACGGCCATGCACAACGCCACCCTCGTGCGCGCGGCTGTGGAACGCCAGCAGTTCCAGCGTGAGATGCAACTCGCACACGACCTGCAACTCAAGCTGCTGCCCAGTCCCACGGTCGTGCAGCCCGAGGCACGTGCGGCGGCCCGAGTGGTGCCGGCGGAGAGTGTGGGCGGAGACTTCTTCCTGCTGGCCCGCCTCGATCGCGACCGCACCGGCGTGCTCATTGGCGACGTGTCAGGTCATGGCTATCAATCGGCGCTTGTCATGGCGTTGGCTCTGAGCGCTGCCGCCATTCATGTGCAGGCCGCCTTCGATCCGAGCATTGCCGTGGACGCGGTGCAGCGCTCGCTGCGTGACGAACTGACATCCACCGAGATGTCGATCGCCATGTGTTATGCCGTGATCGACAGCCGGGCCGGTGAGCTGCGTTATGCCAATGCCGGCCATCCGCATGCCTTCCGCATGGGCCTCGACGGCGAGATGACCCGACTCGGTGCCGTGGCCCCGTCCATCGGCTTCACCGAAGATCCGGTGGAGGAGTGCGTGGTGCGCTGGCGCCAGGGTGACCGGCTCGTGTTCTTCACCGATGGCGTGTCGGATGCCCGTGATCAGCAGGGGCGTCGACTCGGAGAGCAGGCGGTGCTGGATCTCCTGGCCTCCATGCCCGCCACCGCCACGCCGGACGAGTTGCTCGAATCGGTGTTTGCGCAGGTGCAGCAGCACGTGGGACGCGCGCCGCTGCGCGACGACTGGACGGTTGTCGTGGTGGATCGGCCGTGATGTCGCGCGATCTGCCCAAGGCACGCAAGCGTTTCGGTCAGCACTTCCTGCGCGACCAGCGGGTGCTGGTCGACATTGCCGACGCGCTCGGTGATGTGTCGCAGCGCACCGTCGTGGAGATCGGCCCCGGCCGCGGTGCGCTCACCGATTTGCTGGTGCAGCGCGCGGCCCGGGTGGTGGCGGTGGAAGTCGATCGGGATCTCGTACAGCACCTGCGCGCGCGCTATGCCGGCCGCAACAACGTGGAGATCGTCGAGGGCGATGTGCTCGATCGTCCGCTCGCGCCCCTGGCAGACGGGCCCTACGTGCTCGCGGGCAATGTCCCCTACTACATCACCACGCCCATCATCTTCCACGCGCTTGCGCTGCCACGTCCCGAGGTGGCGGTGTACCTCGTGCAGAAGGAAGTGGCCGAGCGCATGGCGGCGCCGCCGGGTGACAAGACCTACGGGGCCTTGAGCGTCAATCTGCAGGCGGTGGTGAACGTGGAGTTGCTGCGGCGCGTGCCGCCCGGCGCGTTCAATCCGCCGCCTGCCGTCGACAGTGCCGTCGTGCGTCTGGTGCCGCGCGCCACGCCGGATATTGAACCTGAATTTGAGGAGCGCTTCCGACGCTTCGTGCTGGCTGCGTTCGGACTGCGGCGCAAGCAGATGGTGCGTGTGCTGCGGACCGTCGCGCATCTTGATGCCGACACGGCACAGGCCGTCTGCGCCGACTGTGGCATTTCGCCGGAGGCGCGGCCGGAAACGCTCGCGCCATCCGATTTTGCTCGCGTCGTGCGCGCGCTGGCGCTCAGGCCGCGCCCTGACTGAGATCGTGGCCGTTGGTGAGGGCGAAGGACAGGCCCTCGAGCTCCATGGCCATGTTCACGGACTTGAGCGAAACGTGCGGCGGCACGGTGATCTGCGCCGGGGCAAAGTTGAGAATCGCGCGCACGCCCGCGTTCACCACCAGATCCACCACCGCCTGCGCATTCTCTGAGGGAATGGCCAGGACGGCAATGGACGCCTCTTCGCGCGCCACATCACGCGGCAGCTCATCCATGGACCGCACGATGGCTTCGCCCCAGGGCTGACCGACCTTCTTCGGGTCGTTGTCGTACACGCCGCCGGTGGTGACGCCGCGCTGGCGGAAGCCCCGGTAGTTGGCCACCGCCGTGCCGATCCTGCCGTCGCCCGCGACGCACCCCTCCCCCTCCCCGTCGAGCCCCAGGCTTTCCCCCCAGGGCCCGTGCACACCGTGCGCGGGGGTCGCGCTACGCCGCTTGCGCAACGTCCCGAAGAACGCACG
>JACVCT010000355.1 GCA_016741895.1 Gemmatimonadaceae bacterium | reverse complement strand
CGCCAGTTTCGCGCAGCGTCTGGGTGCGGCGTCGCGCCTGCGGGTCGCGGAGGCGGGGGCCGACGAGCCGCTGCGCGCAGGGCATGTGTATATCGCACCGGGCGGTTGGCATCTGCGCGTGCGCGGTCCGCGTGAGCAGCCTCGTGTGGCGCTGCACGACGATGCCGCGCTGTGGGGCGTGCGTCCCGCCGCCGACCATCTGTTCGCCTCCGTGGCGGAGGTGTATGGTCCGCAGGCGGTAGGGGTGGTGATGACCGGCATGGGGCGTGACGGGGCGCAGGGACTCGCCGCGATGTACGCGGCCGGTGCGCAAGTCATGGTGCAGGACGCTGGCAGCTGCATCATTCCCGGCATGCCGGAAGCCGCGCGGCGCGCCGTGGGATTGCCGGGCGGTGTGCCACTCGCAGATCTCGCGGAGGCCATAGTGCAGAGTGTGAAGCTGACCGGAACGGCGCAACGCACAGCGGGAGATGGGGTCGCATGAGCAGCGTGGACTCAGCCGGCGCGGTGGTGGCGGACGCACCCGCCCGCGTTTCTCACACGGACAGTCCGTTCCGCACTGCAGTGGGCGGTGCCCGCCGACGCCGCGCGCCCGAGGTGGAGCGCTCGACTTTTGTTATCTGCCGGGTGCAGGATCAGTTGCTCGCGTTTCCTGTGGAACAGGTGGAGCGGGTCGCGCCTCGGCTGGATGCATCGGCGCGCGCCGGGCACATGCCCACGCTGACGCTGCCCGAACGGCGCGCTGCGGCGCATGAGGCCTGCAGTCTGCATCCCGTCGCACAGGCCCTGCCGCGGACCCTCGTGCTGCGCAGCGACGGGCAGCGCATGCTGCTCGATGTGTCGCACGTGTACGAGGTGCGGGCCATCGAAACGGCGCGCATTGCCGCCGCCGGTGACGACGCGCCCTGGACCTTTCTTGTCGGACAATTCGTGCGCGACGAGGAATCCTGCTGGGTGCTGGACGTGCCGCGTCTGTTGCGCGCGGCGGAGCGCGGGCCGGCATGAGTACGGCACACGAGGAGGGCGGGCGCGAGAACGGCCGTCGCCCGGAGTGGGTGGATGTCAGCGGTCAGCCGCTGTCCAGCCGACTTGCGCAGCTGGCCGAGACACTCGAACGCGCCATTGCCGAGGCCGAGCAGCGTACCGACGAAAGCGCCGAGGCCGCAGCACGCGAGGGCCAGCGCGCCGCGCAGCTCAAGGACGACATCATCGCCTGTTTTCGCGAGGCGGACGCTGCACTCACGGCAGCGCAGTCGGCCAAGGACGCGGTCAAGGCCCTGGCCGAGCGCTGGAAGACGCTGCGCGCCGTGGTCCCTGTCGCGGCTCCGGCGGCGCCGCCGGTCTCGTCTCCAGTGTCGTCTCCAGTGTCGTCTCCGGCCTCCTCAGCCGCCTCGCCAGCCGTCTCCGGACGTGTGGACCTGCTGGGCGCGTCCACCTTCGTCGAGAAGGGCTGGAACCTGCTGTCGCTGGGGCAGGTGCCCGAGGCCATCGTCGCCCTGCAGAAGGCTCTCGCGTTGGCGCCGGGGCAGGTTGAGGCGCTGGTGCTGCTGGCCTGGGCCTACGTCAACGACGGTCAGCTTGATGCCGCCCACGCGCCACTCGAACAGGCGCGTGCGCAGTCGCCTGATGATGCGCTGGCCGTCATGGTGTGGGGCCGCTGGCTGGCGCTGCAGGGGCATTTCACCGACGCCGATCGCTGTCTCGAGCAGGCCATGACGTCGGGCGACGGGCGGGCCGCGCTCTACGCGCATCTGTACCGTGCGCAGCTGCAGCGCACGCTGGGGGCCCACGACGCGGCGGCGCTGACGCTCCGTCAGGCCCTGCAGAAGGGACCCAACCTCGTGCAGGCATGGTATGAACTGGGACGCACGCATTGGGAATGCGGGCGGCGCGCTGACGCCCTGCAGGCATGGCA
This sequence comes from Gemmatimonadaceae bacterium, assembly GCA_016741895.1. Classification (GTDB taxonomy): domain Bacteria; phylum Gemmatimonadota; class Gemmatimonadetes; order Gemmatimonadales; family Gemmatimonadaceae; genus Gemmatimonas. The sequence goes on along the minus strand of JACVCT010000355.1, from coordinate 1,442 downwards.
GAGCGGCAGCGCGGCCAACAAGTTCAGTCCATGGGGCAAACGCTGCGCAGCACTTCTCGACCTCGTAGCCGCCAATCAGGAACTCGTGTTCGTCGATTCCTGACGGCCATCGGCGTGGCCCTCGCCCTGTGGCCGGGTGTCGCGCCGCGCGTGGTTCCGACCCTGCGCACAGCGGTGGCGGTCGCACAGAGTGCCCCCGAAGCCGGCGCCGAGGGCATACGTCTCGACAACGGACGTTTCACCGTGGTGGCCAGCCGACGCGACGAGCGCATGGCGCGCGCCCTGCTGGGAGCGGCCGTGGCCAACGATCGTTTTCCCGGCCTGCGCCCGTCCACGGCGCGTGTGCTCATAGCCGTGGCCCCCGACGCGGACAGGTTCCGCCAGTGGGTGGGCCCCTTCGCGCCGGAGTGGGGCGCGGCCATCGCCTTTCCCGATCAGCAGCGCATCATCATGCAGGGCAGCTATGCCGGCTCCGACGCCGGTGATCCGCTGATCGTGCTGCGGCACGAGTTGGCGCATCTCGCCTTGCACGAACAACTGGGGCCGCGACCCTCGCGCTGGTTCGACGAAGGTTACGCGAGTGTGGCCGCCGGCGAATTCTCGCGCGAGCAGGTGTTCGAGACCACACTGGGCATGGTGTGGCGGACGCTGCCCAGCTTCGAAGCGCTCGAAGACGGATTTCGCGGCGGCGGCATGGAGGCCTCGTGGAGCTATGCCATGGCGCACCGCATCGTGTCCGAACTGCGCGAACTCGGGGGCGATGCCGGTCTCGCGCGTTTCTTTGCCGAATGGGAGGCCACCAACTCGTTCGAGAAGGCGCTGCGGAGCAGCTACGGCATGACCGGCGAGGCCTTCGAGAAACACTGGCAATCGCAGACGCGACGGCGTTACGGCGCCCTCGCACTGGTCACCAATGTCTCGGCCGTGGTCGGCCTGCTCTCGCTGGCCCTCGTGCCCCTGGTGGTGCAGCGGCGCAAACGGGATCGTGCGCGGCTCGAGGCCATGCGGGCGGCCGATGCCGCGCAGGAGGCGGCGCTGCGGGAAAGCAGCCTCCAGGCCCTGCTGGACCTGCCCGAGGGCGCCCCATCGGACCCGGAGGCCGAACCGGAGTCGGATCAGGAGCCGCTGCTGCCCTTGCCCGGGCCGTCGTCGCCCCGATATCCTCCGGCATGACCTCGATCGAAAAGTCCCGTTCCAAGCCCCTCCTGTTCTGGGGACTGGCAGCCGCCTCGCTGCTGCTGGGCTACGCCGACCTCGCGCGCGGCGGCGAAACCGGGGCGCCCATTCTGCTCGTGGTGGGCTACGTGGGGCTGATCCCGCTGGCGCTCCTCAAGGGCTAAGCGCAGGAATCGCCCCCGATCGGGTGCTAACGGTCGGCCTGGCATGCCTGCTCACGGCGCGGCCCACATCCCGCCCCCGCCGCCCGGACACGGGCCGCTCCG
>JACVCT010000036.1:6749-22030 GCA_016741895.1 Gemmatimonadaceae bacterium | reverse complement strand
TCCCGAAGCACCGCGGCCGCGGCGTCCTCACGCGAGCGGAAGGCAATCCCCACATCGGCCCCCGCACGCGCCAGCAGGCGCGCGCAGGCGGCTCCGATGCCACGCGCGCCACCGGTGACCAGCGCCCGCCGTCCACTGAGGTCGATCACAGCGTCACCTCGATGGCGTCGCAAATGGCGTGCTGAATGCAGAGATGCATTTCCTGCGCGCGGTCCGTGCGATCCGTGGGCACCACCAGACAGAGGTCGGAACGGCTTTTGAGTGCGCCGCCATCGCGCGCCGACAGTGAAAGCACCGGAATGCCCTTGGCACGGGCCGCGTCGGCCGCCAGCAGCACGTTGGGTGAATTGCCACTCGTCGAGTGAATGATGAGCAGGTCGCCCGGCTTGCCAATGGCCTCGATCTGCCGCGCAAACAGCTGATCAAACCCAAAGTCGTTGCCCGTGGCCGTCAGCAGCGAGCTGTCCGTGGTCAGCGCAATGGCGGGATAGGCGCGGCGGTTGCGCATGTAGCGCACGACATACTCGGTGGCGAGATGCTGCGCGTCGGCCGCCGAACCACCGTTGCCGCAGAAAAGCAGCGTGCCGCCGCGCGCAACGGTATCGCGCACCATGCCGAGCGCCGCGGCAATGTCCTGCTCGAGTTGCTGCGCCGTGCGCTCTGCAGTGGCCGCCAGATCACGCAGTGCGCCAAGCAGGGGCGCCACATCAGTGGCGGAGGAGGTTGAACTCATGTACCACGGGCTCCACAGAAGGAGGAATCGAGACTGGCCTCAGCGGCCAAAGAAGCGTTTGACGCGGCCAAGCAGACCCGGCGTGAGTGGAGGCACGGGAATCGGGTCTTCGTCACTCAGCACGCACTCGGCGTTGCCGTGCGTGAGCAGATCGACCTGCTCCTCCCCGCCCCGATCCAGCAGCCACTGCCGCACGGCGGAGAGGTCGCGGTGATCGCCATGGTTGTCGGACGCGAGAATGTCGATGTAGCCCAAGGCGAGCATCTCGCGCGCAAAGTCGCTCGGTGCCCCTCGGCCCATGAGCACCGAGGCGTCCGTCTGAATGACCACACCCAGCTTCCGCCACTCGCGCACCAGATCGAGCGTGCAGCCGAAGTAGCGTTCGGGGTGCGCGAGAATCGGCGTGCGGGCCTGACGCGTGATGCGCCGCAGTTCGGTGGACGCGCCGGGTGGCAGACCACCGCGGGTGAACTCCACGAGCACCGCGCGCGAGTTGCCCAGGCTGAGCTCCGGCGCCGACAGATCGACACCGGGGCTGTCGAGCATGATCTCCCAACCGAGCTGCAGCTCGAGGCCGGCCGGCGCCCGGCGCTGCAGCTCCTGAAGCAACTCGCGGTGATATGCGATGGGTGCTGTCGTTGCCTGACTCGCGTTCAGATGCGGCGTGCACACCACCGTGGTGACCCCATCATCCGCGAAGCGCTCCAGAATGGGCAGCGACACGTCGAAGGAGGGAGACCCGTCGTCGACTCCAGGAAGCAGGTGCGTGTGGAGATCGATCACGGGACGTTCAGCTACGAGACGCCAATCGGTGGCTCACCGACCTGGCCAGCCAGACTGCCAGGCAGAGCGGCGATGCGCTGCATGGCGGCCGTGGCCCGCGCCTCGATGCGCGCGGGATCGTCGGCCGCGGCCTCGAAGGCGTAGGTGACCAACGCATCCACCGCGAGCAGGTCGAGGGCGGTGGCCCGCGACGTGGAGCCCGACTGCAGCAAGGCATCCAGCAGACGCTCGCCGGCCGCCAGACAGACCTCCGGCACGTCCGACGCCGGCCGGCTGACGTCCTGGGCCAACAACTCCTGCAGCCGCCGCAGCAGCGCGTCGGGCGGTGTTGGTTCGAGCCGCGTCAGCCAATCGCCAACGGTGACTGCCGTCCCCGTGCTGCTCATCCAGCCGTCACCAGTTTGCTCATCACGCTGCTGACGGCGGCGATGGCGGCATCCACCTGCGCGGGGTCCACACCGGCCTGCGCCATGTGCGGTTTGCCGCCACCGCGCCCACCCACGGTGGCCGCCACGTCACGCACCACGATGTCCGCACGCAGGCCGCGATCACGTGCATCGTCGGTGGCCACTGCGAGCAGCGCGCCCTTGCCATCGGCAAACGCCGCCCCAAGCACGGCCACGCCGCTGCCGAGCGCTTCGCGCACCGCGTCGCCGAGGGCCTGCAGCGCCTTCACATCGGGCACGTCGACGCGCGCAGACACCACACGGGTTCCGCCCACTTCACTGGCCGCCGCCACCAGCTGCTGCGCCAGCCCGCCACCCGAGGCGCCGCCGCGCATGGCCTCGTCGAGGCGCTTCTCGAGCTGTTTGCGCTCATCCATGAGACCGTCGAGCTTCTTCTCGATCTGCTCGAGGCCCGACGTGAGGCCGGACATGGGCACCTTGAGTCGCGAGGCCACTTGCAGCAGGGCCCGCTCGCGATCGGCGAGGAACTGGAAGGCGCGCGGGCCGGTGATGGCCTCGATGCGGCGCACGCCGGCGGCGACACCGCTCTCCGACACGATGCGAATGAGTCCGATTTCCGCCGTGTTGCGCACATGCGTGCCGCCACACAGTTCGACAGAGAGCGAGGGGATTTCCACCACCCGCACCACGTCACCGTACTTCTCGCCGAACAGCGCCATCGCCCCACGCGCCACGGCGTCGTTGTACGACTCCTCCTGAATGGTCACCGGCACCGACGCCCAGACGCCCGCATTGGCGTCCGCCTCGATGGCCGCCAACTGCTCGGCCGTGAGCGGACCATGATGCGTGAAGTCGAAACGCAGACGGTCGGGCGCGACCAGCGAGCCCGCCTGATGCACGTGATCGCCGAGCACCTTGCGCAGCGCGGCATGCAGCAGATGCGTGGCCGTGTGGTTGCGCTCCGTGTCACGCCGACGATCACGCGGCACGGCGGCGTGCGCGCGCCCGAAGGTGATCTCTCCCGTCGCCTCACCGATGGCCGCAATGCGACCGTCCACCTTGCGCACCTCGTTGACCGCCACCGACCAGCCTTCACCGGTGATCTGGCCATGGTCGCTGACCTGACCGCCCGACTCCGCGTAGAACGGCGATTCGCGCAGCATCACGGCAACCCGTCCGTCCGGCAGATGGCGCACGGCGGTCACGAGCGTGTCCACTTCGATCACATCGTAGCCCACGAAGCGACCCATGCCGGCCGCGTGCTGCTGATCGTGCGTCCAGCGCGTGGGATCGGCAAAATCGTCGGCGCTGACCGCGATCTGCTTGCTCTTGCGTTCGTCCTGCGACTGCTTGCGCTGCGCCTGCAGCGCGCGCTCGAAGCCCGCGATGTCCACGAGGTAACCGCGCTCGCGGGCCATCAGATCGGTGAGGTCGATCGGGAAGCCGAAGGTGTCGTAGAGGCGGAAGGCGTCCTCGCCCGACAGCGTCCCACGCACCGCCGTGCTGCCCTGCGTGGACGCGAGCGGCGCCAGTTCCTCGAAGCGGGACATGCCGGCGTCGATGGTGGCGAGGAAGCGCTCTTCCTCGGCGCGGGTGGTCTCGAGGATGTGCTTGCGACGCACATGCAGCTCGGGATAGAGGTCGCGCATCGTGTCGATGAGCACCTCCACGACGTGCACCAGGGTGGGCTCACGACGGCCGAGCAGCCAGGCATGACGCACGGCGCGGCGCAGGATGCGGCGCAGGACGTAGCCGCGTCCTTCGTTGCTCGGGAACACACCGTCCGCGAGCAGGAAGCCCACGGCACGCGCATGATCGGCGAGCACGCGGAACGAGGCCGGATCGATAGGCTGTCCATCCTTGCCCACGGCCGTGCCGAGTCCCACGCCCGGGCGGTACGGATAGCCGACGCCCACCACGTCTTCCACCTTCGCAATCAGCGGGCGGAAGAGGTCGGTGTGGAAGTTGTTGGTGACGCCCTGCAGCACCGCCGCAATACGCTCGAGCCCTGCCCCGGTATCCACGCTCGGCTTGGGCAGTGGAACCATCGTGCCGTCCGCCTGCCGGTCGAACTGCATGAACACGAGGTTCCAGATCTCGAGGAAGCGACCCGCTTCGGCGCCTTCCACGAAGGCATCAAGCGAGTAGTCCTGGATATCCGTGTTGGTCCACTCGCCGCTCGCATCCGCCGGGAAGGCCCAGTCGGACGCCATGTGTGCGAGATCCACGTAGATCTCGGTGCACGGTCCGCAGGGCCCGGTGTCGGCCATCTGCCAGAAGTTGTCCCTGGCGCCGAGTCCGTAGATGCGATTGTCCGGCACGTTGGCCACCTCGCGCCAGAGCGCGCGCGCTTCGTCGTCCTCATGGAAGACGGTCACACGCAGATGCTCCCTGGGGATCTTCAGGTCTTCGGTGATGAACTCCCAGGCGAACCTGATGGCGTCGCGCTTGAAGTAATCCCCGAAGGAAAAATTCCCCAGCATCTCGAAGAACGTGTGGTGGCGCGCCGTGTGCCCCACCTGCTCGAGATCGTTGTGCTTGCCACCGGCGCGCACGCACTTCTGCGAGGTGGTCGCGCGGCGCTTGCCCTCCGGCGGGTCCTCCATGCCCAGGAAGACCTTCTTGAACTGGACCATGCCGGCGTTGGTGAACAGCAGGGTCGGGTCGTCGGCAGGCACCAGCGATGAGCTGGGGCGGATGGCGTGGCCGTTCTTCTCGAAGTAGGCCAGGAATCGGGCGCGGATTTCGGCAGCGAGCATATCCGCACAATATAGGCAATCAGTCGAGGGTTTCGTCAGCGAGCCGCGACTCGTTGTCTCCCTCCCACTCCGTGCTGCTGGCGCCCCACGACGCCAGGACCTCGCGCGTCACATCACGCGCCACCGCGCCGGAATATCCGCGCCGCTGCAAGAACCCGAGCAGGCGCCGCTGCGCCACATCCGGCGCCAGCGCCCTGAGCGCCCTCGCACGTTTCTCGGCCACAGTCAGGCACGCGGCCCGCTCGTCGAAGTGGTCCTCGGCCATGGCCTCCTGCACGGCGGCGTCCACCACGCGCCCGGCCACACCCTTGCGCCGGAGCACCTGCGTGACGCGGCCGGGAGCCTCACCACGCCGCAGTCGTGCAGCAGCCTCCGCTTCGGCCACGTCGGCGTCATTCAGCAGGCCGCTGGCCTCCAGCCGGTCGAGCGCCTCGCGGACCTGCGCACTGCGGTCTGCGGCGCTGTCGAGCGCCTCGTCGTGTTGCCGCGCGCTGCGGCCGCCCGCCTCAGTGGACGGCGCCGCGGAGCGCCCGCGACGCACAGGAGGGCGCAGCAGGCGACGCTCCAGTTCCCGGCGTGTGCGCCGCCCCCTCGCCAGCATGTCGAGGGCGCGGTCAGCCATTGCCGTTACGGCCGATTCGTGCACCAGCCGCGCCACCGTCTCCACAGTCAACTGCTGACCCACTCGCGTGGCCCCACAGTCGGCCAGCACTCCCACACCCAGCACCAGGGTCCGGCCGTCGGACAGCTGCAGCAGGTAACGGCCGGGGCGACGCGGCGACTCCCGCAGCTCCCGGATACGCAGGCCGTCACCCGAACCGGGGGACGCGTGGTCCACGGAAATGGTCCCTTCAGCGCACATCAGGAAGATTGGTTCCTTACAGGGAAGAAAAAGAGTCGAGGGGCAACTCACGATGAGGAGTGGTGATCCGGGCACCACTTCCCACCGCGAGTCACCCCTCGACCCGGGCTCAACGGTCCACAACCAGCGACCTACTCTTCGGTGTCCTCGGCGCCCGGCGCGGCTTCCGCTGCCTTGTTGACCCCAAGGACGACCTTCACCTTCTCCTCGACTTCCGCCATCAGCGCCGGGTTGTCCTTGAGGAACAACTTGGCGTTTTCGCGGCCCTGCCCGATGCGCTGCGAACCGTAGCTGTACCAGGCGCCGGCCTTGTCGATGATGCCCGACTCCACCCCGATGTCCACCAGCAACGACGTGTGGCTGATGCCCTCGGCGTACATGATGTCGAACTCGGCCTGCTTGAACGGCGGCGCCACCTTGTTCTTGACCACCTTCACTCGCACGTGCGAGCCGATGACGTCTTCCTTCTCCTTGACCGGGCCGATGCGGCGAATGTCGAGCCGGAGCGACGCATAGAACTTCAGCGCCTTGCCACCCGTGGTGGTTTCCGGATTGCCGAACATGACGCCGATCTTTTCGCGGAGCTGATTGATGAAGACCACCGACACCTTCGAGCGCGCGATCGCGCCGGTGAGCTTGCGCAGCGCCTGACTCATGAGGCGCGCCTGCAGGCCCACGTGCGAATCACCCATGTCGCCCTCGATTTCCGCCTTGGGCACCAGCGCCGCCACGGAGTCGATGACGATCACGTCCACCGCACCCGAACGCACGAGGATCTCGCAGATCTCGAGCGCCTGCTCACCCGTGTCCGGCTGGGAGATGAGCATGTTCTCGACGTCGACGCCCAGCTTCTTGGCGTACTCCGTGTCGAGCGCATGTTCGGCGTCGATGTACGCCGCCACCCCGCCGGCCCGCTGCGCGTTGGCCACCACGTGCAGACAGAGCGTGGTCTTGCCGCTGGACTCGGGACCGTAGATCTCGGTGATGCGGCCGCGCGGGATTCCACCCACGCCGATGGCGGCATCGAGATTGATTGCGCCCGTCGGGATGGACTCGACACGCACCTTGGCGTCGGTCCCGAGACGCATGATGGAGCCCTTGCCGCAGCTCTTTTCGATCTGCGCGACCGCGAGCGCCAGGGCCTTGCGCTTGTCGTCTGTGATTACCGAACCCGCCATAAGGACCGCCGTCGTGAGGGGTGAAGCCGCCATGCCCTGGCTCGCGAGAATCTAGGGCGAACGCGATCAGGACCAAGACCCGAATAAAGTACGAAGAAACAGCGATGTGGACAACTCCCGCAAGTGCCCGGATTTAAGGCAGCGGGAAGGCGTTGGGAACATGCCTTACCCGGACAGTCTGACCGGAAACCAGCACTCCTACCACGTCAAACCGATAATTGAGCGCTTCCGTGCCATGCCTGGCGATCCAGACCCTGGCTGACCGGCACAGCTCCCGCTGCTTCCGGGCATGCACGGCCTCCACCGGGGACCCGAACTCCTCCCCGTGCCGCGCCTTGACCTCCACAAAGGCGACCTCGGCGTTTCGCTGCACGATGAGGTCGATGTCGCGGCGACCATCGCGAAAACGGTGCGCCACGATGGTCCATCCATCACGACGCAGCCAACGCGCCGCGATGCGCTCGCCAAGGAGCCCGAAGTCCTGTCGCTGTTTCGTCATGGCGCGAGTGTAGTACGACATCGCCCGACGTGTTGCACCAATTGCTTGCGCGTCCCATCCTCGCGACGCAGGACGGCCAATGGGCGACGAGAACAGCACTCGTGGTTGACCTGCCTTGACGCGGATGACACGGATGAGGCGGAAACCACACGGATTCAACAGCAATCGTCCTCAACACTACGTGCTGACGCGCACCCGATCCTCTGCGACCTCTGCGCCCTCCATTTCTCTGCGTGAGCTGTTGACGGTGCTGCTCCACTCACGACGCCCTGCGATCGGCACCGACCAGAAGGAGATGTTGATCCGCGCAGATTTCGCCCCATCCGTGTCATCTGCGACAGGTCTGTTTTCGATGCGTCAGACCCCGCGGCGGGCGGCGAGGATGAGGGCCGGGTCGTCGGTGATGATGCCCTGCACTCCCTGCCGCCACAGACGCTGCGCCTTGGCCGGGGAGTTGATGGTCCACACATGCGTAACCACCCCATGCGGACGCGCGGCGCGCGCGATGGCGGACACCGGAACGGGGATGCCGCGATGGACAGGGGGAATGCACAGCGCCTGAAACCACGGGCGCTGAATGCGCTGGCGAAGCAGCGCCGGTGCCAGCAGGCGCGCAACATCCGGTGTGCTGGCACCCAGCGAAAAGCCGCCGCCGCGCAGGTCTCGCGTACGGGCCGGATCGAAACCCGCCACGATGATCCGCGGCGCGAGACCGTGCCGGACGATGGCGCGGCGCAGCGCTGGTGTGGCCGCAGGGGTCTTGATCTCCACGATGAGCGGCAGCGTGGGCGGCAGTGCCTCGATGACCGCGTCGAAGGTGGGGACGGTGACGCCGCGTCCACGCCAGGGGAACGTCCGGCCGTCTTTCGTGAAGCGCGCGCCGGCATCGAACTGCGACAGGTCCGCGGCCGTCAATGCCGCCACCGGGCCACGCCCGTCGGTGGTGCGTTCGAGTGTGGGGTCGTGCAACACCACCAGCACATCATCTCGCGTCACGTGCACGTCGAATTCGAGTGCATCGGCCCCAAGAGCCACCGCCTCGAGCATTGACGGGATGGTGTTTTCTGGCGCGTGCGCGCGGTTGCCGCGATGGCCGATGACCGGTCGGGCCTGTGGATCGAGCAGGATCATGAGGAAAAGCTACCGGGGTGACACCCTGTGCAGGATGTCACCCCGGTCATGGGAGAGTCACGAAAGTCCGGAGCTGACTCGGCCAACCGCAGCAGACAGGCGGTCGGATTTCGAATCGGAACGCGGACTAGAAGATGTACTGGATGCGCGTCATCACCATGCGGCCGATGTTCGGCACACCGGGGAAGGTGCGCACTTCCTCGTTGAGCAGGTTGGTGGCGTTGAGCGACCAGCGCAGCGACTGCCCGTTGAGGTTGAACTTGCGCGAGATGCCGAGGTCGAGCGTGACGATGTCCGGCACGCCTTCGTAGCAGAAGCGGCCCTGCGTGGTGGTGGGGCAGCCGGCGACGGCGTTGGCCGACGTGGTGCCGGTCGCACCCGGATTGCCGGCGGCAATCGGCCAGGAAGCCGTGGTGCCGTACACACCCGAGTTGACCTCATAGCTCTCGGAGTAGTTCACCCGGCTCTCGAGTGACCAGACGTTGCCCAGCGTCTCGAAGCGCGCCGCGAGGGAGCCACGGTTGGCGGGCGAGTTGGACATGAGCGGTGCCGCGTTGCCACCCTGGATGTCCGGGAAGATGGTGCGGTTCTGGTAGCTGTAGTTGGCCGTGAAGCCGAGTCGCTGCGTGGCCTGCAGCGTGGTGGCCATGTCGAGGCCCGTGACCCAGAGCTTCTGATTGCCGGCGTTGAAGTAGGTGGCCAGGATGCGGCGGTTGCCACCGGCCTGATCATCCCAGGTCACGACGCCCAAGGGCAGCGCGGCGGCCGTGGGGACGACGGCATTGGCGAGCGCCGTGGCCAGGCCCTGTGCCTGCTGCTGCGAAACCGGAAGGCCGGCCTGGGCCGCCGCACCCTGAATGACCTGCGTCCACTGCGTGGCGACGTAATTGCCATAGGCCTGCGGACTGCGCGCGAGCACGATGGGGGTGGCCTGACCGGCCGACGTGCCCACATCACCGCGCTGCTGACGCCAGCCGGAGATATCGATGAGCAGCCTGCCGTTGGCCAGCTGACCCTTGTAGCCCAGTTCATACGTGTTGTTGAACGAGGCACGCAGCGGCGCGATGTTGGCCGGACCGTTGGCATCGGCAATGAGATTCTGTCCGATGAACAGGCCGGTGGGTAGCTCGGCCTCTGTCGGTACGCGCGACTGGAGCCGCTGGATCATGGCCGGCGCGAGCATGGCGGCAAGCGCCTGCGCCTGTGCGGCCGGAAGGCCGAGACCACCCGCACTGGCCGGCGCCGAAAGCGCCTGCGTGATGCCTCCGGTCAGCGTCGGCTGCACGGACGGCCCCAGCGCCGTCCACACACCCGGCAACGCCGCACCCGCGCTCACCGTCTGGAAGCCCGTGTTCTGCGTGAAGGGCGAGCGCATGCAGAGCGTGCCGTAGGCCGAGCCTGCCGTGCAGGTGCGCGGGAACTGAAAGCCTTCCTTGGGCTTGTTGCCCTGCGCAAACACGTCGTACGGGTTGGCCCCCGCCGCCCGTGACTGCACGAGGTCGAGGAAGAACGTGAAGTTGGCCGGCGTCTGGAAGGCGCGGTTGTAGGTGGCGCGGAAGACGTGGTTGTCACCCACCGGCTTGAACGTGATGGCGGCGCGCGGCGAGAAGAACGTGCCCTCGATGACGTTGTTGCCGTCCACACGCAGCGCCGTGAGCAGCTCGATCTTGCGGTCGAGCACCCGCGTGCTGGACTGCAGATAACCGCCGTACTCGCGCGTGTTGTCGTCGGCCTCGTTGCGGCCGTTGATCGTGCCGCCCGTTTCCGGGTTGGTGGCGATGTAGTCCACGCCGTAGGTGAACGACTGGCGGCCGTCGAGCAGGTCGAGTCCGTGCTGAGCCTGCAGCGCCCACACGTTCGACTTGTCCACGATGGGCTGACCACTGCGCAGCAGATAGGTGCCGCCCACGTCCAGCGAATCCTCGTTGCCGGCGTTGCTGGAGTTCACGAAGGCCTGGGCAAAGAACCGCCCCCAGCGCACCCGCTGCTGCAGGCTGTTGTAGGTCCAGTTCTTGATCTGCGCACTGCCGTTGGCGCCGGTGAGTTCGATGCCCGAGCCCGCGCGCGTGAAGCCGTAGGTGGTGATCAGTTCCACACCGTCGCGCGGACGCAGGTCGAGTCGCGCCTCGCCGGTGAAGCGCTCGAGGTCGAAGTCGCGCGCATTGGCCTGGCCGCGACGGCCGGCCGGCGCGGCGTTCGGGAACGTCGCGGGTTCCGACAGGTCGCGATACTGCCAATCCCGGGCCCGCATGCCTTCGCCCGACAGCTTGAAGGCGGCCATGTCGTTGATCTTGACGGCCGTGCGCGCACCCACGCGCAGCAGGTCGCGCTCACCACCGTCCACGCTGAGCGTGGTATTGGAGCGACGACCGGGCTCCTGGGTGAACGGCGACTTGGTGATGACATGCAACACGCCGTTGGCGCTGTTGGGACCATAGAGCGCCGACGCCGGACCAAGCAGCACTTCGATGCGATCGATGTCCTCGTTGGTGCCCGTCATGAGGAAGGGCACGTTTACGCGCAGCGACGGCACGCCCGCAAAGCGATAGTCCTGCAGCATGAGAATGCTGCCGCTGAACGCGTTGTTGAAACCGCGCGCCACGATGTTGGCCTGCGCAATGCCACCGCGGTTGATGTCCACGCCGGGGATGCCGCGCAGCTGGTCGGTGACCGTGACGGCCGGGCGTTCCGCAATGCGCTCACTCGAAATGACCGAGATCTGCGCCGGCGCGTCCAGTGCCTTTTCCGGTCGGCTGCGGCTGGCCGTGACGACGGTCTGGCCGAGCTGCGTCGGCCGCTCGGTGAGCGCGGCATTGATGACGGCGCCAACCCGCTGCGCCGTGAAGACCCGCTGCTCATAGCCGAGGGCGCGCACCGTCACCGTGTAGCTGCCGTCCGGAAGATTGACCACACGGAATCCACCGTCCGCGCCGGAGATGGCTCCATAAGCCTGTCCCCCCATGAGCTGCGCCTGCACCTGCGCATTCTCGATGGGGCGGCCGGTGGCCGCGTCGGTGACTTTGCCGGTGATGCTGCCGGTCTGCGCAGCAAGGTTCGACGACGCCAGGGGCACGATACCGATGGCCAGCAATGCGCTGGCCAGCAGTCGCCGAAGGGGGAGACGCATTACGCACCTCGAGGGAGTTGTGGACCGGGGAGGTCCGGGTACCCGTGTCGATGCACGGGTCAGGCGGGAGCCGCCGACGCCACGGGCAAACGTGACGCCAGCGGATAGGTTGCCCCGAATCATTGTGTGTGACACTTCACCCGTCAATACGGGAACGACGTACGTCGTGCGCTAAAGTATTCCTTGCCGCCGCGGCGCCTCAGGGCTCCCCGCAGATCCGATCGAGGTCCTGGATGCCGACCAGCACATCGCGGGGACGGGCGGCACCCTCGGAGGGGGCGAGAACACCGGCCGCCTCGAGCTGGTCGATGATGCGCGCCGCACGACCGTAACCGATCTTGAGGCGACGTTGCAGCAGTGAGGTAGATCCCTGGCGGTGCTGGATGACGACTTCCGCCGCTTCACGGAAGCGCGCGTCGCGCTCACTCGATGCGCCCTCGTCGTCCTCGTCAGCACCCGCTTCTCTGGCCTCGGCGGCCTTCACGGCCTCCAGAATATCCGGCTCCGCCTGCGCAGGCGCGTCGAGCGCCGCCTCGAAGCGGGCCTTCGCGTCGTCATACCAGCGCAGCAGCTTCTCCGTCTCCTCGCTGGACAGAAACGCACCCTGCAGTCGCGAGGGCTCCGACTTGCCCGGCGGGATGAACAGCATGTCGCCGTTGCCCAGCAGCGCTTCCGCACCCGCACCATCGATGATGGTGCGACTATCCACCTGCGACGCCACCCGGAAGGCAATGCGACAGGGGAAGTTGGCCTTGATGAGGCCCGTGATGACGTTCACGCTGGGCCGCTGCGTGGCCAGAATGAGATGGATGCCGATGGCGCGCGCCTTCTGCGCCAGCATGGCAATGGGTGTTTCCACCTCGCCCTGCACCGTCATCATGAGGTCGGCCATTTCGTCGATCACGACCACGATGTACGGCAGGATGCCGCCCGTATACGTGCGATCCTCGAAGCCCACCTCGGGGTTGCGCGGCTTCTGCGGCGCCGGTCCTTCGCCGGCGGCATGCTGGGTGACGCGCTTGTTGAACTCCTGCAGGTTGCGACAGGCGTTCGCTTCGAGCAGCCGGTAGCGGTCCTGCATCTCCATGACCGCCCACTTGAGCACCGAGGCCGCATCGCGGTTGTCGGTGATGACCTTGTGCCGCAGATGCGGGAGCGTGTTGTACACACTGAGCTCGACCATCTTGGGGTCGACCATCAGAAAGCGCAGCGTCCGCGGCGTGTGGCGATAGACGAGACTGGTGATGATGGTGTTTACGCAGACCGACTTGCCGGAGCCGGTCGCGCCGGCAATGAGCAGATGCGGCATCTTGGCGAGATCGGCCACCACCGGCCGTCCCTCGAGATCCTTGCCCAGCGCCACCGGCAGTGCAGCGCGCGCCGACTGAAACTCCGGCGCCTCGAGCACATCACGCAGTCCCACCATCTCGGGCGTCGGATTGGGGACCTCCACACCCACTGCCCCGCGGCCGGGAATGGGCGCAACGATGCGAATGCTGGGTGCACGCATGGCTAGCGCCAGATCGTCGGCCAGTGCGGCAATCTGACGCACCTTCACCCCTGCTGCCGGCTCGATCTCGAACTGCGTGACCGTGGGGCCCGAGGTGCGCCCCACCAGCTCACCCTCAACCTTGAACGTGCGCAGCGTGGCCATGAGTTTGTCGCCGGCCATGTCGAGCTCACGTCGACCCGCATCGGCGCTGCGGGTGGGCGCGGGCGTGAGCAGCGACGTGGGTGGCAGGTCGTCACTGAATGCCACGGGCTCGGCAGGTTGCTCGAGTGCCTGCTCCACGGAGGCCTCCCGCGCTCCCGCCTTGGCCTCGCGCCCGCGCCCCTTGGCCGGCTTGCGTGGCTCGGGCTCCACGGCCTCGCGGGCGAGCACGTCGCGGGCGAGCACGTCGCGGGCGAGCACGTCACGCGCCAGCGCCGGGTCGATGGCCGGCATCTCCTCCGGCTCCGGCGCGAGGCGCTCGGCCAAGGTGGGTGACCAGCCGCTGGTGTCGGTGCCGCTGTCGCCGCGTGTCGACGCGGCACCACCGGGACCAACAAGCAGCCGCAAAGGATTCCAGCGTAGGGTGGCCACGGTGAGCGCGCTCGTGGCCAGAAGGAAGGCAATCCAGGCACCCGCGGCGCCCAGCGCCTTGCGCAGATAGTGCGCCACAAAGGTGCCCCACAGACCGGCGACATCGGAATCGGTGGGCTGCCCACCAATGGCGAGACCGAGCGCGACCGGCACCAGCACGACGGTGCCGGCAAAGAGAAGCGTCCAGTCGCTGGCGTCGTCGGCGCGACGGATGCGCCCGAACAGCGCCAGCGCCACCACAAAGGCCCCAAGCGCAATCAGCACCATGCCGGGAATACCGACAGCGGATACGATGGTGCACTTCACCACGGTGCCCACCGGACCGAATGGCCCGTTCGCATCCCAGCAGGCCGCGGTGTCCCGCGGCACCCGCTGAAACACGAGGGCGCCCAGCAGAAACACCGCCAGCAGGGTGAGCGCCACCGCGCCCATCTCACGCTGCAACACCTTCCGGTCCATCAGCTTCTCCTCATCGTCCCGACAGGTCTGCCGCGCTGGTCAACGCGCAGAGCTTCCGCCGGTTGTCGCCCGCAGCAACTGCCGGTCCACGTACGCCGTGGCCACACTGAAGGTGTCGAGCGCGAGACATGCGGAAACATCGGCACTGAACCCGGCATCGGCCAGTGACCGCGCATGCTGTGCGTCGTACGCCAGCGACGACACGCCACCCACATAGGGTCGTTCGGCCAGTTCGGCCACACGCGCGCCGTCACCACGCACAACACCGGGAAGAGCGGCGTGCAGCAAACGCACCAGACGCCCCGCGCAGACAACATCCTCGAAGGCCAGACGACGTTCATGGCCGGCGCAGACGATGGTCACATCACCCGCGTGCTGCCCGAGCGCATCCAGCACGGCCTGCACGGTGGCCTGCGCATTGACGAAGCCCGCAAAGAAGCAGGCCCGCGCACCGGCCGTGGCCGTGAGGGCCACGGTCCCGTTGGTGGTCGTGAAGAGCACCGTGCGGCCGCCCAGCACGTCGGGCGTGAACTCGAGCGGCGAGTTGCCCAGATCGAATCCGCTGATGCGCTGCATGCGCCGTTCACCAGCCGTGAGCACCTCGCCTCGGGCATACACCCGTACGCGGGCCGCCACTTCGTCCACGGTCTCAAACGGCACGACGGCCCGCGCCCCATGGGCGAGAGCCGTCGCCACGGTGGTCGCCGCGCGCAGCACGTCGAGCACCACCACCACCCGATCGGCCACATCGGCGGGCACCACCGGTGCCTCGCCGAGCAGCACGTCCACTCTCACTCAGCCGGGCTCCTTCAGCAGGTCGGCGCCCTCGAACTCCAGCCACTTGGTGTGCACCTTGCCGGCCTGGAAGCCGGGATGCTGCATGACCCGGGCGAGGAAGGGCATGGTGGTCTTCACGCCTTCCACCACAAAACTCTCGAGCGCGATCTGCATGCGCTTGAGCGCCTCCTCGCGTGTGCTGCCCTGCACGATGAGCTTGGCGATCATCGAGTCGTAGAAGGGCGGCACCGTGTAGCCGGCGTAGGCGTGCGTATCGATGCGCACTCCGGGGCCACCGGGCTGGTGGAACACCTCGAGCCGGCCCGGCGAGGGCTGGAAGTTGCGCGCGGGGTCTTCCGCGTTCACGCGGCACTCGATGACGTGCCCGCGGAACGGCGGCAGTTCCTTCACCGCCCGCGGCATGCCCGCGGCCACGCGAACCGGCGCCTTTCCGAGCACACCCCCGCTGCGCTGCCCCCGGAC
>JACVCT010000036.1:0-6739 GCA_016741895.1 Gemmatimonadaceae bacterium | reverse complement strand
ACACGCGCACGGGCGCGGTGACCGGCGGCGCTCCCTGCCCGGCATGCGGCACGCCCGCGGCCACGGGAAGCGGTCCATGCACGAGGTCGAGGCCGGTGAGCTGCTCCTGGACCGGATGCTCGACCTGGATGCGCGTGTTCATCTCCATGAAGTAGAACGAGCCATCCTCGTCGAGCAGCATCTCGATCGTGCCGGCGCCCACGTAGTTGATGGCCTTCGCACCGCGCACGGCCGCCTCACCCATGCGTTCACGCAGTTCGGGCGTCATCACCGGACAGGGCGCTTCCTCGATGAGCTTCTGGTGGCGACGCTGCACGGAGCAGTCACGCTCACCGAGGTGAATGACGTTGCCGTGCGTGTCACCCAGCACCTGGAACTCCACGTGGCGCGGGCGCTCCAGGAACTTCTCCACGTACACATCGCCGTTGCCGAAAGCCGACAGGGCTTCCGAGCGGGCGAGCTGGAAGGAGCGGAGGAAATCGTCGGGATCGCGCGCCACGCGCATGCCCTTGCCGCCACCGCCGGCCGCCGCCTTGATGATGACCGGAAAGCCGATCTCGCGCGCGAACTCCAGTGCCTCCTCCGGATCCTCGATCGGACCGGGAGTACCGGGCACGATGGGCACGCCCACTTCCTGCATCGCGCGACGCGCGGAGGCCTTGTCGCCCATGACGCGGATCTGATCGGGCGTGGGGCCAATGAAGGTGATGCCCGACGCGCGGCAGGTTTCGGCAAACTCCGCGTTCTCGGCCAGAAAGCCGTATCCCGGGTGAATGGCGTCGGCCCCCGTGATCTCCGCCGCCGCGATCAGTCGCGGAATCTTGAGATACGAGTCGCGACCCGACGGTGGCCCGATGCACACGTCATCGTCGGCGAAGCGAACGTGCAGGGATTCGCGGTCCGCCTCGGAGTACACGGCGACCGTCTGGATATCGAGTTCGCGGCACGCGCGGATGACGCGCAGCGCGATTTCTCCGCGGTTGGCGATGAGGACTTTCTTGAACATCCCGTAAGGTTGGCGATGTCCCTGCCTCACCGCCAGTCCCGCTCGCCTGCTCTGCGCGCCACGGCCCCCTTGACGGGAGCACGACAGCCGCTCCGCGCCGGCGGGTCCCTGGAGCGGGACCCGCGCCGCCGTCAGGCCGCGCTGCTGCCCGGGCGGAAGCCGCTGAAGGTGTTGTCGCTGGCGCCGTCCACGCCCTGCACGCGCAGCGCGAACTCGGCCGGATTGCTGGCGTTGAACAGCGCGCTCTCGTACGAAATCACGCCGCGCGAGTACCAGTCCATGAGCGACTGGTCGAAGCTCTGCATGCCGTACGCCACACTGCCCTCCTTGATCAGGTCGGGAATGTTGAGCGTGGCCGAGAGGTCGCGGATCTGATCGCGCACCGCTTCGGTGTTGACCAGAATCTCGCAGGCCGGCACACGGCCGGGCTGGTCGGCCCGCGGCACCAGGCGCAGCGACACGACGGCCGACAACGCATTGGCGAGCGCGAAGCGCACCTCGTTTTGCTGGTGCGGCGGATAGAACGACAGCACGCGATTGATGGTCAGCGTGGCGTCGGTGGTGTGCAGCGTGGAGAAGACCAGGTGACCCGTGCCCGCCGCCTTGAGCGCCACGTCGAGCGTCTCAAGGTCACGGATTTCGCCGATCATGATGACGTCGGGGTCCTGACGCAGCACGCGCCGCAGGGCCTGCCCGAAGGTGGCCGTGTCGGTGCCCACTTCGCGCTGATTGATGTGACACTTGATGTCCCGATGCACGAACTCGATCGGGTCTTCAATCGTGATGATGTTGGCGCTGCGCCGCTCGTTGATGTGCTGCACCATGGCGGCGAGCGCGGTGCTCTTGCCCGAGCCGGTCACACCGGTCACGAGGACCAGCCCGCGGGGCTTAAGCGCAATCTGCTCGAGCACGGGCGGCAGATTGAGATCGCGGATGTTGGACGCGGCGTGGGCAATGGCACGCATGGCAAAGGCCACCGTGCCCTTCTGCTGATACACGTTGACGCGGAAGCGCCCGATGCCCGGCACGTTGATGGCGAAGTCGGCCTCGCGCACCTCCACGAACTCGCGCAGCTGCGCTGGCGGCAGCAGATGCTCCGCCAGCGCGCGCAATTCCTCGGGCCGCATGGGCGGCATGTCGAGGGGGACGAGGTCTCCGTGCAATCGCAGCGTGGGGGGACGACCCACCTTGAGATGCAGGTCGGATGCGCCTTCGCGCACCATGCGCTGCAGGGCCGCCTTGAGGTCGAGCCCCATTGCGGGCGCCGCTCCGTTGTTCGACACGGACGCAGGTCCGCTGGGAGCACTCTGGGCGACGCCGGAGACCATCGTCATGTCGTCATGTCTCAGCCGGTCGGATCGATGCGGAAGAGCACCTGGCCGTACTCGACGGCATGGGCATCGGCCACGTTGACCTCGCGCACCACGCCATCGAACTCGGACTCGAGCTCGTTCATGATCTTCATCGCCTCGATGATGCAGACGATCTGGCCCTTGCTGATCCGATCGCCAACCGAGACATACGGCTTGGCGCCCGGCTCCGGCGCGGAATAGAACGTTCCCACCATGGGCGACTTGATCTCGAGGGCCGCGGACTTCGGCGCCTCGGCCTTCGGCGCCGCCGTACCTCCCTCCTCGGCAGGACGCGCCGCTGCGGCGGCAGGCAACACGGGGGCCGCAACGGGCAGCGGAGCAGCCGGCAGGGCCGGCGCCATGGTGACAGCGGCAGCGCGCTGCTGCGGGCTCTTCGAGATCCGGAGCTTCATCCCCTTGTCAGAGGAGATCTCGATGGAATCCACCGTGGAGCCGTCGAGCATCTCGATCAGCTTCTTCACGTAGCGCAGGTCGATCATGGAGGAGGGAGGCTGGTAGAAAGGAACGTCGCCCCTGCCACGCGGCCCATTGGACCTGGTGACACCGGACAACGCGATGGACGAACTGGACGTGGTGCGCCGAGTGCGGCGACTACGACAGCTCAGTGAGCTGACGGTCCAGGCGCGTCAGTACCCGCGCCCCGTCGGCCGTGATGAGCACATCGTCTTCGATCCGCACTCCACCCCACCCCGGCAGGTAGATGCCCGGTTCGACGGTCACCACCATGCCAGCCGCGAGGGGAGCCTCGGCACTCCGGGACAGGCGCGGGCCTTCATGCACCTCCAGTCCAATGCCGTGACCGAGAGAATGCCCAAAGGCCTCGCCATACCCGCGGGCGTCAATGTACTCTCTTGCGAGCGCATCTGCAGCCATCCCCTGCATTTCAGCCCGAATCGCGCCCGAAGCGCGCTCATTGGCTTCCCGCACAATGTCGTGAATCTCCCGCTGGCGCTCCGAAGCCGGTCCCAGCACCACCGTCCGCGTAATATCGGCGCAGTACCCCGCGTAAACGGCGCCGAAGTCGATCAGCACGAAGTCCCCGAGGCCAAGCACGCGCTCCGAGGCCCGCGCGTGCGGCAGCGCGGACCTGGGCCCCGATGCCACAATGGTCTCGAAGGGAAAGCCCTCGCTGCCCGCGTCACGCAGCTGATGTTCCAGCAGTCCCGCGACGGCCAGCTCCGTCATTCCGGGTCGCAGCTGCTCCAGTGTGCGAACCAGCGCGGTCTCGGCTATGGCCACGGCCCGCTCGATGCAGGCCACCTCGCCCTCGTCCTTGCATTCCCTCAGCTGCTCGACGCAGTCCACCACCGGGCGCCATTGCCAGCGGGCGCCCTGCTCGAGCAGCCGGGAAAAATCCCGGTGCAGCAGATGGGCCGACTCGAAACCGATGCGTTCCACTCCCGTGGCGGCGGGCAGACGCGCCCACAGGCCGGTCCAGAGGCTGGTGGGTTCGATCTGCACCACGGCATGACCGCCGACCTCGTCCTCCACCTGCGCGGCGTAGCGGAAGTCGGTGAACAGCACCAGCTCGAGGGGAGTCACCAGCAGGAGGGCGTTGCTGCCGGTGAAGCCCGTCAGGTATCGCACATTGGGCAACGACGATACGAGCAGGCCGTCGAGATCGGCGCGGCCCAGGGCCTCACGCAACGCCGCCAGGCGCTGGGGGCGCCGATCGAGCCCACCACCCAACGCCGCAGGATTCACGCGCGCCGCGAACCCAGCGCACGCACGAGGCCGCGCAAGCCGTACTCGTAGCCATCGGCACCCAGGCCGCACACCATGCCGATGGACGCCGACGCGAGCATGGAATGCCGACGCTCGGGCTCGCGGGCGTGGATGTTGGAGAGATGCACTTCAACAAAGGGCAGCGCCGTGGCCGTGAAGGCGTCACGGAGCGCGATACTGGTGTGGGTGTAGGCTCCGGCATTCACCACCACCCCATCCACCTCCCCGCGCCAGCCATGCAGGATGTCGATGAGCTGCCCCTCGCCATTGGCCTGCGCCGCCCTGATCTGCACACCCAGCTCGGTGGCCACCCGCTCGAGGTGGGCCGTGATGTCCGCCAGAGTGGCAGTGCCGTACACGGCCGGCTCGCGGGTGCCCAGCAGATTGAGGTTGGGCCCGTTCAGCACGCCGATGATCACGAGTTGCCAAGCCCCTTGAGCCAGGCCGAGAACTGCGCGAGGTCGTCCGCCGCCGCCGGTGTGGACGCTGCCGGTGTGGACGCTGCCGGTGTGGACGCTGCCGGTGTGGAGGTCGCCGTGACGTCGGGCGATGCCGTGTTCGGGCCAGAGGCAGCGGGGGTCTGCCGCGCAGGGTCCGGGAAGAAGCGATCGAAGGAGAACTCACCGGTCGAGCCGGACGCCGGACGTGGCGCAGCGGCGGACGGGACGGCTGGCGCCGGGGCCGACGGGGTCGGCTGGCGACCGGAACCAAAGGCCGGCGTGGGTTCGCGGTGACCGGCGGCGCCCGCGAAGAAACTGTCGCTCAGCGAGCCAAGGTCGGTGGGCTGCGGGTCGAAGGCTGCCGCGAGCTGGCGCGCGGCCGCTTCGTCCTGGGGTGATGCGGACACGGGCGCCTCATCGCCAAAGAGCGACGCCAGGCTCTCGTCGTGCGACGGTTCGATGGCCGCCGAACGGACCGGAGTGGCATAGGCGGCCACCGGTGCAGCCGGAGTGCTGCGCAGTGGCGGCGAAAAGACCGGGGTCGAGTAGGCCGGCGTGCGTCGGGCCACGCGACGCGCGGCCCGACTGGCAAAACGCTCACGCGCCGTGATGACCGCGCCCGCCTCGGCACGCGGCGTCTCCGTCTCGACAGCGAAGAAGGCGGCCGACACGGAATCGTCCACCCCCGCCTCTGCCGTGTCCGCCACGGCCGCCATCAGGTCGTCAGGCTCCTCGGCGTCATACAGGTCGGCAGTCGACACTTCTGCGTCAGTTGCAGCGTCAGCTGCTGCTTCAGCGGCTGCGGCCTGCTGCATGTCCTGCAGTTCCTGCAGACGGGCGCCGAGCACGGGATCGTAGGGGCGCCGGCGCACCAGCTCCTCGTACACCGTCACCGCACGGTCGATGAAGCCCTGAGCCACGAGCAACTCCCCCATGGTCTCCGTCACGAAGGCTGGTGAGGGCTCGGAGGGCTCTGCCGGCAATTCGTCGTTGAGCGACGCAAACGACACCTCTGAGGCGACGACCTCGTCCGCCTCGACCGCGACGGTCTCGACCGCGACGGTCTCACCGAAGTCAGCCACGATGTCCTCGTGCGCCTCGACAGCAAGTGTCTCTTCAAGTGTCTCTTCAAGAGTCTCTTCAAGCGTCTCTTCGGTCTCGACCACGATGTCCTCGTGACTTCCGACGGCGAAATCCGCGTCAACCTCGGCGAAGGCGTCAGTCGCCTGCGCTTCGGCCAGCGGCTCCGCTGACGCCACGTCGATCATCACCACGTCATGGTCCACGTGTTCTTCAATGACCGAGGCAGCACTGACGGCGTCCTCGACCATGACCTCAGCGGTCAGGTTAATGAGTGGCAGGTCATCCGAGTGGCCCTGCGGCTCACGCTCCGGCATGAACTCCGACATGGACTCCGGCTCCGCAGCCAATTCCGGTTCGGGCAGCGGCAGCGGCAGCGCATCACTCGCTTCAAGGCCGAAGGCCTGCGCCGCGTCGGCGGTGACCGGCACGGAGAGCGGCGTGACCGAACGGGGCGTCTCGCGCCTGGCCAGCAGATCCGAGGTATCGGGCCAATCGGGGGCGACCAGACCTTCCTCGAATGCCAGCGCCGCTTCGGACTCGGCCCGGGCGGCCTGCGCCTCCAGCTCGTCGGCGCTGGCGCCCGCATAATCGGACGACGCCGACAGCGGCTCAGCCGGAGCGAAGTGGAAAGGATCCAGCTCGCTGTCCGTTCCGGGCTCCACTGCCCGCATGGCCGAATCGGGCGTCGGCATGGTGGGCAGAATGGCCGGGAAACTCTCGATGGGCGTTGGCGCGAGTGGCGGGGCAAAGGCCGGTGCCTCGGCCACCATGCTGTCGAGGTCGATGGGCGCGAAGGCCGCCTGACTGACGGGCGTGGGGACCGCGGGCGATGCCGTGATGGGCGTGGGAATGGCCGGTGCCGCGGAGACCGGCGTGGGGATGGCCGGCGCGGCCGAAATCGGCGTCGGAATGGCGGGGGCCGCGGGGAACCGCGGGGGGAAGGCCCGGGCCCGCCGGCCCCGCGGGGGGGTGGGGGGGGAGGAGATTATTTTGAAACCTTTACATCATAACGCTTTATCTCCTAAATTAAAAATTGTAGCTCAACAAAAACGTCTCAATGACGGATTAGATCAAACAATAAAAGTATTACTCAGTTTAGCGATGGCCATCGA
>JACVCT010000354.1 GCA_016741895.1 Gemmatimonadaceae bacterium | reverse complement strand
CGCGCATGCCTCCGCGTACCGCCCGGGCCTGGTACCCCCCAGCCCCCCCGGCAATCGCCGTTCTCGTGGCCGCCTGCAGCGGCCCGCGCGCCAACCCGGCGCCCACCCCTGCCGCCGCCGATGCCCAGGCACTGGCCGGCGAAGCGGGCCGACTCAGCGCCCGCGGCACCGTGGGTGTCCCGCCCTTCGCGGCGCCCACCAACGACACCACGCTCACGCCGCTGGCCTTTGCGCTGGCCGACCTCGTCTCCACCGACCTCTCGCGCAGCAAGTCCGTGCGCGTGGTGGAGCGGGCACGCTTCGGCGAAGTGCTGCGTGAACTCGACCTCGCCGCCTCCGGCCGCGTCGACTCGGCCACCGCGCCCCGCGTGGGCAAGCTGGTGAGCGCTGAAAAGCTGGTCTTCGGCTCCGTGCAGGCCATGCCCGGCGGCAACACCCTGCGTCTGGGTGCGCGCATCGGCGACGTGCAGCGCGCCACCGTCACGCAGGCTGTGGATGCCAGTGCGCCGCTCAATGAAATCCTGGCTGCCGAAAAGGCCCTCGTGTTGCGCCTGTTCGAATCGCTCGGCGTCGTGCTCACGCCGGCCGAACGCGCCGAGGTGGAGCAGCAGCCCACCAAGAGCGTCGCGGCCCTCCTGGCCTACGGCAAGGGCGTGCAGCGCTTCTACGACGGCGACTTCCGCGGCGCCTCGGCGGCCTTCCGCGAGGCCCAGCGACTCGACCCGTCCTTCCGCCAGGCCAGGACCCGCGAACTCGATGTGCGCTCCATCGGCGCCATCGGCACCGGCTCGCCGGTGCTCGTACCCGGCGTGCGTCCGCTCGACGGGGCCATCTCCAGCACGGTGGACCGTCTCAACCGGCCGCTTGACCTCATCACCAACGTGTCGCGCGCCGTGAGCTCGGCCCTTGATCCGTCGTTCCCGGCGGCGCAGGCCACCGTCATCATCACCATCATCCGCCCATGACCTCGCCTACGCTTCACGCCCGGGGCATCGGCGCGCTGGCCGGCTGCGTTCTTGCGCTCGGCCTGCCGGCTGCTCTCTCGGCCCAGGACCGTCTCATCGGCACCGGCATCATTGCCGCCGGCGCCACCGCTGACGTCATCTCCTTCGGAGGCGTCGGCTTTCAGCAGCCAGGTGTCGGCGGACGGGATTCCATCCGCCTCCGCAGCATCGAGCAGTTCTCCGTGCCCGTCAGTCTGGCCCTGCCCATCGGCACCGCGTGGACCGTGGATGTGCAGTCGGCATTCTCCTATGCCCGTCTGACCTTCGATCCCAAGCTCGGCTCGGCCGGCACCCGCACGACCTCCACCCTGTACGGCCCCACCGACGTGCGTGTGCGCGCCACGGGCCGCCTGTTCAACGACGCCATCACCTTCACGGCCGGCGGCAATGTGCCCACCGGCAAGACCGAGCTCACCAACAGCAACCTCACCGTGCTGCGGGCCATTGCCGCACCGGCGCTGGGTCTCGGCACACCACCCGTTGGCGCGGGCCCCAGTGGCACCGTCGGTCTCGTGGCCGCCAAGCAGATTCTCGGCTGGGCCGTCGCCATCGGTGGTTCGTATGAACTGCGCGGCACCTATCAGCCCATTGCCGCCATCGCGGCCGGCTCGCCGTCCGTGGACTTCCAGCCCGGCAACGTCGTGCGCGGCTCCCTCGGTCTCGATCGCCTCATCGGCGGACATCGCGTCAGTCTCACTGGCGCGGTCGATGTGTTCAGCGACGACGAACTGCGCAATCCGGCCGCCGGCAGTGCCGCGGCACCGCTGGCCACGGTCACGCTGGGTCCGATCTACACCACCGATGTGCAGATCCAGTTTGCCGTGCCGCGCGTGCGCGAGTTCGTGCTCTGGGGCTCCAACCGCTTCCGCACACGCTACGAGCGTGATGGCCGCGAAGTGGCCGGCACCAGCGGCAATTACTTCGACGGCGGTCTGCGCACGAGCATTCCGATCTCGGGTTCCACCGACCTGCTCTTCACCGGTGACGGCCGCGTGCACTCCGGTCTGGCCATCAACCAGGGTCTGGCCACGTCGGGTGTCATCAGCGGCGGCGGCACACTCGGTCTTGTGCACCGCGCCGGCACCTTCACCATCCAGCCGTACCTCCGCGCGCAGGGCGGTCAGCTTCGTCCGCGCATCACCGGCACGGCACCCCGGACTGCCTTCTTTGGCGGCACTGCGGGTCTCGTCATCGCGACCCGGTTCTAATCGCCCATGCCAACCATGTTTCCTCTCCGCATGACGCGCACCTTGCGTCTCAGCGCACTGCGTCGGAGCGCTGTGGGCGCGGCCTGCGCCATGACTGCGCTGCTCGGTGCCTGCGCCGGCGACAACGATGTCGTCGCTCCGGGTACCGACCAGCCGGCCCGCGTCGCGTTCTCCATGGCGGTGCAGGCCAGCACTGCGCAGACCGCGCAGGTGCGGGTCAACGCCCGCTATCTCCTCGCGGCTGGCGGCACTGTGCCGCTGTCCACGCAAACCATCGCCCTCACCGCAGCCGGCAGTCAGCAGGTGCCCATCGGGCTCGACCTCGCCAACTGTCTGCGTGACGCCAATCGTGCCGGCCTCTCCGGCGCGGTGGCCAGCGATGAGTGTGTGGTCGAACTCGAGCTCGAACTGCTGCTCGACGGCCTGAGCGTGGATCGTCAGCGCATTGGCCCCTTCTCGCTCCGCCCGGGCCAGACCAACACCGTCACGGATCCCATTCCGCTCACGGACATTGCCAACATCACGCTCACCGCGCCGCCGGCCAATGTGGTCGCGCCGGGTCAGCCGCTGCGCGTGGAAGTGGCCCGCACCATGGCCCTCACGGCGCAGATCACCAACGGTGCCGGTCAGACGGTCACCGGCCGCACACCCATCTGGACCAGCAGCGCCCCCAGCGTCGCCACCGTGAATGCGGCCGGTGTGGTCACCGCGGTTGCACCGGGTGTGACGCGCATCGTGGCCGAAGTGGGCAACCGCAACGCCTCGGTCGACGTGCGCGTCGTGCCGCAGCCGCAGGTGCTTACCGTTGCCTCGTCCGGCTTCAGTGGCAGCGGCACGCTCACTTCGGCGCCGGCCGGCATCAACTGCACCATCAGCGGGCAGCAGGCCACGGGCGCCTGCAGCTTCACCTTCCCCGGCGACCAGTCGGTGGTCATCACGGCCACGCCGGCCTCGGGCAGTGAGCTGGTGGGCTGGGCAGGTGACTGCGCCGGCACGCAGGGCGCGGCCTGCACGGTCAACATGAACGCGGCGCGCAACGTGGGCATCGTGTTCCGCGCGCTCCGCACGCTGCGCCTCACGGGCAGTGGCTCGGGTCTCGGCACCATCAACGCCGATCAGGGTGGCATCCTCTGCGTGTCGCAGGGCGGCACCACCACCGGCACCTCCACCGCCCCCTTCGTGGAAGGCGCCGTGGTCACGCTGTCGTGCACACCGCCCGGCCGGAGAACCTCCCCGGATTCGCGG
>JACVCT010000035.1:16336-22306 GCA_016741895.1 Gemmatimonadaceae bacterium | reverse complement strand
CGCTCGAGCCCCAGGATTTCCCGCAGGTGCCCGGGCAGGTCGTGCACGGGGTAGCCCAGTCCGCGTTTGCCGAACGAGCCGAAGAAGGACAGGTCCTTGCGCACCTGCGCGGGGGTGGTCCCGCAGAGGTGAGCCAGTTCGTCGCTCGAGGCGGTTTGCTGGCCGCGGGTATCGAGGTCCTCCAGATAGCGGAGGTACATCGAGAGCCGGCGGACGGTGGATTCGGCGATGCGCTTCACGGGAGGGGCTGCTTGTGAAATTCTTCACAAACTTAGGCAGAACCCGCTCCCAATACCAGCACCCTCCCCCTTCCAACCGCTATCTTGCCCGGGTGTTCGGCACTCACGTCACCCCGCGGCCCACCACCCTCTCGGCCCGCGCCGCCCGCTGCCTCGCGGACGGCCCCCTCGACCCGCTCACGCTCATGCGCGAGGTCTGTCAGGTCCAGCGCCTGCAGACCGACGCGGCGGAGCGCATGGCGGAGGCGCTGCTGGGTTCGCACCCGGAATTCGTCCGCCTGGCCAGTGGCCACTGGGCGCTGGCCTCGGCGCCCAGCGCACCCGCCGCCCATGGCGTCCTGGCCGAGGCCTCGCCGGAATACCGCGCCTCGGGCCGCCGCGCATCAGGGCAGGGCGCACGCGGCCGAGCGCCAGCCAATCAGGGGCCGTCGCTTCGCGACATCACCTGGGCCGTGGTGGACGTGGAAACCACCGGCACGCGGCCCAGTGGCGGCGACCGCATTACCGAGATTGCCATCGCCACCGTACGGCAGGGCGAGGTGGTGGATGTGTTCAGCCAGCTCGTGAATCCGGAGCGTCCCATACCGCCCTACATCACCTCGCTCACGCAGATCACCTGGGAGATGGTGCGCGATCAGCCCGTCTTCCGGCAGATCGCCGGCGAGGTGCAGGACCGCCTGCAGGGCGCGGTGTTCGTGGCGCACAATGCCTCGTTCGACTGGCGCTTCGTGAGCGAGGAACTGCGCCGCAGCACCGGCCGCGAGTTGCATGGCCCACGGCTATGCACGGTGCGCATGGCGCGCGCCCTCGTCCCCGAACTGTCCCGTCGTTCGCTCGACCACGTGACGCGGCACTTCGGCATCGACATCGAAGCGCGTCACCGCGCCGCGGGTGATGCCGTGGCCACCGCGCAGGCCCTGGGGCGCATGCTGGCGCTGGCGGAGCGTGAGGGCCTGCATGACTGGTCTGCGCTCGAGCGTCATGTCGAGGGCCCCAAATCGCGTCGGCGGCAGACGGCCGCCGATCGGCGACGCCGCGCCTTCCCACTCCCGTCTTCTGAGGATTCGTCCGCGTGAGTCGTCCGCAGCCTGCAGTCGAAACCCGTCAGGTCGGTCGCGTGCGCGTGCACGCCATCCAGGCCGGCGGGCAGCAACTCGATGGGGGCGCCATGTTCGGCGTCGTGCCCAAGACGCTCTGGTCCCGTCGCATCAGTGCCGACGAGCGCAATCGCATTCCGCTGGGCATGCGCTGTCTGCTCATCGAGCACGAGGACGGACTGGTGCTGCTCGACACCGGGTCGGGCAACAAGGAAACGGACAAGTTCCACGACATCTACGGCATCGACAATGCGGGGGCCGAGGGACGCACGGCGCTCGAGGACGGCATCCGTGCGCTGGGCCACCGGGTGGAGGACGTGCAGTGGGTCATCAACACCCATCTCCACTTTGATCACGCCGGCGGCAACACCTGGCGCAGCCCCTCGGGGGAGGTGCAGCCCACCTTTCCCAATGCCCGCTATGTCGTGCAGCGTGGGGAGCTGGCCTATGCCGAACACCCCAACGAGCGGACCACGGCCTCGTACTTCCCACCCAACTGGGCGCCGGTGGCGGCGGCCGGGCGCCTCGATCTGATCGAGGGTGAGCGCGAGATCCTGCCCGGCATCACGCTGCGGCCCACCCCGGGCCACACGCCGCATCACCAGAGTGTGATCCTGCGCTCCGGTGGCGAAACGCTGTGCTTCGTGGGGGATCTGGTGCCCACCGTCCATCATCTGCCGCTGCCGTGGATCATGGGGTACGACGTGGAGCCCCTGGTCACGCTCGAGTCCAAGCGGGCGCTGCTGGCCGACGCCCTGCGGGAGGACTGGTTGCTGTGCTTTGAGCATGACGCCCACACCGGGTTCGGCCGGGTGGCCTACGACGGCAAGGCCTACCACCTCGCAGGTTGAGGGGCGGCGGGCTGACCTGGGGCGGGTCCCGGCGGGCCGTTGACCGGTTTGCCTTCCGGGGTTGACCTCCGGCGCTGACCGTCTAGTTTTCCCTGACTGGGATTCCGCGGCCACTGGCCACGGGCCCTGACAACTGAGAAGTGGAGTGGCATCGATGCCCCTCCCACCCTTCGGCCCTCGATCGACATGCTGTCGCGAGGTGTGCTGCTGGAGTTCATCGCCATCGCCTCGACCCGTGTGCCTGCACACAGGTCGCGTGGGCGGTTACGACGCGAACTCCGCAACCGGGGTTCGCGTTTTCTGTTTCTTCTACCGGAGTACGCACTATTCAGGATTCGACGAAGCGTCCGCCTCGGGTGAACCGGCAAATCCGGATCAGCCCCGTGCGCGTGATCGGTGCCGACGGCAGTCAGCTGGGCATTCTCGAAGTCGATGCGGCCTTGGCCATGGCGCAGGACCTCGGGCTCGATCTCGTGGAGGTGGCGGCGGCTGCTCGGCCCCCCGTGGTCCGCATCATGGACTACGGCAAGTTCAAGTTCGAACAGGCCAAGCAGGCACGACTCGCGAAGAAGAAGCAGCACGTGATCCATCTCAAGGAGGTCAAGTACCGCCCTGGGATCGATGATCACGACTTCGAGACGAAGACGCGGCATGCCCGCCGATTCCTCGAGGAAGGCAACAAGGTCAAGGTGACGCTCATGTTCCGCGGCCGACAGATCGCCCATCCCGAACTCGGGAAGCTGGTGGTCGATCGGGTGGCCCAGGAACTGGCCGATCTGGCAAAGATCGAAAGCGCGCCGACCATGGAAGGCAAGTCGATGACGATGATTCTCGCGCCGAAGTGATCACCGCAGGGTGATCAGGCGCGGGTGATGCAGGGCCGTCCGGACACCGGGCGGTAGACCGCTGACGTGAGCATATCATGCCGAAGATGAAGACCCACAGCGGCGCCAAGAAGCGCTTCTCCGTGACGGGATCGGGGAAGGTGCGGCGCCTGAAGGCCTACAAGAGCCACATCCTGACCAAGAAGGACGCCAAGCGGAAGCGTAATCTCCGTCGCCCGGCCATCGTCGAGACCAACGGCGAAGCCAAGCGCATCAAGCGTCTCATCCTGGCCTGAGGAGCTCCCACTATGCCACGCGTCAAGTCCAACGTCGTTCGTCTCAAGCGCAAGAAGCAGATCCTCAAGCACGCCAAGGGTGCCTTTGGTGGCCGGTCCAAGCTCTGGAAGGCCGCCAAGGAAACCGTCGAGCGTGGCTGGCGCTATGCCTACCGCGACCGCAAGAACAAGAAGCGCGACTTCCGTCGCCTCTGGATCGTGCGTATCAACGCGGCGGCCCGCCTGCACGACATGTCGTACAGCGCGTTCATCAACGGCCTGCATGCGGCCGGTCTCGAAGTCGATCGCAAGGTGCTTTCTGACCTCGCGGTGAACGAGCCCGAGGCGTTTGCGGCCATCGCCGAGCAGGCGCGCAAGGCGCTCGAGGCCAAGACCGCGGCCTGAGTCGCGGCCCTCGGGCCCAGCCGGCGCGTCGCACACACCGCGGCGCGCACCGGCGCAGTTAAGTTGCAGGGCCGGCGTCGCCAGATGCCGGCCCTTTCTGCACCCGTCTTCGTTCCTCTGGCTTTGCCCTCGTGATTCTCTCCGACTACCTCGCGCAGGCCGAGGCGCTGGCTCGCGACTGCCGCGCCCTTCTCGACGGACTCGACCCCGACACGCGGCTCGATGTGGCCAAGGGGCAGCTGAATGCCCTGAAGGACGATCGGCTGAACGCGCTGCAGGGCGCCCTGCGCGCGCTGCCGCCGGAAGATCGGCGCGCCGCCGGTACGGCCTTCAACACGCTCAAGACGGCCGTCCAGGATGCGCTCGATGCCTTTGCCGCGCGTCTGGCTGCCGCCAGCGGCACCGAGTACGTCGATCTCACCATGCCGGCGCGGCGCAGCTGGCGCGGTGCGGTGCATCCGGTCACGCTCGTCATTGACGAGATCTGCGAGATCTTCCGCGAGCTCGGTTTCACCGTGGCGCTTGGTCCCGAGGCGGAAACGGAGTGGTACAATTTCGGCGCGCTCAACTTTCCGGCCGACCATCCGGCAATGGAGCTGCACGACACGCTGTACCTGGGCCAGGACACGCTGCTGCGCACGCACACGTCGCCGGTGCAGGTGCGCACCATGCAGCGCTACGCGCCGCCCATTCGTGTGCTCGCGCCGGGGCAGGTGTATCGCCGTGACTTCTTCGATGCCACCCACGCGCCGGCCTTCATGCAGCTCGAGGGCCTCGCCATCGATGAGGGCGTGAGCTTCGTGGACCTCAAGGCCACGCTTGCCGAGTTTGCGCGCCGCTTCTACGGCGCGACGCGTCGCGTGCGCTTCGGGCCCTCGTATTTCCCCTTCGTCGAACCCGGCGCGCAGATGGACGTGGAAGTCGATCTCGGCGACGGCAAGGGCCTGCGCTGGGTGGAAATCCTTGGCTGCGGCATGGTGCATCCCAACGTCATCGAGGCGGCGGGGCTCGACAGCGAGCGCTACACCGGCTGGGCCTTTGGCATGGGACCGGCCCGTATCGCCATGTCACGCTACGGCATCAACGACATTCGCGTTCTCTACGACTCCGACGTTCGCTTCCTGGAGCAGTTTGCTCGATGATCGTTTCGCACGAATGGCTCAAGCAGTTCGTTCCGCACACGCGGAGCGCCGACGAAGTGGGTGAGGCCCTCAGCCGCCACTGCGTCACGCTCGATGGCATCGAGTCGCTGGGTGCACATCTGCGCGACTTCGTCGTGGCGCAGGTGGTGGAGGCCGGGCGGCATCCCAATTCCGATCGTCTCTGGGTCACCAAGGTTGATGACGGCAGCGGCACGCTGCTCGACGTGGTCTGCGGTGCGCCCAACGTGGTGGCGGGAAACAAGTACCCGTTTGCGCGCACCGGTACCGTCATGCCGGGCGGCCTCAAGATCGAGAAGCGCAAGATCCGTGGCGAAACCTCCAACGGCATGCTCTGCTCGGCGCGTGAGCTGGGGCTGGGCGAGGAGCACGACGGCATCCTCACGCTCGACACCACGGCGGCCCCCGGCACTCCACTGCTCGAGGTGCTGCAGGTGGCCGACGCGCGGCTCGATCTCGACGTGCTGCCCAATCGTCCCGACCTGCTGTCGCATCGCGGGGTGGCGCGCGAAGTCGCCGCCATTCTCGGTGGCACACTCCGTGAACTGCCGCTTGAACTCAGCGAACCGCTGTCCGAACAGCCGGCGCTGCAGGGCGACACGGGCGTGCGCGGGGCGCAGGCGTCGGTCACGCTGCACGAGCCCGCTGAATGCTCGCGTTATGTGGCGGTGGTCATTCGCGGCGTCACCGTGGGACCGAGCCCCGAGTGGCTCAAGGCACGGCTCGAGAGCGTGGGACTGCGCAGCATCAGCAACGTCGTGGACGTCACCAACTACGTGTTGCACGGCTTTGGTCAGCCCGTGCACGCCTTTGACCTGGCGCGGCTGGCCGGACGCAGCATCCATGTGCGCCGCACGCGTGAAGGCGAATCGCTGGTGACGCTCGACGGCGTCGCGCGCGCCCTGCCTGCCGGCACCACGGTCATCTGTGATGCGGAACGGCCGGTTGCTCTGGCGGGCGTGATGGGTGGACTCGACAGCGAAGTGACCGACGCCACCATGGAGCTGCTGCTCGAAGTCGCGCACTTCGATGCGCGCTTCGTGCGTCGCGTGCGCAAGGCGATGGGCC
Source organism: Gemmatimonadaceae bacterium (assembly GCA_016741895.1). Lineage (GTDB taxonomy): Bacteria > Gemmatimonadota > Gemmatimonadetes > Gemmatimonadales > Gemmatimonadaceae > Gemmatimonas. Next base: position 16,387 of record JACVCT010000035.1, on the reverse strand, counting down.
TCAACACCGACGCCAGGTACCGCCGCAAGAGGGCGGTGGGAGCGCGCGACA
>JACVCT010000035.1:0-16326 GCA_016741895.1 Gemmatimonadaceae bacterium | reverse complement strand
GCGATGGCCCTCCACGCCGAGCGCGGCTCCCGCTCCGGGGGGGGCGTGGACTCCGGCGACACCTTGCGTGTGGCGCGCGCGGCCGCTGCCCTCATTGTGCAGGTGGCCGGTGGTGAAGTGGTGGAGGTGCTCGATGCTGGCGCCCCGCCCGCAGCACGACCAGCCGTGATGCTTCGACCGGCGCGTCTGGCGCGACTGCTCGGCGCGCCCATACCGGACGCCGTCATCGCACAGCATCTGCGGGCACTGGGCTGCGAGGTCACTGCGGCTGGTGACGCCTGGCAGGTGCTGGCTCCGTCGTGGCGACACGATCTGTTGCTCGAGGTGGATCTCATCGAAGAGGTGGCGCGTCTGGTGGGATTCGACGCGCTGCCCGATGAACTGCGCGCGTTCCGGCCGGGCACCGCGCCGGATCATCCGGTGCACCTCGCGTCACGGCGCGTTCGTGATCTGCTCGTGGGGCAGGGCCTCGCCGAGGCGCGGCCCATGCCCTTCACGGCCACAGGCGGCACTGACACGCCGCGGGTGATCAATCCGCTGGCGGAAGACGAACCCTATCTGCGCGCGACCGTGCTCGACACGCTCGCGCGCCGCGCCGAATACAATCTCTCGCGCATGCAGGGCAACCTGCGGCTCTTCGAGATCGGCAACGTGTTCACCCCGCGTGCGGGTCGACTGCCGCTCGAGGAGACGCGCGTGGGTGCGCTGCTCATGGGCGCGCGTCGCCCACCACACTTCAGTGAGCCGGAACCGCCCGCCTACGATCGCTGGGATGCGCGTGATCTGGCCGAGCGCATGGCCGCCGCTGCGTTCCCCGGAGCGGCGGTTCAAACGCAGCCGCGCAGCGTGGGCAACGACCCGGGCCTGTTGTGGACGGTGCGCGTCGATGGGCGTGCCGTGGGCAGCGTGCAGCAGCTCTCCCTCGACAAGCCGGTGTGGGCCAGTGATGCCTTTGGCGTGGAAGTCACGCTTGGGGTCATGCCTTCCGACGATCTGGCGCCGCCGGGCCGGAACGCGCATGCGCCGGCCGAACGGGAGTCGGGCGCGACGCGCGCGGTGACCTATGTGCCGTTGCCCACCACGCCGGCCGCCGAGATCGATCTGGCGCTGCTGGTGCCGGATGGCGTGAGCGCCGAGACGGTGGAGCAGGCCCTGCGCCGTGCCGGCGGAGAGCTGCTCGAGCAGGTCGCGCTCTTTGATGAGTTCCGCGGAGCCGGCGTGCCGGCCGGGCATCGCAGTCTCGCGTGGCGTTTGACATGGCGCCATCCGGAGCGCACGCTCAGGGACAAGGAAATCGACGGGCGTCGTGCCCGTCTGCTGGATCTCCTCGAACAGGAACTGGGTATCCGTCCTCGTGCGCTCTGATTCGTCCGCGTTTCGCGAACTCGACACGCTGGTTCGCAACCTGAGTGACCAGTTGGCGGGCTACCGCCGACGGGCACTCTCCGCGGAGGCGCGCGCCCGCGAGTTGGAGCAGATCCTCGCCGGCATGAACGGCAAGCTCGATGAAGTGCGCCAGCAGGTGGAGGATCTGCAGGGCGGGCGTGACGCGGCCGTCCTGGAAATGCGCAGCCTGCAGGGCCAGTTGGCTACGGCGCGTCAGGAGTTGCAGCGCACACAGGCCGCGCTGAACGAAGCGCTCTCACGCGCCACCCCGGAGGCCCAGGATCAGGCCCTGGCGGAAGAGAACCAGCGGCTCCGGCAGCGCCTCGGCGAGGCGCGCGAAAAGGCCGGTCAGCTCACGGAGCGCATGCGCTTTCTGCGCCAGCAGGTGAGTCTGGGGGTGGAGCGATGATCGACGGTCGGACAGTGGTGAAGGTGCGCATCATGGGCGACGAGTACACCCTGCGCACCGAGGCCTCGGCCGAGCATACGCGGGCGGTGGCGGAGCACGTGGACCGGACCATCCGCGCGGTGATCTCGGGCAGTTCGACGGTGGAAACCCACAAGGCGGCCATTCTGGCGGCCCTGCAGATCACCGACGACCTCTTCCGCGAGCGTGGGGCCATGGAAGCCCTCACTGACGACATGCGGCAGCTGGCGGCCGACATTCGTCCCTTGCTGCCTCCGGCCAAGCGGGGCGAGGAGCTCGGCGGCTAGCCGGGCCTTCAGCCACGCTGCTGCGGCACATGGTGGCAGGGCGCACGGCGGGGCCTGTCCCGGGGCGTTGCGGGGGCACCACACGCGCCGTACGTTGACATGAACAGCCGTGATGGGGCCGGGGCACCAGTGGTGCCGTGGCCGCGGTGTCGTGCGCATCGGATGCCGGTGCGGCGCAAGGCTGTGCGAACGATAGATCCGGTTGTTTACGATCCAACCCGCGTTCCCGACGCGGTGGAGCATATATCCCCATGGGCGAGATTCCCCTCGCGGCGCTGATCGGCGCGGCAGGTGCAGTCGTGGCCGTCCTCACCTTTGTGTGGGGGCGGGGTTTGGGTCGCCAGACCGAGGTGGCGGCGCAGCAGCGCGCCAAGGCCACCGCCGAAGAAACCGCAGCGCGGATTCTCGAGGAGGCGCGGCGCGAGGCGGATACCGTACGCAAGACCGCCGTGGTGGAGGGCAAGGAGGAAATCCTCCAGCTGCGCGAGTCGCTCGAACAGGAAGTGCGTCAGCGGCGCAGTGATGTGGAGCGCGACGAAAAGCGGCTGTCCGAGCGCGAGGCCCAGGTGGACCGGGCACGGGAATCGCTGGAGGGTCGCGAGCAGGATCTGGTGCGGCGGGCGCGGGAGCTTGAAGAGAAGGCCCAGACGAACATCGCCCGTGAGGCCGAATTGGAGCGACTGGTCGCCGACGAGCGCCGTCGCCTGGAGCAGCTGGCCGGACTGAGTGCGGAGGCCGCCAAGGCCGAACTGGTGCGTCGTCTGGAAGATGAAGCCATGGCAGACGCCGCCAGTCGGTTGCGAGAGATCCGCGAGTCGGCCAAGCGCAACGCGGAACGCGAAGCCAAGAAGATCGTGGCGCTGGCCGTGCAGCGCGTGGCGGCCGAGACCACGGCGGAGTCCACCGTGTCTGCGGTGGCGCTGCCCAATGACGAAATGAAGGGTCGCATCATCGGGCGCGAAGGGCGCAACATTCGCGCCTTCGAGCTGGCCACGGGCGTCGATGTCATCATCGACGACACGCCCGACACCGTGGTGGTGTCCTGCTTTGATCCGGTGCGCCGTGAGACGGCGCGCCTCGCCCTCGAAAAGCTGGTGAGTGACGGGCGCATCCATCCGGGTCGCATCGAGGAAGTGGTGGCCAAGGCCCGCAAGGAAGTGGACGTGGCCATCATCGAAACGGGAGAGCAGGCCGCCTACGATGTGGGCGTCACCGGTCTGCATCCGGAGCTGATCAAGCTCATCGGCCGCATGCGCTGGCGCACCAGCTACGGTCAGAACATTCTGGCCCACAGCAAGGAAGTGGCCTGGCTGGCGGGCATGATGGCGGGCGAACTGGGGCTGGATGTGGCGCTGGCCAAGCGTGGCGCGCTGCTGCACGACATTGGCAAGGTGCTCACCCACGAACACGAGGGCACACACGTGCAACTCGGCGTGGAAGTGGCCACGAAGTACGGGGAAAATCCGCTCGTGGTCAATTGCATCGCCGCGCATCATGACGACGTGCCGCACGAGAGCGAGGTGTCGGTGCTGGTGCAGGCCGCCGATGGCATTTCCGGGTCGCGGCCCGGGGCGCGGCGCGAAGCCTTCGAGACCTACGTCAAGCGACTCGAGGGACTCGAAAAGATTGCGTCCAGCTACCGTGGAGTGGAGCGCGTGTTTGCCATTCAGGCCGGCCGCGAAGTCCGCGTGGTGGTCACGCCGGAGCAGGTCGACGACGTGCGCATGACGGCCATGTCGGATGAGATCGCGCGTCGCATCGAGTCGGAGTTGCAGTACCCCGGCCAGATCAAGGTCGTGGTCATTCGGGAGAGCCGGGCGGTGGACTTTGCGCGCTGAACTGATCGACGGGAAGGCAATCGCGGAAGCGATTCGCGGCGAAGTGGCGGCCGATGTGGCGCGCCTGAGCGCCCAGGGTGTGGTGCCGGGATTGACGGTTGTGCTGGTGGGCGACGACCCTGCCAGCGCCACCTATGTTGGCGCCAAGGAGAAGGCGTCCAAGGCCGCCGGCATGCAGGGCGGCACCATTCGTCTGCCCGCCACGACCACGCAGGACGAACTGCTGGCGCTGGTGGAACGGCTCAATGCAGACCCCACGGTGCACGGCATTCTGGTGCAGATGCCGCTGCCGCGTCACATCGATCCCGACACGGTCATCCGGCACATCCGTCCCGAGAAGGACGTCGATGGATTCCATCCGGAGAACGTGGGCAAGCTGCTCATCGGTCACACCGATGGTTTTGTGTCCTGCACGCCGGCGGGTGTCATCGAGCTGCTGCTGCGCAGTGGGGTCGATACACGGGGCGCCGAAGCGGTGGTGGTCGGTCGCAGCAACATCGTCGGCAAGCCCATGGCGGCGCTGCTGGTGCAGGGGCGTGCCGGCGGGGACGCCACGGTGACCGTGTGCCACAGCCGAACGCGTGACCTCGCCTTTCATACCCGGCGGGCCGACATCCTCATCGCCGCCATCGGGCGCGCGGAGATGATCACGGGAGACATGATCAAGCCCGGCGCGGTGGTCATTGATGTGGGCATGAACACCAAGCCCGATGCCAGCAAGGCCAAGGGGACGCGGCTCTGTGGCGACGTGCACTTCGACAGTGCCGTCACCGTGGCCTCAAAGATCACGCCGGTGCCCGGCGGCGTCGGGCCGATGACCATTGCCATGCTGCTGCGCAACACGGTGCGGGCGGCGGAGCTGGCGATGGCCCGCACTGCCGCTCTGGCGGGTTCGCGCTGAACATGGCGCGCAGTCGCACCAGCGGCGCGGGGCCGTCGGTGCACCCCGACGTCGCCGACAATCCGGGCAGCGCCCCGGAGAGCGCCATCTCCGTGCACACCCTCACCTCGGCGGCCAAGGACCTCATTGAGGGCGCCTTCCCGCCGCTCTGGGTTCGCGGAGAAGTCACCAACTTCAAGGCCCACAGGAACGGGCATTGGTACTTCTCACTGCGCGATGCCGACGCGCAGGTGAATTGTGTCATCTGGAGTTCGGCCACCAAGCGCATTCCGGCACCGCCCGACGAGGGTATGGCGGTGACGGCGCTGGGCCAGATGACGGTGTGGCCGGTGCGCGGCGATCTGCAGTTCTCGGTGCGCGCACTGGAGGCGGCAGGTGATGGCCTGTGGCGCAAAGCGTTGGAGCAGGCGCGGTTGCGTCTTGAACGTGACGGACTGCTTGACCCTGCGCGCAAGCGTGCCTTGCCGGCTTTCCCCCGTCGCATCGCCGTCATCACGAGCCCGGATGGCGCGGCCCTGCACGACATCATCACGGTGACGCGCGGCCGCAGCCGGGACGTGGAGCTGGTGGTCATTCCGGCCAAGGTGCAGGGGGAGGGCGCCCCGGAATCCCTGCTGGACGCCTTGGACCGTGTGGCGCGATGGGGGGATGCGGACCTGGTCATCATGGGCCGCGGCGGCGGTTCACGCGAAGACCTCTGGGCCTTCAACGACGAGCGGGTCGCACGGGCGCTGGCGCTTTGTCCGCTGCCCACGGTCTCCGCGGTCGGTCACGAAACGGACATCAGCCTGTGTGATCTTGTCGCCGATGTGCGGGCGGCGACGCCGTCGGCTGCTGCCGAACTGGCGGTGCCATCCCGGCGAGAAACTCTCGCTCGCGTGGACGCGTTGGCTAAACGTCTGGTGTCGGCGGCGCAGCGGCGCGAGGATCGGGCGGTCGCCGCGCTGCGGCAGGTGCGTCAGCGGCTGGCGCTTGCGGCGCGCCGCAACGTGGAGCGACGGCAAGCCCGACTGGCCACCCTCGCGTCACAATTGCAGGCCCTATCGCCGCTCGAGACCCTCGGGCGTGGATTTGTGGTGGCGCGGACGCCCAGCGGCGCTACTTTGAGCAGGACGGCGGAGTTCGTTCGGGGGCAGGCGTTTGAACTCTGGGTGCAGGATGGCCTCGTCGATGCCACGGTCACGGGGCATCGGCCCCTCCCGACACTGCCGTCAGATGCAGGATCTATGCAGTCCGAGGAGCAGATATGAGCGACATCCCGTTTGAACAGTCGTTGGCTCGCCTCGAGGACATTGTCCGCGAGCTGGAGCGCAACGAGCTGGATTTGGACCGGTCGCTCCGATTGTTCGAGGAGGGGATCACGCACCTTCGATCTGCCAGTGCCGCCCTGAAGACGGTGGACGCGCGCGTGCAGCAGCTGGTCGAAGCGGCCGATGGTTCCTTTGATCTGGTCGAGTTCGAGCGCTGAGCGACATGGAATCGACCGCCACCCCGCGCCTCGACGGCGTACCGCAGGACACCGTGCAGTCGTTCACCGCCACGCGAGTGGCCGTGCAGCGCACGCTCGACGGTTTCTGCGCCCGCTGGCTGGGGGACCTCGCGCCGCTCACCGCCGAGGCCATCCGGTACGCGCTGCTTGGCGAGGGCAAGCGCCTGCGGGCCATTCTGCTGCTCGAGGCCTACCGCGCCTGCGGTGGCACGGGCAACGCCCTCGATCTCGCCGCCTCCGTCGAAGTGGTGCACGCCTACTCGCTCGTGCACGACGATCTGCCCTGCATGGACGACGACGATGTGCGTCGGGGCCGCCCCACGGTGCACCGGGTGTATGGCGTGCCGGTGGCCACCGCCGCCGGGCTGGCCATGGTGCCGCTCGCCACGCGGAGTGCGTGGTACGGCGCCATGCAGCTTGGCCTCTCGTCAACGGTGGCCGGAGACATCGTGCGCGATCTCATGCGCGCGTCCGGCGGTGGCGGCATGATCGGCGGGCAGTTGCTCGATCTCGAGGCCGAGGGCCGCACGATGTCGCTCGAGGATCTCGAGCGCGTGCATCGCCTCAAGACCGGCGCGCTCATCATGGCCTCCGTCACCGTTGGCGCGCGGGCTGCGCACGCCGGTGAGGCCCGCATCGATGCGCTCGCGCGTTATGGGGCGTCCATCGGACTCGCCTTCCAGATCGCCGACGACGTTCTCGATATCACGGCCACGACGGACGAGCTGGGCAAGACGGCCGGTCGTGATCTCGATCTGCACAAGAGCACCTATCCGGCGTTGCTGGGCGTGGATGGCGCGGTGGAACGCGCCGTGGCGCTGGTGGACGACGCCTGCGCCGCTCTGCAAGATGAGGGACTGTTGACGCCGACCCTCGAGTTCCTCGCGCGCTACATCGTTGAACGCCGGTCCTGACCTTTCAGCATCCCCTTCCCATGTCCCTACTCCCTGGCATCGCTTCTCCCGCTGACGTGCGACGCCTCTCGCGCGATGAACTGCGCCAGTTGGCGCAGGAAATGCGCGATCGGCTCATCGACGTCTGCTCGCGCACGGGTGGGCACATCGGGGCCGGCCTCGGCGTGGTGGAGCTCACCATCGCGCTCCACGCCGTGTTCGACACGCCCGCCGATCAGATCGTGTGGGATGTCGGCCATCAGGGCTATCCGCACAAGCTGCTCACCGGCCGCAACAATCGGCTCGAGACGCTGCGCCAGGAGGGCGGCCTGTCGGGCTTCCTCAAGCGCACCGAAAGCGAGTACGACACGTTCGGCGCCGGCCATGCCGCCACCGCCATCTCGGCGGCCCTCGGCATGGCGGCGGGCCGCGATGTGATGGGCGAACAGTTCAAGGTGGCGGCCGTCATTGGTGACGGCTCACTGGGCTCGGGTCTGGCCTACGAGGGGCTCAACAACGCCGGACACAGCGACCGTGACATCATCGTCGTGCTCAACGACAACGAGATGTCCATCGCGCCCAATGTCGGCGCCATGCACAAGTACCTCACCAGCATCCAGCGCAATCCGCTGTACAATCGCCTGCGCTCACGCATTGGCGAGCTGGTGGATCAGGCACCGGGCCCGTTCCAGTCGGCCGGCACGCTGCTGCGGAAGTGGGAAGAGAGTGTGAAGTCCTTCCTCACACCGGGTGTGCTCTTCGAGGAGCTGGGCTTTCGTTACTTCGGTCCCATCGACGGACACGACATCGACGCCCTGCTCGACACCTTCACCGCGGTGCGCGGCATGAACACGCCGCGCCTCGTGCATGTCATCACGCAAAAGGGCAGGGGCTTTCCCGCCGGCGATCACGGCGAGAAGTGGCATGCGCTGCCGCCGGGCCACGACCCGGCTACCGGCAAGGTCCTCAACGCGACCACCGGCAATCCGGCGTACACGGCCGTGTATGGCAAGGGACTCGCCGAGCTCGGCGCCGAACGCAAGGACGTGGCCGTGATCACGGCCGCCATGCCCGGCGGCACGGGCACGGCAGCCTTTGCCAAGGCCTATCCCGAGCGCTTCTTCGATGTTGGTATTGCCGAAGGCCACGGCGTGACCTTCGCGGCTGGTCTCGCCACACGTGGCGTGCGCCCCATCGTCACCATCTACTCCACGTTCCTGCAGCGCGGCTACGACAACATCATTCACGACGCGGCGCTGCAGAAGCTGCCCGTGGTGTTTGCCATGGATCGCGCGGGTCTCGTGGGAGAAGACGGCGAAACGCACATGGGCCTGTACGACATTCCGTACATGCTCACGGTGCCGAACATGACGGTCACGGCCCCCAAGGACGGGACCGAGCTCCTCGGTCTGCTGCGTGCGGCCGTGGACCACGAGGACGGCCCTTTCTGCTTCCGCTATCCGCGTGACGTCACGCCCGATGTGCCGCCGGCATTTGCCGACGTGAAGGCCGTGCCGTACGCGACCTGGGAGGTTGAACGGCGCGGGCGGGACCTCGCCATTCTCGCCATCGGCACCATGGTGCAGCCCGCGCTCGACGCCGCGGCGCAACTGGCCGCCGAGGGACTCGAGATCACCGTGGTGAACTGTCGCTACATCAAGCCGTATGATGCGGCAACCCTGGACGCCATTCTCGCCGAGCACACGCAGCTGCTGATGGTCGAAGAGGGCGTCGTAACCAACGGATTTGGCGCCTACATGTCGGCCATCGTGCAGCGCCTCGCGCCGCAGGTGCGCACGGCCGTGCACGGGGTGCCCGACCGGATCATCTACGCCGCGCCGCGCAAGAAGCAGCTTGCCATGCTGGGTCTTGATGCCGCCGGCATCGCCGAGCGGGTGCGGGCGCTGCGCAATCAGGAAGCGTTCGCCAGCTGATGCGGGTCGGCGTCGTCGGCCATCGCGGCTATGTCGGGCTGCCCGCCATTCTTGGCACCCTGCTCGACATAGCCCCCTCGCTCGGCCTCACTCTGGCGTTCGAGGATGATCTCTGGGACATCGCGGAGGAGGGGGAGCGCCTTGGCGACCCCACCTCGGTCGACGCGTTGCTCACGCTCGGTGGGGATGGTACGCTGCTCCGCGGCGCCCGCCTGCTCGAGGGGCATTCGGTGCCCATCCTCGGCATCAACCTGGGTCGCCTCGGATTTCTGACCAGTTGCAGTGGCAGCGAATTCGAGGACGGCGTGCGTCGCTTTGCGCGCGGCGAGTACATCTCCGAGCCGCGCATGACCCTCGAGTCCTGCGCCATTGACGGCAACGGCGAGGAGAAGTGCCGCTGGCGCGCGCTCAATGACGTGGTGCTGCACAAGGGCGGCTTTGCGCGTGTCGTACGCTTCTCCGTCATCGTGGATGAAGAACTCATCGGATCCTACTCGGCCGATGGGCTCATCATCTCGACCCCCACGGGATCGACCGGCTATTCGCTCTCGGCGGGCGGCCCCATTGTCGTGCCCACGTTCGAGAGCATCGTGCTCACGCCGGTCTCGCCGCACACGCTGGCCATGCGCCCGCTCGTGCTACCGCCGCAGGTCGAGATCAAGGTGCGTGCAGATGATGGGCCTGAAGAACTTTTGGTGACAATCGACGGGCAGGTGGGCACTACGTTCACCGGTGGTGAGTGTCTCGTGGTGCGCCGTTCCCGCACCCCCGTGCAGATCGTGCGATTCCCGGGCACCACCTTCTACTCGCGTCTGCGCCGCAAGCTGGGGTGGGGAGGCCTCACCGAGCGCGACGGCGACACGGCCTGATCGTCCTCCGCTCCGCGGAATTGCCAAGAGGGGAATCACCCGGCATGCTCGTCGAACTGCGCATTCGCAACGTGGCCGTCATCGATACGGTGGTGTTGCCGCTGGCCCCCGGGCTCAACGTGCTCACGGGCGAAACGGGCGCCGGCAAGTCACTCATCATCGGCGCGCTCGGCATGCTGCTGGGCGAGCGTGCAGCTGCCGACCGGGTGCGCCAGGGCGCCGACCGGGCCACGGTGGAAGGGGTGTTCGACATCGCGGCCCAGCACGGTCTGCGCGAGCAGCTCGACACGCTTGGCATTGAATGCGAGGACGACCTGCTCGTCCTCAAGCGCGAGGTGGCCGCGCAGGGGCGCTCGCGCGCCTGGATCAACGGCTCGCCGGTCACCGCCGCCGTGCTGGCGCAGATCGGGGCACACCTCGTCACGGTGCATGGCCAGCACGATGCGCGTCAGCTGCTCGACGCCGAGCATCAGCGCGACCTGCTCGATGCCTATGTGCAGGCTGACGACGTGCGACGGCGCGTGGCGGACGCACACGGCGCACTCGAGTTGCTGCGGCGTCGCGAACGCGAACTCGAGGCGCGTCGTCAGGAGGCCGCGCGCCGCGCGGACTATCTGCGCTACGTGGTGCGCGAGGTGGACGAGGTGAATCCGGTGGTGGGCGAGGACGACACACTCGAAGCCGAGATCCGTCGTCTGTCCCATGCGGAAGAGCTGCAGAGTCTTGCGGCCCAGGCCGCGCAGGCCATTGCCGGCGACGAACGGGCGGCGCTGTCTCGGCTCGCGGGTGTGCGGCGCGCGCTCTCGTCGCTCGCCCGCATCGACGCCGACACCGCGGCGCTGCAGTCCGGCTTCGACGCGGCAGTGTATTCGCTCGAGGAACTGGCGCGCGAGCTCGAGACCTACGCCGAGGGTGTCGAGGCTGACCCGGAGCGATTGCGGGTGCTCGAACGGCGTCGCGACGCGCTGCTCGGCCTCATGCGCAAGTACGGGCCGTCGTTGCCGGAGGTTCTCACCACCGCGGCCGATGCGCGGGCCGAACTCGAGTTGGTGGACAGCGGCGAGCTTGATCTCGCGGCCATTGCCGACGCGCGGGCCGCAGCCGAAGGGGCGCTGGTGGAGGTGGCCGCCGAGCTGACGCGGCTGCGGCAGGGTGGCGCGCGGCACTTCGCGCAGGTCGTGTCGACCCTGTTGCCCGAGCTTGGCATGCCCGACGGGCGCGTGGAGGTGGTGTTCGAACGGGCGGCCGACATCGGCCCACGTGGAGCGGAATCGGTGCAGTTCGTGGCGGCGCTCAATGCCGGAGTGGAACTGCGTCCGTTGGGTCGCATCGCCTCCGGTGGTGAGTTGGCGCGTGTCCTGCTCGCCATGAGCACGGTGCTGGCCCGACTGCAGGCCGTGCCGACTCTGGTGTTCGATGAGGTGGACGCGGGTGTTGGCGGTGCCGTGGCCTGGCAGGTCGGCGCACTCATGCGCCGTGTCGCCTCACACCATCAGGTGCTCGCCATTTCGCATCTGGCCCAGATCGCCGCCCGCGCGCATCACCATGTCGTGGTGCACAAGAGTGCCGTGGGCACCGTCACCACCGCTGATACCACCATCGTGACCGGGGATGCGCGCATCACCGAGGTGGCGCGCATGCTGGGCGGCGACGCTGATCGCGAAGTGAGTCGCGCCCATGCGCGCGAGCTCATCGAACGCGGTGAGGATGTCGAGGTCCCCGCGGCGGCGACTCGCGACAACGCGGCCGCCGATCGTTCGCGCAAGGGCGCTCAGCGGCGCGGGAAGCCCGTGTAGACGCGCAGTTCCAGGCGGTCACTGGAGACCGCCGGCACAAAGCCACCCGATCCCGACAATGGGAACTGGTGCGTGTAAATCACCTCAGCAGGAATGCGCGCACGTCGCCGGGCAAAGCTCGCCAGCGAGGAGAACGTGACGCCAACCGTGGCCGAAGTGAGGCTGCGGGATGGCACGGTCCAGGTGGTGAGCGCAAGATCGTTCGGGGTATCGCCACCGGACGAGGCCACCGTGAACTGATCGTCGCTCCAGCGGCGATGAATGAGGCCGGCGGAGAGGCCGAAGAACGAGCCGACCGCGATACGCGGAATGAGCTCGACGTCGAGACGCTGACCGAGCGCGCGTGTCGCGGGGGCCACGATGAGCGGTCCGCTGAAAGTGCTGGCGATGTCCCGCGCCGGCGCGACGGTCACAACCTCGTCCTCCAGTGGCCGGACAAGCCGCAGCGTTGCGCTCATCCACGCCCAGCCGTTGAACAGAACGTCCGTCGTGCTGCGCAGGAGCAGCGCGTTGGCGCCTTCGCCGATGGGCACATCAAACGCATCCTCCGTGCGTTCGGCCCCGGCGGTGCCAAAGCGCCACCCGCCGGTGATGGTGCTCCGCAGGCCGCGGCGCGGCGTGAGGAGGCGCGCCACCTGATCCGCGCGAAAGCTGTCCCACAACAACCAGGTGGCCGTGAGATCCACGTCGCCGATACCTGCGCGCCGTGTGTCACCCAGTCGCTCGTATCCCACGCCGAAAGCGGTGTCGCTGGCGATGTTGGCGATGCCGGCCGGACCGTAGATGAGCGCGGCGGGTGAAGGGCCCGCAGCGGTCAGCGCGGCGACGCCAAAGGCCGAAAACTCCTCGCGCAACGCCGTCATGGTGCCGAGGATGGACGTGTGCAGCGCGCTTCCGGTGATCGGCACCACGGGCGAGCCGCCACGTGACGCGTCGCCGTACACCGTGAGCAGGGCGCTGCGAACATCCTGCGCACGGCTCAACAGCGACTGCGCGCCCGCGGGGTTCGCGCGAATGGCGTCGCAGCCCGTGGCCTCGACATTGGCGCATCGCGTGATCTCCGCCGCAAGCTGCGTGCGCGCCGTGGCAATCTGCGTGACGAGCGCACCGTTTTGCGCTCGTGCCGCGGCTCCTGTTGTCCCGAACGCCGGGTTGGCACCAACATTGGCCCCGAGGCCCGTGCGATTCAGGATGAACTGTGTGGCATCACGCGACTCGACATATGGTACCACCAATCGCACGGACAGCCGCCGGGTGACCCCGTAGTCGAGTGTGATGGGGGCAATGCTCTGCCGAACCTGGCCACGGGCTTCCAGCGGTCCCATGGACAACTGAAAGCTGCTTTGCCCTGTCAGCGTACGAAGCGCCACCTCGGCGTCGCTGAGCGTGGCCAGAATGCCTGTACCAAGCCGCTCCGTATTCAGGGCGCCCATCAAGGGGCCCTTGCCATACGCGCCGCCAAGGCCATCGCGTGACCAGGCATCGCGGTAGTCGTTCCACAGACCCCCGGTCCCAATGCGCAGACTGCCGCGAGGCACCGGGATCGCGTCTTCCCCCACACCGGCCACTGCCTGCGCCAGAAGAGCCGTGGGGCGCAGCGAGATGGCCAACATCGCGCACAGCGTGACCGAGCGCACGGCGCGAGACCATGCGCGCGGATTGCGCAACGACGGGGCAGGGCGAATGGCTGAAGCCACGGACATGGCAGCTGAAGAGACGGACAGGGGCGGAGCGAACCGGCTAGATTAGCTCGCTCAGGGGGGAGCGTCAACGAACAACGGTGATGCAACCCCAGTGGTGGACTCTATTTACGGCAACTCCTGCACGCGATGGCGAACATCCCCTCGGTCCCGTGGCAGCTTACGGGAAATCACTGGCTGACCATCCCCTGCATCAACCCCGCGGATGGCGCCATTCACGCGCTTGGCGTGATGCACCGTGGCGCGCGGGCGGCCATCGAGGTGGCAGGACATGCCGACTTCGCGTCCGGTGCCGGTACCCCACTGTTGCGCCCGGTGTTGCGCGTGAACGGGCAGGTGCAGGCGCTGGCCGCCGAAGGCATTGCCTGGGAGCGCGCCGCAGGTTGGCTGCCCACGTTCACCTGCACGGTCGGATCGCTGGTGCTGCGCGGGACCATCTTCGCTCCCTATGGCCGGGATGCCGACATGGCCGGCGCCGTGTATACGCTGGCCGTAGAGAATCGCGGGCCGCAGGACGTCGACGTTGAGCTGGCACTCGAGGGCACTCTCGGCCACCGTCAGCAGCGGGTCCGTTCAGCACGCCCCTTCGACGACGCCCACCGCGTCACACAAACGAAGGACGAGGTACTGCTGCTCGAGGGCGCGGCCGTTCCGGGGCTGGTGGCCGTAGCCATTGCCGGCGACGGCCCGGCCACGCTGGAGTGCACCGGCGAAACCAGTCAGGCGCCGCAGCCCTTTGCGATACGCCGACAGCTCCGTGTGGCGACCGGTGCTGCCGCTCAGGTGGCGTTCTATCTGGCCGTGGGTCCGGAGCGGGACGGTGCGCAGGCCACCGTGGGTGTGCTGCGCCGGCGGGGATGGCGCGCACTGCTCACTGCCACGCGCGAAGCGCTCATGGCCATGGAGCAGACCACCGGCTCGGAGTGGATGGATCGTTTGATTCATCGAAACCTGCTGTTCGCGTACTTCTACGGCGTGGGGCGCGCGCTGGACGACGCGCACTATTACCTCGTGCGCACCCGCGCGCCCTGGCATGGGCTGGGCTGCACTGTGCGCGACTGGGAGTCACTCATGTGGACCCTGCCCGCCGTGCAGCTTGCCGACGGAGCACTTGCGCGTGAGCTGCTCGTGCGGGCCTGCGAGCTGCACGGCTATGCACCGGGTCAGGGCGTCCACTACCTCGACGGCACGCTGTTCCAGCCCGGCTTTGCCGTGGAAGGGGCAGCGGCCTTTGCCATCGCCACCGATCGCTACATTCGCGACACGGGTGACGAGCAGATCGTCGAAGACCCGATCGTTGCCGATACACTCTACCTGGCCGCCGAGGACATTGCGGCGCGGCGCGACGAACGTGTGCCCTTGTACGGCACCGAGGTCACGCCATCCGGGGCCTCGCCCGAGTTTCCGTTCACGCTGCACGGCAACGCGGCCGTGGCCATGGCACTCGACGTGTTTCGTCGCACGCTCGATGAGGAGAGTGCCGCTGGTGTGGAAGATCCGGCGGCAGTGCGCGCGGCGCTCCGGCGACACTTTGCCATGGATCGCGGCGAGAAGGCCCGGCTTGCAACCTCGGTGGACCTGGCGGGCGGGCAGGGGGCCAGCGACGACGCGGTGGCGTCCGTGCTCTGGCTGCCCCTCTACGAGGCGTTTGACCGCGAGGACTCGTTGTTCCGTCGTACCGTGCGGGCGATCGCCGCGCAGGCGGAAGCTGGTCAGGGGACCGGGACCCCACGAGCTCTCGTCCCGCAGATCGCGCGGCTCCTGGGGCCCGACGCAGAACCCGTGCTGGCCTGGCTCCGCCGCGCCCCGCTGGATGGTGGCATTGCGGCCGAGTGGGTGGACGAAGATGGCCGGGCCGTGGAGAATGGCGGCGACGCCGCGCTCGCCGGTCTGCTGGCCCACACGCTGTGGTACGGGGTGCACGCGCTTGGCCTCAAGGGCTAGCGCGGTCGCTGTGCATCGCTTGTGTACGTCAGCCGGTGACTCCGCTTGTCAGCAGCGGCTGGCCACTATACAATTCCGCTGTTGGTTGGTGACGCGGGAATAGCTCAGTTGGTAGAGCACAACCTTGCCAAGGTTGGGGTCGCGGGTTCGAGTCCCGTTTCCCGCTCTTCACATCAGGAGATGCACGGAAAAGCCGGTCCCTCGTGGTCCGGCTTTTCCTTTTGCCCAGGCCTGATAGCACGGTGGCCGGTCGCTGCGCGCCTGGCTCAGATGGCCCCAACGTGGGCCGTTCCGCTCCTCGCCGGTTACTTTATGCACGCGCGGGTTCTGGTCCGGTACTTCCTACCGGAGCCCTCGCCACCCGGATGGCGAAACCGGTAGACGCGCGAGACTTAAAATCTTGTGCCCCAAAAGGGCGTGCGGGTTCGAGTCCCGCTCCGGGTATGATCGGACAGGGGACGCGGGACGGTTGCGAGCCCGGATATGTTGAAGGCATGTCCGACGTCGTCGCGCTGGCCTCCGAACTGCTCTCCATCGAATCCACGACTGGTCGCGAACGCGACGCGGTGGATTTCGTCTCCCGTTGGCTCGTCGCCAACGGATGGAACGTCTCCCTGCAGGAAGTCGAACCGGGTCGCTCCAATGTCTGGGCCACCCGGGCTGGAGGGCAGGTCACGCTCTCCACACACCTCGATACCGTGCCGCCGTTCATCCCGCCACGGCTCGAGGGCAATCGGCTCTATGGGCGGGGGGCCGCCGACGCCAAGGGAATCGCGGCGGCCATGATGATCGCGGCCCAGCGCCTGGCGGAGGGTGGTGAGGAACGCGTGGACCTGCTGTTTTGGGTCGGCGAGGAAAAGGG
>JACVCT010000353.1 GCA_016741895.1 Gemmatimonadaceae bacterium | reverse complement strand
CCCCACGCTGTACCTCGATGGCGACCTCATCGAGCACACGCAGGATCATGCCGTCGCCGCCACGGTACTCCATGACCACGCCTTCGGCCGCCACCACCGGGCCGACACCGCGCGTGCTGTTGCCGGCCGCCTCATTCATGGCGGATGGCCTCCACCGGGTAGAGGCGTGCGGCCTGTCCGGCCGGATACAGTGTGGCGAGCGTGGAGACGACAAAGCTGACGCCGACAATGAGCACGATATCCGGAATATCGAGCCGCACCGGCAGGTGATCGATGGGATACACCGACGGATCAAGGGCAATCAGTTGCTTGGCCTCCAGCAGCCAGGCCAGGCTGATGCCAAGCACCAGTCCTCCCAGGGTACCGACCGCGCCAATGACCACGCCCTGCCAGAGAAAGACCCGACGAACTGCCTTCGCCGACAGGCCCATGGCGCGCAGAATGCCGATTTCACGGGCCTTGTCCGACACCACCATCGTCAGCGTACTGACAATGTTGAATGCGGCCACCACGAAGATGAGCAACAGGATGAAGCCCATGCCCAGCTTCTCGAGGCTGAGCGCCTGGAAGAATGAGCGATTGTGCTCCTGCCACGAAATCGCCCGCACCGGCGCCGTCAGCGTGGCCCGCAACGTATCAGCCACCGCCGGCGCCGCGTTGCGATCGGCGGTCTTGACCTCGATGCCCGTGACATCTTCGCCGAACCCGGAGAATCGCTGCGCCGCCTCCAGGGAGACATAAGCCCAGCCATCGTCGTAGTCGTAAAGACCGGTTTCGAAGAGCCCCGTCACCACCAGCGAGTCGTAGCCCGGAATGAGCATGCCGGTGGACGCATTGATGTCCTGCGTACCGACACCGTACAGCACCACGGTGTCACCCGGAAATGCATTCAGCTTGGAGGCCAGGAGTCGGCCAAGCACCACACCCGGCAAGT
Organism: Gemmatimonadaceae bacterium; assembly: GCA_016741895.1. GTDB lineage: Bacteria > Gemmatimonadota > Gemmatimonadetes > Gemmatimonadales > Gemmatimonadaceae > Gemmatimonas. The sequence continues at coordinate 2,605 of JACVCT010000353.1, read as the reverse complement.
CCACACCTTCGCGGCGAAACGCAAACTCCCCCAGAATGGCCTGCTGCCGGATGGCGGTGACTTCGCCGTCGCTGGCCGGTGGCAGTCCCACCACCTGCGCACCCGTGGGGTATCCGCGCAGGTTGCGCACCAGTGCTTGCGTCTGCACGAAAGGCGCGGCGCGCTCCACACCCGGCGCACGACGCACCTGCTCCAGCACCGGCTGCCAGTCACGCAGCCGCATGTCGTCGCCGTACGGCAGCACCCGAACATCCGGGCTGCCCACGAGAATGCGTTCGCGGAGATAGTACTGCAGCCCGCTCATCACTCCCATCACGATGATGAGCGCCGAAACGCCCACCACCACTCCGGCGATGGATATGACGCTACTGAGCGACAACAGCCGCGACCCGCGACGACTGCGCAGGTAACGCCAGGCAATCGCCATCTCGAGCGCACGCATGCGCCTACTCCGGCCGCATGGTGGGGAACAGAATCACGTCGCGGATGTTGTGCGTGTCCGTGAGGTACATGAACAAGCGGTCGATGCCGATACCCACACCGCCCGTTGGCGGCATGCCGTACTCCATCGCGCGCAGATAGTCCTCGTCCACGCCGCTCGCCTCGTCGTCACCGGCCGCGCGCAGCGCCGCCTGGGCCTCGAAGCGCTCACGCTGATCGATGGGGTCGTTGAGCTCGGAGAAGGCGTTGGCCAATTCCTTGCCCTTGGCAAAGAGTTCGAAGCGCTCCGTGATGCCCTCGGGGCCCCCCCGCTTGGGCTTGGCCAGCGGCGAAAGCTCCTTGGGATAGTCCACCACGAAGGTGGGCGTATCGATGCGCGACTCGACGAGCTCCTGGAACATCTCGTCGAGCAGCTTGGGGCGGCTCAAGGTGGACACCTTGGATACGCCGATGCGCTCGGCCATGGTCCGCAGTTCGGCATCGCTGGCCGCCATCACGTCGGCGCCCGCCGCCTTGGAAAGACTGGGCACCCACTCGATGCGCGGGAACGGCGTCACCAGCTGGGGCACCTTCTCGCCCACAATGGGAATGGCGCGCACGGCGTCGGCCGCAGCCACCAGCAGCGACTCCACCCGCTCCATCATGGTGGTGTAGTCGGCAAAGGCCTCGTAGAACTCGAGCATCGTGAACTCCGGATTGTGTGTCCGGTCGATGCCCTCGTTGCGGAAGTCATGCCCGATTTCGTACACGCGCTCGAAGCCGCCCACGATGAGGCGCTTGAGGTACAACTCGTCGGCAATGCGCAGATACAGCGGCATGTCGAGCGTGTTGTGGTGCGTGATGAAGGGACGCGCCGCGGCGCCGCCGTACAGCGGCTGCAGCACCGGCGTCTCCACCTCCAGATAGCCCAGTCCGTCGAGATGCGAACGAATGGCGCGTGTCAGCACCGAGCGCGCACGGAACAGTGCCCGCACTTCGGGATGCACCGCGAGGTCCGCATAGCGCTGCCGCGCGCGCTGCTCCGTGTCGCTGAAGGCCGAATAGCGCACGAGTTGACCGTCCACCACCTGCTCCTTGCCCAGCGGCAACGGACGCAGCGACTTGGACAGCAGCTCCACCTGCGCCACCTTGATGGTGGCCTCTCCCGTACGCGTGCGCATCATGCTCCCACGCACACCCACCCAGTCGCCCAGGTCGTAGTCGTTCAGCTGCGTAAACGCCGCTTCACCGATTTCGTCCTTGCGGAAGTACAGCTGCACGCGGCCGTCCATGTCGGCCAGATGCGCGAAAGCCGTCTTGCCCTGGCTTCGCCACGACACGAGTCGGCCGGCGACCGACACCTCCGGCCCCTCCTCACTGGTGCCCAGCGCCGCCACGGCGTCGCTCGCCGTGTGTGTGCGATCGAACGAGTAGCCGAACGGCTCCACGCCGGCCGCGCGCAAGCGCTCGAGCTTCTCGCGCCGCGCCTGCATCAGGAAATTCAGTTCCTCGCTCACGCCACGCCCCCCTCGGCTCCGGCGGCGCTCTCCTGCTTGAGATAGGCCTGGATGAACGGATCGATGTCGCCGTCCATCACCTTCTGCACATCGGCGATCTTGAGCTCGGTGCGGTGGTCGTTGACCATCGTGTAGGGCTGGAAGACGTAACTGCGGATCTGGCTGCCAAACGTGACATCCTGCTTGTTGGCGTCGAACGCGGCCTTCACTGCCGCCTGCTTCTCCGCCTCGAGCTGATACAGGCGATTCTTGAGCTGCTTCATCGCCGTCGCCTTGTTCTTGAACTGCGAGCGTTCCTGCTGCGACGCGCACACGATGCCCGTGGGCAGGTGCGTGATGCGCACGGCCGATGAGGTCTTGTTGACGTGCTGGCCGCCGGCGCCCGAAGCGCGATACACGTCGATCTTGAGGTCTTCCTCGCGGATCTCGATGTTGATCTCTTCGTTCACCACCGGATACACGAACACCGATGCGAAGCTCGTGTGCCGACGCGCCTGCGAGTCGAAGGGCGAGATGCGCACCAGGCGATGCACCCCGGACTCGGGGCGCAGGAAGCCATAGGCGAACTGGCCCTTGATTTCCATGACGGCGCCCTTGATGCCGGCCTCTTCGCCCTCCGACAGATCGAGCATCTCGATCTCGAAGCCCTTGCGTCCGGCCCATCGCGT
>JACVCT010000034.1 GCA_016741895.1 Gemmatimonadaceae bacterium | reverse complement strand
ACTCCGCGGCACAGGTGCGGGAAACACCGGCCGTATTCGGCGCCGCACCGGCCGATGTGCGCAACAAGCGCGTGCTGCTCGTGGACGAAACCTGCGATTCGGGTCAAACCCTGCGACTGGCCGTCGGGGCCATTGTGAACGCCGGGGCGCGTGAAGTGCGTACGGCGGTGAGTTTCCGCACCGGCAGTTACGCGCCGGACTATCACGCGCTGGCGACGCAGGCCATGATCGTGCTGCCCTGGGACCGCGAGGTGCTCATGGACGGGGAGCTGCGCCCCAATCCCAAGTACGTTGGCGTGCTGACCGACCCCTGACGGCGCCCTCCTCAGGGCGCCCCGACGCTCAGGCGCTGGCGGCGGCCCGGTCGTAGGGAATACCGCGCTGCATGGCTTCCCACACGTAGTCCATCACGTCCACGGAGCCGAGCAGGAACCGGCCGCGGCCGGCCTCACCTTCCGGGCTCACGTCCAGCACCGCGATGGGCGCCTCGGCCAATCGGCCGAAGAAGCCGGCAAACACGCCGACACTCACCGGGCAGCCGCCACCCGATGCGCCGGCCTCGCTCCACTCGCTGGCCTCGAGCGACATGACGGCCTCACTGATCGGCACCAGCTCCACGCGGCCCCAGCCCAGATCGTGAAAGAAGGCCTGCAGCAGCCAGGGAAAGCGATCGTCGGCGAGGTGGTCGGGCGCGGTTTCGCCCTGATCCTGCAGCCAGGCGGCGAACTGGTCGTAGAGGGCCTGGCCGGTCACGAAGCCGGCGTCCCGGATGGCGTCGGGCACGGAGGCAGCCGCGAGACGCAGCCCGTCGAAGAGTTCGGCGGGCACGCTCACGCGGCGCAGGGCGGTCGGAGGCAGGGCAGGGCTCATGTCTGCGTGACGCTCGCCATTGGAGGCGGTCACGTCAAGCGTCCCGGAGTGTGACGAGCCGTGCCGTTGCTGTTCGGAGCCCCCGATCGTGGCCGGCCACGGCGCCCTTCACGGCCCAGTTCACGCCCCCGCCCGACGTCGCAGCTCGGCTTCGTCGATGACCTCGACCCCCAGCTCGAGGGCCTTGTCCAGTTTGCTGCCCGCCTCCTCCCCGGCCACCAGAAACGTGGTCTTGCGGGACACGCTGCTGGTCACCCGCCCGCCGGCCTGCTCCACGAGCGCCGTGGCTTCGCCGCGCGAGAGTGAGGGCAGGGTGCCGGTGATGACCACCGTGGCTCCGGTGAGCGGGCCATCGGCCTGCACCGCATTGGGCTCATCGAAGCGCAGGCCTCGCGCCCGCATGCGTTCAACGAGATCGCGCACGCTGGGGTTGGCGAAATATTCGGCCACCGATTGGGCGATGATGTCACCGATGCCGCGCACCGCCGCCAGCTGATCGGGCGTGGCGCCCATGAGGGCATCCATGCTGCCGAACTGCCGCGCCAGCAACTGCGCGGCCTGTGCGCCCACATGTCGGATGCCGAGAGCAAAGAGCAGACGGGACAGCGGCTGCTGCTTGGCTGTCTGCATGGCCTGCACGAGGTTTTCGGCGCTCTTCTGACCGAAGCGCTCGAGTGTCACCAACTGCTCCACCGTCACATCGAAGAGATCGGCGCAGTCGTGCACGAGACCGGCATCGAGCAGCTGCTGCAGGCGCGCATACGACAGGCCGTCGATATCCATCGCGTCCTTGCTCGCAAAGTGCACGAGGCCCTCGAGCTGACGACCGGGACAGGCGACGTTGGGGCAGTAGGTGGCCACGTCCTCACCTTCGCGCACGACCGCCGTCTGACAGCGCGGACAGTGCGTGGGCATCTGCCAGGGCTTCTCGCTGCCGCTGCGACGTTCGGGCACCGGCCCGAGCACATAGGGAATCACGTCGCCGGCGCGCACAACCTGCACCATGTCGCCCTCGCGCAGATCCTTGGCCGCAATCTGATCCGCGTTGTGCAGCGACGCGAAGGTGACGGTGGCCCCGCCCACCTCCACGGGATCGAGCACCGCGAAGGGTGTGAGCACGCCGGTACGCCCCACATTCACGTCGATGCGTTCGAGACGCGTCACCGCCATGTCCGGTGCGAACTTGCGCGCGACCGCCCAGCGCGGTGTGCGATCGTTCCGCACACCCAGTTCGTCCTGCAGTGCGACGTCATTGACCTTCACCACGCCGCCGTCGATGGCAAAGCCCAGCTGCGCGCGCGTTTCGTGCTCCACCGTGTGCGCCCACGCGGCCACATCGGCCATGGTGTCGCAGCGCGCGCGGTGCGGCGCCACCGGAATGCCCCAGTGACTCAGCTGCTCGAGCAGCTCCCACTGCGTGCGGGCCGGCACACGGCCATCGGGCAGCACGGCCGCGTACCCGAAGAAGCGCAGCGGTCGCTGCGCGGTGATGGACGGATCGAGTTGTCGCAGCGACCCCGCGGCCGCATTGCGCGGATTCACGTACACCGGCTCGCCGGCCGCCACGCGCGCCTCGTTCATGCGCTCGAAGCCGGCGAAGGGCAAATAGATCTCGCCGCGAATCTCCATGAGCGGCGGATGTTGCTCACCCAGCAGGCGCAGCGGCACGCCGCCAATGGTGCGCACGTTGGCCGTCACATCTTCGCCTTCCGTGCCATCACCGCGAGTTGCGGCCATCACCAGCACGCCCTCGCGATAGGTGAGGGCCACCGCGGCACCGTCGATCTTGAGCTCCACGGTGTAGCCGGATTTGTGCACCGCGTCACCAACGACCCGCTCGATGGACTTCTCGAAGTCGCGCAGCTCCGCATCGTCGAAGGCGTTGTCCAGCGACATCATGCGCACGAGGTGCCGATGGGTGGCCAATGATGTCTGCACCGCGGCGCCGACCCGCTGGGTGGGTGAATCTTCTGTGCGCAGTGTGGGGTATTGGTGTTCCAGGTCCTGCAGTTCGCGGAACAAACGGTCGTATTCCGCATCTGAAAGGACGGGGGCGTCGAGCACGTAGTACTCGTACTGCGCACGGCTGAGTTGCTGGCGCAGTGCGCCGGCGCGCTGGGCGATGGACGGGGGCACGGCAGTCATGCCGGGAATCTACCGCCGCCGTGCGATTCGTCACCCTGATGGTCCGTCGCTTTTCGGACCATATTTTCAATCCACATCATCGCGCAGCGCGCGCAGGAGGCAGCATGTTCGGACGCGACACACACGACGAGCACGATTCGGAACACGAGCGGGGTGACCGGCTCGACCCGAGGGCCCTGGGAGTGGGCGTGCTGATCGGCCTCGCTCTGGGCGCCGGTGCAGCGCTGTTGCTGGCGCCGGCCAGTGGCGCAGACACGCGTCGCCAACTGCGGCGCGGCGCGCGCCGACTCTATGATCGCAGTGCCGATGCCGTGGAGGAACTGAAGGACGAAACCACGCGCTCGGCGCGCCGTCTGGCCCGGCGCGGCATGAAGCGTGGGCGCGCCCTCGTGGACGGGGCTCGCGACACGGTGCGGGACACGGTGCGCAACGGCGGGCGCTGGTAACCCGCGTTTCGTCGCAGGCTACCGCGGCAGGCGCCGGAGTTCGGCTTCGGCGCTCTGCCGGTAGTATTCATCGTTGGCGTCAATGAGTGGCGAACGCAGCGCCGCTTCGTAGGAGGCGCGCGCGTCGGCCCGGCGACCCATGTCGCGGTAAATGCGCGCGAGGTCGAGCCGATGCACCAGCCGCGTGGGCTCAATGCGCACGGATTCCTCCAGATGGCGCGCGGCTTCGGCCCAACTGGCCGATTCGAACACCTTCCCGCCCAGAAACGTGCGGGCCATGGCACGCGTGAAGCCATTCAGTCGCATCACCTCGGCGTGCCACACACCCAGCACATGCAGCGCACCGGCGTGCCGCGCGTCCAGACGCAGCGCCTCGAGCGCGTGGTCGCGCACTTCGGTGGCGAACTTCACCCGGTCACGAGGTCCGAGCGTCAGAGCCGTGCGGCCCACCGCACGCGCCAACTGAAAACGGGCTTCCGCCTCCGTCGGCGCAAACTCTACCGCCCGGCGGGCATGGGTCACGGCGCGCGCATAGAGTGCGCTGCGCTTTTCGGCATTGGCTTCCACCTCCCCGAGGTCGACGGCCTCGCGTGCCGCCCGCCAGAGGGCCGGCGCATGGCGCCCATCGGCTGCCACCGCGCGCTCGAAGAGGGCCAGCGCTGCCGCCGTGCGTCGCGCCGCACTCTCGCGATCCCCCTGCGCCACGAGCGACTCGACCGCAGCGCTGCCGCCGGCGGTCGCGGCCGTGTTCGGTACGACGGGCGTGACGGCGCTCCCCTGAGCCGAGGCCCGGCCTGACCACAGCGTGGCCGACCCCAGGAGAAGCGCGCCGCAGAGTGCACGCCGCGAAATGTGCGTGTAGCTTGGCATGACGTATGGAAGCGCGTGCACTGATCGAACGGAAGCGTGATGGCGGACGCATTGCGCCAGCCGAGTGGCGGCAGCTCATGCAGCAGTATGCTGCCGGAGCGGTGCCCGACTACCAGATGGCCGCGCTGGCCATGGCCATCTTTTTCGTCGGTCTCGACCGGGAGGAACTTGGTGCGCTGACCGACGCCATGCTGCAGAGCGGGGCCACCCTCGATCTCGACCACCTGCGCGGCGGTCGCGTGGACAAGCACTCCACCGGCGGGGTGGGGGACAAGGTGTCGCTGGTCCTGGCCCCCCTCGTGGCCGCCTGCGGCGTGAACGTGCCCATGATGTCCGGGCGCGGTCTCGGCCACACGGGAGGTACCCTCGACAAGCTCGAGTCGATCCCCGGTTTCCGTACCGATCTGTCGCTGGCGGCCGCCACGCGTCAGCTCGAGACGCTTGGCTGTGCCCTGATCGGACAGACCCGCGAGATCGCGCCGGCCGACCGCAAGCTCTACGCGCTGCGCGACGCCACCAGCACGGTCGAAAGCATTCCCCTCATTGCCGCCAGCATCATGTCCAAGAAGCTGGCCGAGGGGCTGACGGGGCTGGTGCTCGATGTGAAGCACGGGTCGGGGGCCTTCCTGCCGGAACTCGATCGTGGCCTCGAGCTGGCGCAGACCATGGTCTCCCTCGGGGCCGATCATGGCTGCCCCGTGGTGGCACTGCTCACGGCCATGGACCGGCCCCTGGGCCGCGCCTGCGGCAACGCGCTCGAGGTGGAGGAATCCATCATGGCGCTGCGCGGCGAGGGCCCACCGGACCTGATGGCCGTGACCTATGCGCTGGGAGCCGAAATGCTGCTGCTGGGCGGCGCGGCGTCTGATCGTGACGAGGCCAGGCGGCGCATGGAGGTTGCCATCTCCAGCGGCAAGGCGGCCCAGCGCTTCCAGCAGATCATCGAGGCACAGGGCGGCAATCCGGCGGTGGTGGACGATCCGTCCATCCTGCCGCAGGCGGCCGAGGTGGAGTTGTTCGTGGCCACCCGCGCGGGCGTGGTGGCGCAGGTCGAGCCAAGAGCCGTGGGGCGGGGCATCACCGCACTCGGCGGCGGACGCACGCGGGTGGAAGACGAGGTGAACCCGTCGGTGGGCTTTGTCATCACGGCCCGTCCTGGGGACGTGGTGCGGGCGGGGGAGCCGCTGGCCACCATCTTTGCCGCCGATTCGGCCGGTGTGCAGCGGGGGCGCGAGGCGCTTGCCGCCGCCATCCGGGTGGCCGACGACGCGGATCCGCCCCTGCCGCTCATTTCGCATCGGGTCACCGAGGCTGGCGTGCAGCTCTGGGACGCGGACTGACGACCGGCCTCACACCGGCTACCGGGCACCGCCTTCCCCCCTTAGGTTCTACGAGTCAGCGGTCGCCTGCCGTGCAGCCGGCCGCGCATTCTTTCACTGGCGCCATCGGCGCCCATGCCAGTCGCGCGATGCTTTCTCCGTCCATGAATCGCCTGCTCAGCCTGGTGGCGGCTGCCGCGGTGCTGCCGTTGCTCGGTCTGTACGGCCTGCTCATGTACATCGCCACGCCGAGCCCCACGGGCGGCATGGAACCCACGGTCACCACGGTGTGCTACATCGCCTTCACCGTGCTGTTTGCCGCGCTCATCACGGTCGCACTCAATTTCTCGCGCCAGCTGAGTCGTCAGGCCAAGGGCGAATACCAGACGCCCTGAGGTTCGCGGCGGTGGGTGATTGATCCTGGCCCGGTCGTCGTGCTGACGACCGGGCCTTTGTTTTTGACGGACTTCCCGAGGGGCCATGCCCGACGCGCACGCGTTTCTTACCAACCTCGCCCTCATCCTGTGCGTGGCGGCGGTCACGACCTTCGTCTTTCAGCGCATTCGCCAGCCCGTGGTGTTTGGCTATCTGCTGGCGGGCATGATCGTCGGACCGCACCTGCCCATCCCGCTCAACGTGGATGCGCAGATGGTGAGTACGCTGTCCGAGTTGGGCGTCATTCTGCTCATGTTCGGGCTCGGGCTCGAATTCAGTCTGCGCCGGCTCGCGCAGGTTGGCGCCACGTCGGGATTCGTGGCCCTCATCGACTGCAGTGCCATGGCACTGTTCGGCTTCGGCGCCGCGCAGCTGCTCGGCTGGACGCTGCTCGAGAGCATCTACGCGGGTGCCATCGTCGCCATCTCGTCCACGACCATCATCGTGAAGGCCTTCGCCGAGCAGGGCGTGAAGGGACGCTTCGTCGATCTGGTGTTCGGCATTCTCATCTTCGAAGATCTCATCTGCATTCTGCTCATTGCGGCGCTCACCACCATGTCGGCCAGCGGTGGGGTCAGTGCCGAGTCGCTGCTGGTCACGGCTGGTCGTCTCGGTGCATTTCTGGTCGGTCTGATCGGTCTCGGTCTGCTGGTGGTTCCGCGGCTCGTGCGACAGGTCGTGAAGCTCGATCGTGCGGAAACCACGCTGGTTGTCAGTCTGGGCATCTGTTTCGCCGCCGCGCTGCTGGCCGTGAACTTCGGCTACTCGGTGGCATTGGGTGCGTTCATCGCCGGCTCGCTGGTGGCCGAGTCGGGAGAATCGCACAAGGTGGAGCACGCCATTGCCGGTGTGCGCGACATGTTCGCGGCCGTGTTCTTCGTGTCGGTGGGCATGATGATCGATCCGAGGCTCATTGCACAGAACTGGGTTGCGGTGGTGGTCTTCACCGTGGTGGTCATGAGCGGCAAGCTGTTGGCGGTGACGGTCGGCGCGTTTCTCAGCGGCAATGATGCGCGCACGGCCACCAAGGCCGGCATGAGTCTCACGCAGATCGGCGAGTTCTCATTCATCATTGCCGGCGTGGGGCTCGCCAACGGAGCCACGCGGGATTTCGTGTATCCGGTGGCCGTGGCCGTGTCGGCAATCGCCACGCTGACCACGCCGCTCTTCATTCGCGCGGCCGATCCGGTGTCGGCGTGGGTGGATCGACACCTGCCGCGCCCGCTGCAGACCTTCGTGGGGCTCTACGGATCGTGGATCGAGCGCCTGCGACGCACGCCCGTCGAGCGCAGCACGCAGTTGCTCGTCAAGCGCAAGGTGCGTTGGCTCGTGCTCGATGCGGCGCTGCTCGCAGGTGTGATCATTGGCACCGCGCTGGAACGCGACGCGCTGTCTGCGCGACTGGTGCGCGGCGTGGGGGTCACGCCGACCGTGGCGGATCTCGTCGTGCTGGCGGGAGCGGCGCTGGTGGCGGTGCCTCTGTTCGTGGGCATTGTGCGCATGGCGCGCGCGCTGGGCATGCTGCTGGCCGCGCGCGCGCTGCCGCGCGAAGACGAAAAGCGACTCGACTACGCGGCCGCGCCGCGGCGTGCGCTGGTGGCCACGCTGCAACTGGCCATTGTTGCGCTGGTGGGTGTGCCGCTGCTGGCCATCACGGCGCCCTTCGTCCCGTTCGGCCGCGCGCCGCTGCTGCTGGGGCTCGTGCTCACCTGGTTCATCGTGGCCTTCTGGCGCAGCACCACCGAGCTGCAGGGGCATACCCAGGCCGGTGCACAAATCATTCTGGCGGCACTTGGGCGGCAGATGGCGCCCGGCACCGAGGCCGCAACCAGTCCGGCGGCGGCGGACGCCCAGGCGCCGAAGCCGGCGGCGGCCGCGCTCGAGCGGCTGTACAAGGTGGTGCCCGGACTCGGCGATCCCGTGCCGGTAGTCGTACCGCCCGCCAGTCCGGTGGCCGGGCGCAGTCTCGCCGACCTGCAGCTGCGTTCCGCCACAGGCGCCGTGGTGCTGGCCATCACCCGGGGGCCCGAGCAGGTGCTGCTTCCGGTTGGGCGTGAGGTGATTGGTCCAGGTGATGTCGTGGCGCTGGCCGGTACCAGCGAAGCCATCGAGGAGGCCAGACGCATTCTCGAGAAGGGCGCGTAAAAAGCCGGAGGGGAGACCGGGGCTCTTTACCCTGGGGGGTAGAAGCCACTCGGGCAGGGCGTCTGTCATTCACGAGATATTGGGCGCGCCTTTGGTCCGTCCAATATCTTGTTGGTATTCGCATTTGGCAGATACAAACTGAGTATTCGCCAGGGACCTGCGCCAACCAATACGCATGCCGCTTCCCCAGCTTCCGACCGTCTGGAACGTCTACAACCTCCGCGGATCGCCCTTCTTTCAGGACACCCTGATTCAGGGGCATGAGCGGAGATCGCTCGACCTGTTCGTTGGGCGGCGCAAGGAGCTGACGGACCTCAGGCAGTACCTGCATGGCCGCGATAGCTCCCGTCAGGCCATTGGTGGAGCGCCTGGTGTCGGCAAGACCACCCTGGTGCAGATGCTCAAGGGTCAGCTGCTTGCGGACGGCTATCTCACCACGGACAGCCTGGTGCCCTTTGTTACGGGCGACACGCCCGAGTCCCTGTTTGGCCGAGTCCTCGGCGCAGTGTACGACACGATTCTCGCCAATCGGCCAATGGCCGGTGACCATCCGGCCATGCAGGCTGCGCAGCAGATGGTTCGGGCCACACGCCTGGCAACCGGCGGAGCGGGCATCAGCGTGATGGGCGTTGGGGGCAATCTCAGCAAGGGCGTCACCCTCAGCAGTCCGAAGGATCTGCTCATTGATGGCCCGCGTGTGCTGCGCGACCTGATGAACATGGTCCGGGCAACCGACGAAGCGCGCGGGCTCCTGCTGCATCTCAACAATCTCGAAAGCCTGAGCGGCCGCGACGTACTCAGGGCCGCCGATCTCCTGCAGAGTCTTCGTGACCCCATGCTTCTGCACGAGGGTCTGCACATCATGCTCGTCGGAACGACGGACGCCGTGCATGCGGTCGTGAACACCCATGCGCAGGTACGCAGTGTGTTTCGTGCGCCTGTGCTGCTGCACCCCCTGCAGCGGGACGAGGTGCACGCGCTGCTGCAGGTCCGCTACGAACAGTGGAAGCTGCAACCGCAGCAGCCGGTGAGCGCTCCGGTGCATCCGTCTGCGATCGACCGATTGTTGGATGTGTTTCAGGGAGACCTGCGCGGTCTGCTCAAGGCACTCGATGACGGGGTCGAGGAATGCATCGGTTTGGCCGCCGCGCCTTCGGCGGCCGCCGGCGCAGTGTCGCCAGCCGTTCCGCCGGTGGGGTTGGCGGAGCTGTCCCGCGCCCTGCAGACGCGCTACGCCGCCATCATGCACGGTGAACTCGATGACGTGCGCGCTCGGCAGATTCACCAGTGGATTGACTCGGACCCCTCGGCCTCGAGGAACCAGAAGGATCTGATGGCCCTGTGGGACCTGTCACAGGGCACGGTGTCGACGGCGCTCGCGCAACTGCAGGAGCACGGGTACATCGTGGCTCGGCCGCGTCAGGGACGGCAGCCCATTGCTTACGCACTCACCGGCAAGGCGCGACTGATCGGCGGCGTCTAGCGCGGGCAAGACAAAGGCCCCGGCGCGAGAGCCGGGGCCTTTGTATCTCATACAACTGCCGTGTCGTTCAGATGTCCAGGTTGCTCACGAAGCGCGCGTTGGCTTCGATGAACAGACGACGCGGTTCGACGTCGTCACCCATGAGGGTCTGGAAGGTCTGGTCGGCCACCACCGCGTCTTCCATGGTGACGCGGAACATGGTGCGCGTTTCCGGATCCATGGTGGTCTTCCACAGCTGCTCCGGGTTCATCTCGCCGAGACCCTTGTAGCGCTGGATCATGATGTTGCCGCGGCCTTCCGGTCCGCCCAGCCGCTCGGCGTAGGCGTCGCGCTCCTTTTCCGAGTAGGCGTAGAACTCTTCCTTGCCCTTGGCCACGCGGTACAGCGGTGGCTGCGCGATGTACATGAAGCCCGCGTCGATGAGCTCGGGCATCTGCCGGAAGAAGAACGTGAGCAGCAGCGTCCGGATGTGCGCGCCGTCCACGTCAGCGTCCGTCATGATGATGATCTTGTGGTACCGGGCCTTGGCGAGATCGAACTCCTCCTTGATACCGGTGCCGATGGCCGTGATGATGGTGCGGATTTCCTCGTTGGACAGCACCTTGTCGAAGCGCGCCTTCTCCACGTTGATGATCTTGCCGCGGAGTGGCAGGATGGCCTGGAAGTCGCGCTTGCGGCCCTGCTTGGCCGAACCACCGGCGGAGTCACCCTCCACCAGGTAGATCTCGCACAGCGTGGGGTCCGAGAGTGAGCAGTCGGCGAGCTTGCCGGGCAGTGCCGCCACATCGAGCGCGCTCTTCTTGCGCGTGAGATCGCGCGCCTTGCGCGCGGCCTCGCGGGCGCGCGCCGCCGAGATGGCCTTGTCGATGATGGCGTTGGCCGTCTTCGGGTGCTCCTCGAGATACTGCGAGAGGAGCTCGTTGATGACGCTGCGCACCGCGCCTTCGGCCTCGGAGTTGCCCAGCTTGGTCTTGGTCTGCCCTTCGAACTGCGGCTCACGCACCTTCACCGAGAGCACGGCCGTGAGGCCTTCGCGCACGTCGTCGCCCGACAGACGGATTTCCTTGTCCTTCTTGTTGAGGTTGCTCGACTTCTCGATGTACTTGTTGATGACCGAGGTGAGCGCGCTCTTGAAGCCCGTGAGGTGTGTACCGCCCTCGTGGGTGTTGATGTTGTTGACGAAGGAGAAGACGTTGTCGGCGTATGAGTCGTTGTACTGCATGGCCATCTCGATGCCGATGCCGTCCCGGCTCGTATCGAGATACACCACATCCTGGTGCAACGGCTTCTTGCTGCCGATGAGGAAGGTGACCATTTCCTTGAGGCCACCGCGCGCGTAGAACACTTCCTCACGCGGCTGCCCGTCGCGGAACTCCTCCGGGCGCTCGTCCCGCAGCGTGATCTGAATGCCCTTGTTGAGATAGGACAGCTCGCGCAGACGGCTCGCCAGTGTCGACCAGTCGTAACGTGTGGTCTCCTGGAAGATCGTCGCGTCGGGCTTGAACCACACCTTGGTACCGGTCTCCTTGGCCGGCACGTTGCGCAGCACCTTGAGCTTGGTGGTGGTGGTGCCGCGGGCAAAGTCCATGTAGTGCTCCTTGCCCTGCTGCTTCACCCACACCTTGAGGTTGTCGGAGAGTGCGTTCACCACCGACACACCGACGCCGTGCAAGCCGCCGGACACTGCGTAGGCGTCCTTTTCGAACTTGCCACCGGCGTGCAGCACGGTCAGCGCAATTTCCACACCGGGCAGTTTCTCCACCGGATGCACGTCCACGGGAATGCCACGCCCGTCGTCTTCGACGGTAATGGAGTTGTCCTCGTGGATGGTGACGTGCACACGCGTGGCGTGCCCCGCCATGGCCTCGTCGATGGAGTTGTCCACCACTTCGTACACGAGGTGATGCAGACCGCGCGCCGACGTGGAGCCGATGTACATGCCCGGGCGCTTGCGAACTGCTTCGAGTCCCTTGAGTACGGTGATACTGTGCGCGCTGTATTCCTTCTCGGACTCGCTGCTGCTGTTGGCCATTGCTGGTTGCTGCCGGAGGGGAGATCGTCCGGGCGAAAAACTGGCCCGGAAACACAACCCCGAAATATACCCGATCGGGAGGGCGGAAGCAACCGGCCAACGCTCGCGCAAGTTGTTGTTTTTCAACGATTTGCGCGGGCGGCCCGAACGTCGGTCAGCGGCGCAGCATCCAGCGCAGCCGGGTAATGGGCGGCCTCGACGGATCGCCATTCAGCGACCCCAGCAACTCGGGCTCCAGCAGGGTCAGTTCCTGCATCCACGCGTGAGTGCGCACAGCCACGCACAACGTCCCGTCCTGCTGCAGCAGCAGGGGCTCGGTGACCTCGGCAATCTGCGGCCCCACCAGCCGCGGCCATTCGGGAATGACGGACGCCTGCGCCACACGACCCGACAGCCCCGCGTGCTCGAGCACGGAGGCAACCACATCGCCGAGTTTGGCGGGGGAGCGTTTGCGGTCGGTCATGAGGTGTAGAATAGCACGCTCAGAACCCGAAACCTGAACACAGAACCCAAAACTGATCAGTTTCGAGTTGTGAGTCTGAGTTTCGAGTTGGTGGTTGAGCCCTGATGGCTGGTGCAGCGCCGAGCTACCCCAGCACCCCACCGCGCATGGTCCGCCGCTCGAGCCGCGTGTAGGCCGGCGGAATATCCTCCTCGCGCGGTACGGCCAGCAGCACTTGGGCGGCTCCCGCCGCTTCGAGCAGGCCCAGCACCCGTGCGGCGCGACCCAGATCCAGTTCGGCGAAGGGGTCGTCGAGCAGCAAAATGGGCGGATGCCCGATCGCGCGGGTGAGGACGGCCAACTCCAGCAGACGGAGCGCGATGGCCGCGCTGCGCTGCTGACCGGCCGAGCCGTAGGTCCGCAAGTCACGCCCGCCAAGCTGCAGCACCAGATCATCGCGATGCGGGCCAACCAGTGTGGTGCCGCGCCGCAATTCCTGACTGCGCTGCGCGGCGAGCGCCGCAGTCAGGGCCTGCTGCTGCGCGCGCTGGTCGCCCGCTGCGGCCTGATCGCCGCTCACACACTGATAGCGCAACTGCGCGAGATCACGCTCGCCGATCTGGGTACACAGGTCGGCATATCCCTCAGCATGTTCCTGCACGAATCGCTGACGGGCGGCCATCACCACGCCGCCGGACTCGGCCAGCGCCGGCTCCCAGACACTCACCCGTTCCTCAGCTGCAGCGGCGCGGGTGCCGGACTGCTGCAGGCTGCGCAGTGTGGCGTTGCGGCGCAGCAACGCGGAACGGTATTGCTGCAGGGCCTGCAAGTACGCAGGAGACGAGAGCGCCAGCATGACATCGAGATAGTGGCGCCGCTCACCCGGACCGCCGGCCACGAGTGACACGTCGGCGGGTGAGAACTCCACCGAGGGCACAGCGCCGAGGGCCTGCGTGAGTCGGGACTGTTCGACGCCGTCCAGGCTGGCACGCTTGCGCTTGCTGGCGCGCTCGAAGCCCACCGCCACCGTGTGAAAACGGGCCGGCGGTGTGAGCGTGGCACGCACGTGAAAGGCCGGAGCGCCGAAGCGCACCACGTCCGCGTCGCGCGCACCGCGAAACGAACGCAGCAGCGCGAGGTAGGCGACCGCCTCCAGCAGATTGGTCTTGCCCTGTCCGTTTTCGCCCACCACCACCAGGCCGGCGGCAGGGACCGTCAGGTCCAGCGACGCAAGATTGCGATAGTCACGAAGTGCGAGATGAGCGAGCATGAAACCGCAGAACGGCGGTGCCTGCGAGGTCAGCTGGAAACAAACCGACCTCGCCGCATCCGGCGATCAGGCGCCCGTGAAGTTGGGTGCGCGCTTCTCGAGAAACGCGCGCATGCCCTCGCGCATGTCGGCCGTGGCAGACAGCAGGCCGAAGAAGTCACTCTCGATGGTGCAGCCCTGCACGAGATCCGTGTCCTGTCCGCGGTTCACGGCTTCAATGCATCCGGCCAGCGCCAGCGGCGCGTTGGCCACCATGCTGCCCATGACAGCACGGGCCGTGTCCATGAGCGCCTCAGGAGCGACCACCTGATCGACCAGGCCAAGGCGGTGCGCTTCCGCCGCGTCAATCATGTCACCGGTCAGCAGCAGCTTGAGCGCCGCCCCGCGACCGACCAGCCGCGGCAGGCGCTGCGTGCCGCCGTACCCGGGCACGATGCCCAGCTTGACCTCCGGCTGACCCAGCTTGGCCTTCTCGCTGGCCAGGCGCACATGGCAGGCCATGGCCAGCTCGCAGCCGCCGCCGAGGGCAAAGCCGTTGATCACGGCCATTGTGGGCTTGGGGCTGGTCTCGAATCGACGGAAGATGGCCTGTCCGACCCGCGCCCGTCGCTGACCGTCGAGCGGCGACTGGCTCTCCAGCTCGGAGATGTCTGCACCGGCAATGAAGGCCCGGCCGGCACCGGTCAGCAGCACGCCCGCCACATCGTCACGCCGAACGGCCTCGTCGATGGCCGCACCCAATTCCGCGATGGTCGCGTCGTTGAGGGCGTTGAGCTTGTCAGGGCGGTTGACCGTGATGGTGGCGATGCGGTCGGCCACGTCGAACTGCAGAAACTGGTAGGACATATCCGGGGCGGTTGAAGGTCGGGCGGGAAATCTATACAGGGGGCCGGCACGGGGCCTCGGTAACCACCGTCCGGGTCCGAACTCCCCACACAGCGGTCTGACCGCTGTCCCGCAGGCCGCGGCCGTGATCATTCTGTTACGTCGGGTTTGCCCCGCTGCTGGTGTAGCTTGCCATCGTGCAACCACCACGCGCCGTTGGCTGGTCTCCGGATCGCCAAGCCCTTCGCATCATCGACCAGCGTCTGCTGCCCGGCATCGAGCAGGAGCGCGATCTGACCTCGCTCGACGAGGTCGTGGACGCCATTCAAACCCTCGCGGTGCGTGGCGCCCCCGCCATTGGCGTGGCGGCCGCCATCGGGCTCAGTGTGGCGCTGCGTGCCGCCAGTGGTGGCGATGGCGCGCGTGCCCGCCATCTGCTCACCGAGTACGCCCCGCGTTTGGCATCGGCCCGGCCCACGGCGGTCAATCTGGCCTGGGCGGTGGAGCGCATGCAGCGCGCCACCGAAGCCGTGCGCAACGACGAACTCCTCGACGTGCTGGTGCAGGAAGCGGAAGCCATTCGCGCGGAAGACGCCGCGATGTGCGAGCGCATCGGTGCGCACGGGCTCAGCATCATTCCGGACGGTGCACGCGTGCTCACGCACTGCAATGCCGGGGCGCTGGCCACCGCCGGCATTGGCACGGCGCTCGCGCCGCTGTACACCGCGCACGCCCGGGGCCGTGCCCTCACCGTGTACGCCGACGAAACGCGGCCGCTCAGGCAAGGCGCCCGACTCACGGCCTGGGAACTCGCGCGGGCCGGCATCAATGTCAGTGTGCTGCCCGACGGCGCCGCCGCCTCGCTGCTCGCGCAGGGTCTGGTGGACCTCGTGATCGTGGGCGCCGATCGCATCACGGCGAACGGTGACGTCGCGAACAAGATCGGCACTTATGGTGTGGCGCTGGCGGCGCAGGCGCACCGCGTGCCTTTTTATGTGGCCGCGCCGTGGAGCACCATCGATCGGGCCACGCCCACCGGCACGCACATCGTCATTGAACATCGGCAGGCCGACGAACTCGGTGATCTGCCGGCGTCGGTGCCGGCGTGGAACCCGGCGTTTGATGTCACTCCCCGAGCGCTCATCACCGGCTATCTCACCGACCGTGGATTCGTGGAGCCGCCCTTCGACACCGACGACGAGCTGTCCTGATCGTCGGCGTTGAGCGGTTGCCCGTTACGCGGCGCGATCGTTCGCTGCCTTCCGGAGACATTGCATGACCTGTGTGCTGGCCATCGACCAGGGAACCACTGGGACCACCTGTCTCATGATTGCCGACGACGGGCAGGTGCGCGCGCGCGCCTATCGGGAAATCACACAGCATTTTCCGGCGCCCGGCTGGGTGGAACACGACCCGCACGAGATCCTCGAGAAGACGCTGAGCGCGGCGCGTGAGGCCATCGCGGCGGCCGGTGAAACGCCCGCCGCCGTGGGCATCACCAACCAGCGCGAAACCATCGTGCTCTGGGAGCGCGCCACCGGTCGGGCGGTGCATCGTGCCATTGTCTGGCAGGACCGTCGCACGGCCGAGCGATGTGCGGCGCTGGCGCCGCACGCTGCCATGATTGCCGAGCGCACGGGGCTGGTCACCGATCCGTATTTCAGTGCCACCAAGCTCGAATGGTTGCTGGCCCAGCACGATCATGCGGCGCGCGCTGCGCGCGGGGAATTGGCGGCGGGCACCATCGACAGCTGGCTGGTGTGGCATCTCACGGGAGGCGCGGCGCACGTCACCGATCACACGAACGCGTCGCGCACCATGCTGTACGATCTGGGCACGCGCGCCTGGTCGGACGAACTCTGCGCACTGTTCGGTGTGCCCGCCGCAGTGCTGCCGCGCATCGTGCCATCGAGCGGCGAGGTGGGGCACAGCACCATGGCCACACTGGGGGCGGTGGTGCCCATTGCCGGCATTGCCGGTGATCAGCAATCGGCCCTGTTTGGTCAGGGCGGCTGGGCACCGGGCGACGGCAAGAACACCTACGGCACCGGCGCCTTCCTGTTGCTCAACACGGGAGCGCACCGGCCGGCGCCGGGCTCCGGTTTGCTCACGACCATTGCCTGTGACGCCACCGGTCAGCCGGTCTTTGCACTCGAGGCCAGCATCTTCGTGGCCGGCGCGGCGGTGCAGTGGCTGCGCGATGGACTCGGCGTGATTGCCTCCAGCAAGGAGACCGAGGGGCTGGCGCGCTCGCTCGACTCGAACGATGGCGTGTACTTCGTGCCGGCTCTGGTGGGACTGGGCGCGCCGGATTGGGAGCCGAACGCGCGTGGCACCATCGTGGGACTGACGCGCGGCACGACGGCGGCGCATTTCGCGCGCGCCGCGCTCGAGGCCATGGCCTATGCCACGCGTGACGTGCTCGGCGACATGCGCACGCAGGGACAGGTGCCCTTCGATCGCCTGCGCGTGGACGGTGGCGCCACCGGCAATGACTGGCTGATGCAGTTCCAGGCCGATGTGCTGAACGTGCCGGTGGAGCGCCCGGATCTGGTCGAGACGACGGCCCTGGGGGCGGCCGGTCTTGCCGGGCTCGCTGTGGGGGTGTGGCGTGACGGCACCGAATTTCTGGCTGGCCGGCGTTTCGATCGGTTCGAGCCGTCGCCGGCCGGGGCCGAGGCGGCCTCGCAGGCCTACGTCGGCTGGAGACGCGCGGTCCGGACCACGCTGGCCTGGGCGCGCGACCGGGAGCAATAAGGCCCCAGAATCCGTTCGCCACTGACGGGAATGGGACCTTCGGGGCTATCTTGGAGGTATCCTCACCGGACCCTTACTGGGCGGCGGCATCATGAAAGCTCGCAACAAGTTCCTGCTCGGCGGCGTGCTGGTTCTCGGCACGGCCAGCTACCTGATGGCCAGCTCGATCGACGAGACGGCCACGTACTATCTCACGCCCACCGAGCTGGCGGCCAAGGTCGCCGACAGTCCGCGGTTCCAAAAGAACGGCGTGAAGGTGGGCGCGCGGGTGGAAAGCGGGTCCATTGTGCGCGATCCCAGCGGTCGGGAGCTGACGTTCCGCATGACGGACGGCACGCAGACCTACAAGGTGCACTACCGCGGCGTGGCCCCGGACACCTTCACCGACGGTGTGGACGTCGTGGTGGAAGGCCGTCTTGACGCCAGCGGCACCTTCCAGGCCACCACGCTGCTGGCCAAGTGCGCGTCCCGCTATGAAAATGCCCCGGGGCAGCCCGGCCAGTACCCGGCCGGCGCCCAGCATCCCGCCTCGGTCCCCAAGGCGTAACTCTATCGTCGACCGCGCCACGACCGTGGCGCGAGGCCTCAGATGATTCTCGTTGGTGAACTGTCACTCTGGGTGGCCCTCCTCATGGCCGCCTGGACGACTACCGTGTCGTTCTCTGGCGGGCTCCAGGGCCGCGCCGACCTGGTGAAGAGCGGTGAGCGTGCGATGTACGCCACCTTCTTCTTCACCCTCCTCGCCTCGATCGGCCTCTGGGTGGCGCTGTTCACCCACGATTTCTCGATCAAGTTCGTCGCCTCGTACACCAGCGCGAATCTGCCGAAGGTCTACACCTTCACCGCCTTCTGGGCGGGGCAGGCCGGGTCGATGCTGTTCTGGGTGCTCATTCTCACCCTGTACTCGGCCATTGCGGTGTTTGCCAACCGGAACAGCAACCGGGGCATGATGCCGTACGTGACGGGCACGCTGGGTGTGGTGTCGTTGTTCTTCCTCATGACGACGGCATTCGGCGCGAACCCGTACGAGCGACTCGACTGGGTGCCCATTGATGGCCGCGGCATGAACCCGCAGCTGCAGAACCCGGGCATGGCCGCGCATCCGCCCATGCTGTATCTGGGCTACATCGCCACGTCCGTGCCTTTCGCCTTTGCCGTGGGCGCCCTCATCACGCGCCAGCTCGATGCGCAGTGGCTGGGCGCCGTGCGTCGCTGGGCGCTGGTGAGCTGGTTCTTCCTCACCATCGGCATCGTGCTGGGCATGTGGTGGGCCTATGTGGAGCTGGGCTGGTCGGGCTACTGGGCCTGGGACGCGGTGGAGAACTCCTCGTTCCTGCCCTGGCTCACGGTGACGGCCTTCCTGCACAGCATCATGATCCAGGAAAAGCGCGGCATGCTGCGCAAGTGGAACGTGACGCTGGTGGTGCTGTCCTTCCTTCTCACCATCCTCGGCACCTTCATCACGCGCTCGGGCATCATCGAGAGCGTGCACGCCTTCGCGCAGTCGAACGTGGGCAACTGGTTCCTGGGCTTCCTCATCGCCGCCACCGCGCTCACGGCGTGGCTGGTGAGTACGCGTCTCAATGACCTGCAGGCCAAGGCCGAGCTGGAAAGCATGGTGAGCCGCGAGGCCGCCTTCCTGTACAACAATCTGGTGCTCATCGGCATCTGCTTTGCCACGCTGTGGGGCACCATCTTCCCCATCCTCAGCGAGTGGGTGAAGGGCGACAAGATCACGGTGGGGCCGCCGTTCTTCAATTCGGTGAACGCGCCGCTTGGGTTGCTGCTGCTGGCGCTCACCGGCATCGGACCGCTGATCGCGTGGCGCAAGGCGTCGGTGAGCAATCTGCAGCGGCAGTTCACCTGGCCGGTGATCGCCGGTGTGGCCACGCTGGTGGTGCTGCTCGCGCTCGGCATGCGAGACCCCTACGCACTGGTGTCCTACCTGCTGGCCGGCTTTGTCGTCGGCACCATCGTGCAGGAGTTCGCCAAGGGCATCGGCGCGCGCCGGCGCATGTACGATGAAGGCCTCGCGGTGGCGTCCGTGCGCCTGGTGGCGCGCAACCGCCGCCGGTATGGCGGCTACATCGTGCACTTCGGCGTGGTGCTGCTGTTCTGCGCCTTTGCAGGTCTCATGTTCAAGACCGACGTGACGGCCATGCTCAAGACGGGTGAAAAGGTCACCGCCAAGGACCCCTACGGCCACGAGTGGACCTTCACCAGCCAGGGGCTCTCGAGCTTCGAGCAGCTCAATCGCCGTGTGCTGTCGGTCACGCTCGACGTGACCAAGGACGGCAAGCCCATGGGCCTGCTGTCCAGCGAAAAGCGTCAGCATGTGAACACCCAGGGCGAGCCCACCTTCGAACCGTCCACCGAAGTTGGCATCCTGGAGTCGCTGCAGCAGGACGTCTATCTGGTGTTCACCGGCGCGGCCGACCGCGAGACGGCGGCGGTGCACATCCACTTCAACCCACTGGTGTGGTGGGTGTGGTTCGGTGGCATCATCATGGCCATTGGTGGCGTCATCGTGATGTGGCCGCAGGCGCAGCGTGCCGAGCGTGAGGGCGGCTATGTCGCGCAGATCCCGATGGGTCGCGAAACCGAAGCGGCGGGAGCGGGCGCGTGAGTCGTCTGCAGTCTGCACAGAGCTCGCGACGGGATTTCCTGCTGCGTGCTGGCGTAACGGCGGTGGGTGTGGCTGGCTTGGCCTGGCCCGTCACGGCGCAGGAGGCGGCGCCACCGGCGCAGCCGGAGGCGAGCACCGGTGCCGTGACCATGTCGGCCGACTCGTACAAGCCGGTTTCCCGTCCGCCAAAGCCGGGTGCCAAGCCCAGCATGGACGTGAGACAGGTGGAGGCCTTCGAGCGCAATCTGGCCTGCCCCTGTCCCTGCACGCTCGACATCTACACCTGCCGCACGACCGACTTCCAGTGCGGCATTTCGCCCGCCGTGCATGGGGACATCCAGCGTCTCGTGGCCGGTGTCTACACGGCCGACGAGATCATGGAGGCCCTGATTGGCACGTACGGGGACTTCATCCTGAACGCCCCGCGCAAGCAGGGCTTCAATCTGCTGGCGTGGTTTGCGCCCTTTGCCGGACTGGCGCTCGGCGCCGTGGGCATTGGCGTGTTGCTGCGCAGCTGGCGTCTCAATTCGCGCCGCGCTGCCGAGGCGCAGGCGCTGCGCGATGCGGCATCAGCTTCTGCTCAGGCATCCGGCACGCGGGACGTCACCGCTGAACTGGATGCCACACCCGACGAACTCGCGCGCCTGCAGGCCGCACTCAAGGACGACCGCTGATGGCCATTCCTGAAGGTGCGCTGCCGCTCGTGGTGGGTACGCTGCTCGCGCTCGGCGCCTTGACGGTGGTGCTGGCGCCGCTGTTGGCCGGCACCGTCATCACGCCGGTTCGTGGCGGAAAGTCCGCGCTCGACGACGATGATCGTCCGTCCACCGCAGTGGATGCCCTGCGTGAAATCGAGTTCGACCGCGAGACCGGCAAGCTCAGTGACAGCGACTACGCCGATCTCAAGGCACGGTACACCAAGGCGGCTCTCGAGGAGCTGCGCGCAGCCGATCGTGTGTCGGCCGAGCGTGATGGGACTGCGGGTGGCACGCTCGTCATGCCAGCCGAATCGGGCGCTGAAGCCGCAGATCCGGTGGAAGCAGCGATTGCCAAGGCGCGAAGCCGTCAGCAGAACTGCGGCAACTGCGGTCCGCGTCCCGAGCCGGATGCGCTGTACTGCTCGAGTTGCGGCGGCTACCTGCCCGGGGCCTGTGGGTCCTGCGGCACACCCATTGAGGTGGCTGGCTCCCGTTTCTGCAGCGGCTGCGGTTCACAACTGGCTGCGGCCTGATCCTTTCCGAGGTTTGTATTGGGCTCCGCCCAATCCCCGTGTCATTCACGTCCTGACAGTTCGACCGCCACTTGGATTTTTGATCCGTGTAGTTTCCGCTCAATCCTCGTTATCCGCGACAAGGCAGTTGAGCCCGGACTGCAGTCCTCCGCGAACACGCGCCGCCCGACGGAACCCGCCAAGAATCCTGAAGGTTTGGCTACTTCGGCTTGCGCGGCACACGGCCCACCTTGGTGGGCCGTTTTGCTTTCTGCAGCGAGTCGCTGCTCGCACAACCTCGGCGCACCGGGCACAGCGGACACTGCGGCGCCCGTGCGCTGCACACGAGCGCACCCAACTCCATCAGGGCCTGATTGTGCGTCCAGGTCTGCGCGCCGGTACGCGGCAGCAGTTGCTGCGCAATACTCCAGAGGCGGCGCAGACCGGCGCCGGTCTTGAGCGGAAGCCCAGGCGCAAAGTAGCGCTGCAGCACGCGGGCCACGTTGGTATCCACCAGCGCGGCCCGTTTCTCGTAGGCAAACGAGGCCACCGCGCCCGCGGTGTAGGCACCGATGCCGGGCAACGCGCGCAAGGCGTCGGGCTCTGCGGGGATTACCCCGTTCTTGTTGCCGTGCACCTCGCGGGCCAGCGCATGCAGGTTGCGTGCACGCGCGTAGTAGCCAAGGCCCGACCAGGCCTCGAGGACACGCTGCGGACGCGCCGAGGCCAGCGCGTCAAGCGTCGGAAACCGTTCGAGAAAGCGCGCGTAGAAATCGAGCACGCGCGAGACCTGCGTCTGCTGCAGCATCAGTTCGGAAACGAGGATCCGGTAGGGATCCCGCGTGCGGCGCCAGGGCAGGTCGCGGGCGTTGGCGCGGTACCAGCGATGCAGACGCCGGCGAAAACTGCTGGCGGCGGCCGAGTCCACCACGGGCTCGGGCAGGGTTTTGGCTGAGGGGCGACGACGGGCCATGGCGCCAAACGTAGCGGGACCGCTGCGTCGCGTCAGGCCCGCTCGAGTCGCTCCAGCCGCTGACGCGCCAGACTGAGTGGCAGCACCGTGAGCGTCACGCAAATGGTGAGAGCCACGGCAAAGGGCCACAGCAGATCGAGCGCCGAGCGATCCCAGCCGAAATGCGAGGCCACGATCCAGCGGGCCGCCGGGCGTCCCGCGAGGTAGGCCACCAGGCCGATCGTTCCCACGGCCGACAACATGAAGAGCAGGCCGCCAAACGAGGTGGGAATCTGTGCGGCGTTCTCGCTGTCGAAGCGCGGATAGAAGGTGCCGAAGCCGAGCGCCATGGCCGTGAGCGGAAACACGAGGGCCGCAATGGCCAGCAACGACACCACATGCACGAACGGCAGGACGCCAAGCAGCAGATTGGTGGCACCCACCAACACCAGCGCCAGCGTGAACAACGGTACCGCGCCCACCCAGAACTTGGCCCAGAGCAGATCACGCATGGGCAGCGGACTCGAACGCAGCAGCCAGAGGGCGCGTCCTTCCAGACTCACGCTGGGAAAGACGAAGCGCGCGGCAATGCTGGCCAACACGAACCCGGCCAACGCAAGATTGAGGAAGGGCACGATGTTGCGCAGCAACGTGGAGACACCCGGGCCATTGAGCGGCAGATAGCGCACATTGGCCACGTACACCACGAGCAGCACCGCGAGCAGCACC
>JACVCT010000033.1 GCA_016741895.1 Gemmatimonadaceae bacterium | reverse complement strand
CGCACGCGCGGCATCGGGCGGCTGAAATGCGGACGGACGCACGGAGAGCACCGCCGGCGTGCCGGTGAGCGCGAGTGTGGCGATGGTCTTGCCATTCATGTTGAAGTGCTGACCATGCACCACGCCGCCTTCCACCGTGAAACCGGTGAGATCTGCCGCGAGGCCAACCCCAAGGCGCGCGGCCACGCGCGGCGAGAGATCGCGACCCTGCGCCGTGGCGCTGAACAGCGCGTAGGCATAGCCGCCACTCTGAAGCTTCTGCGCCAGCGTGGCGGTGAGCGCCTCGGGGTTGTACTGCGCAAAACCGGCATGCTCGAGCACGAGCACGGTGTCGGCACCATGCTGCGCCAGCGCGCCGGCCTTGTCGGCAATGCCCGCCGCACCGGCGAGCACCGCGTGCACCTGTCCGCCGCCCGACTGTTCGGCCAGCGCGCGTCCCGCCGTGACGGCCTCGAGGGCCACCTTGCGCAGCTCACCACCGCGCACTTCCGCAAAAACAAGAACGTTGGCCATGATCAGAGCACCTTCGCTTCGGTCTGGAGGAGACGCACGAGTTCGGGCACCGCGTCGGCGTTCTCGCCGAGGATGCGACCGGCCGCACGCTCCGGGGGCAGGGCCATCTTCGCCACGCTCACGGCCGCCTGGCCAAGTTGCGCCGGCTTGACGTCGAGCGGCTTCTTCTTGGCCGCCATGATGCCCTTGAGGGAGGGCAGGCGCTCCTTGTTGAGCCCATCGTCAATGGTGAGCAGCGCGGGCAGCGGGAACTCCACCACTTCGCTGGCGCCTTCGAGCGCGCGCTCGGCGCGGCCCGTGCTCCCCGTGATGTCGAGCTTGAAGACGTTCGTCACACAGGGCAGGTCGAGCAGCTCGGCCACCATGGGACCCGTCATCTGATTCATGGAGTCGATGGCAATGCGACCGAAGAGCACGAGATCGTAGCCGCCGTCCTTGAGCTCCGCCGCGAGGGCGCGCGCAATGGCCAGACCATCGGCCGGAATGCTGGCCGCCTGCAGCAGCACGCCACGATCGGCGCCCATGGCCAGCGCCTTGCGGATCTGTTCCTGCGCCGCGTCGGGACCGAGCGAGATGGCCACCACCTCGCCGGCGTTGTTGTTCTTTTCCTTGAGCTGCAGGGCCGCTTCGATGGCCCAGAGGTCGAAGTCGTTGACGTCGTACTTGAGCCCCGCTTCGTCCACGCGCGTGCCATCGGCCGCGATCGCGAACTTGGTTTCCATCACGGGGACGCGCTTGATGCACACGGCGATCTTCACCGCGGATGCTCCATTCGAAAGGCTGGGAGGAGGATCAGGGGAACCGGGCGGCAGCCTGCTGCCGCCCCGGGGAAGCTAGAC
Organism: Gemmatimonadaceae bacterium; assembly: GCA_016741895.1. Taxonomy (GTDB): domain Bacteria; phylum Gemmatimonadota; class Gemmatimonadetes; order Gemmatimonadales; family Gemmatimonadaceae; genus Gemmatimonas. Next base: position 21,214 of record JACVCT010000033.1, on the reverse strand, counting down.
AGCGTTCCCCCGACGGGCAATGCGACGGGACCGTCGCATTTTCGCGGGATCAACTGTTCACTGTACGGCCAAAGGCCCCCTGACGTTCGGCGGGGCGCGCGGCCCCGCCGGCGAACGACACCGTACGTCCCGCCTTACTTGAAGGCGTTCATGCCGGTGATGGCCTGCCCGAGGATGAGCGAGTGCACGTCATGGGTGCCTTCGTAGGTGTACACGCTCTCGAGATTGGCCATGTGGCGCATGGCCGCATACTCGGCGAGGATGCCGTTGCCACCGAGCAGGCGCCGGGTTTCGCGCGCGATGTTGGTGGCAATGTCCACGTTGTTGCGCTTGGCCAGCGACACCTGGGTGGGCGTGAAGTTGCCGGCGTCCTTGAGTCGACCAAGGTGCAGCGAAACCAGCTGCCCCTTCACGATTTCCGTGAGCATGTCCGCGAGGCGCACCTGCTGGATCTGGAAGCCGCCGATGGGCTTGTCGAACATCACGCGGCTCTTGCTGTACGAGACGGCTTCCTCGAAGCAGGCCAGCGCGGCGCCCAGCACGCCCCAGGAGATCCCGTAGCGGGCCTGCGTGAGGCACATGAGCGGGCTCTTGAGGCCGTTGCTGTTGGGCAGCAGGGCCGTGGCCGGGACGTGCACATCGGTGAGCACGAGTTCGGACGTGTCGCTGGCGCGCAGGGACAGCTTGCCCTTCTGATCGCGCGCCTGGAAGCCCGGCGTGTCCGTGGGGACGATGAAGCCGCGGATGGACGAGTCTTCCGTGCTGTCGCCCGTCTTGGCCCAGATGATGGCGATGTCGGCCTTGGAGCCGTTGGTGATCCACATCTTGGCGCCGTTGATGATCCAGCTGCCGTCGGCCTGCTGGCGCGCGCGTGTGATCATTCCCGACGGATTGGACCCGTAGTCCGGTTCGGTGAGCCCGAAGCAGCCAATCAGCTCCGCCTTGGCCAGTTTGGGCAGGTAATGCCGGCGCTGCTCCTCACTGCCGAAGGCGAAGATGGGATACATGACCAGCGCTCCCTGCACTGAGCAGAAGGAGCGAATGCCGGAGTCGCCGCGCTCCAGTTCCTGCATGATGAGGCCGTAGGCGACGCTGGAGAGGCCGGCGCAGCCGTACTCCTCGGGGAGATTGGCACCGAGCACGCCCAGCTCGGCGAGCCCCGGAATGAGTTCGTCGGGAAATCTCCCCTCGACGTAGCAGTCGCCGATGATGGGCAGGATGTGCTCATCAACGTACTGCCGGATGGTGTCACGAATGGCGCGCTCCTCTTCAGTGAGCGCGGCATCGATGTTGAACAGGTCGCCCGGGTGGGCCTTGAGTTCGACGGAGGGGAGCGCCGCAATGGCGGCGGCTGCCTGGAGATCGGTGGCCATGGGAACTTGGCGAAAGATTGACACGAGGGGACTCGCTAAAGGTAAGGACATGTCGGGTCATCCGGAGGCGGCAAATGCAACGGGTGATCGCGCGCACAGTGCCGGTGGGCCCGGAAGGGGCGAACCGTGACCTGGCGCGCGATTTTTGCCGGACCATGCTCGTGGCTGGTTGACACCAACGGGATGATGACGTCGTATCCATCTTGTCCCACACTCCCTTTCGACTTTAGCTGAGGATCGCGATGAAGCGATTGTTGACCTCCGGTGCCCTGTTCCTGTCGTTGACCCTGTCTGCCTGTTCGGGTGGCAGCGACAACACCGGCCCTGGCACCCCGCCGCCGACACCCACCATCGGCATCGCCCTTTCGTCGGGCTCCTCCACCACCGCGCGTGGCGCCAGCGCCACGAGCACGGTGACCCTGACTCGTGGCGGTGGTTACACGGGTGAGGTCAGCCTCTCGGCCAGCGGTATGCCGGCCGGTGTGACGGTGACCTTTGCCCCGGCCACCCTGAGCGGCAGCACGAACAGTGTCACGGCGACCTTCAGCGTTGGCGCCACCGCGGCGCCGGGCGCCGCATCCATCACCATCACTGCCAGCGGCTCGGGCGTGACATCGGCCGCGGCCACCTACAGCCTCACCATTCCCACGCCGGCCATCGCGCTGACGGCCGGCTCCACGGCCCTGTCGGTTGTACAGGGCGCGTCGGGTACGGTGCCCATCACCATCACGCGCTCCAATGGCTTTGCCGATGGCGTGACGCTGGCGGTGAGCGGTCTGCCCACGGGCGTGACCGGCACCTTTGCGCCGGCCACGATTGCTGCCGGCGCCACCACGAGCACGCTGACACTGGCCGTGGCGGCCAATGCGGCAGCGGGCACGACGCCCATCACCATCACGGCCAGCGGCACCGGCGTGACCGCGCAGACGGCCACGGTGAACCTCACCGTGACGGCGGCAGCGTCGCCGGCCATTTCGCTCACGGCCAATCCGGCCGCGGTGAATGTGGTGGCAGGCGCCACGGCCACGACCTCCATTGGCATTGCCCGCACGGGCGGGTTTGCCGGTGAAGTCACCCTGGCCCTCGAGGGCGCGCCGGCCGGTCTCACGGGTGCGTTCTCCGCGAGCCCGGTGCCCGGCACCGTGTTCGCCAGCGTCCTGACGCTCACGGCTTCGGCCGCTGTCGCGCCGGGCACCTACAATCTCACCGTGCGCGGCACCGGTACGGGTGTCACGGCGCAGACGGTGAGCATCAGCGTGACCGTGGCCGCGGCGCCTGGCATCACGCTCAGCACGGCCTCCAGCACGCTGTCGCTGTCGGCGGGCGCCACGGTGACCACGGCTGTCACCATTGTGCGTGTCGGCAATTTTGCGGGTGATGTGACGCTGGCGGCGACGGGTCTGCCCGCGGGTGTGACGGCCTCGTTTGCGCCGGCCACGCTGTCGGGCGCGACACTCACCAGCACCCTCACGCTCACCGCGGCGGCCAACGCCACGCTGGGCGCGGCCACGGTGACGATCACCGCCAGTGGCGCCGGCATCACGGCGCGCACATCCACGGTGGCGCTCACGGTGGCGGCGGCGCAGGGCTTCAGCCTCACGGCGGGCGCGGTGTCGCTGACGCAGGGTGGCACGGGCACGAGCACGGTCACCATCACGCGCACCGGCGGCTTTGCCGCAGCCGTGGGTCTGGCCATCAGTGGCCTGCCCACGGGTGTCACGGCGACGATCAACCCGACCTCGGTCACGGGCACGTCGGCCACGATCACCTTCAACGCGGCCAGCAACGCGGCCACGGGCAACTTCACGGCCACCCTGACGGGCACGGCGACCGGTCTCGCCAATGTCACGACGACCATCGCCGGTTCGGTCACGGCGCAGGGCGGTGGTGGCGGCAACGTCAACTGGACGTTCTGCGATCCGGGCAGCTTCCCGCTGTGGTTCGCGGTGCAGAACGGCAACGGCGCATGGACGCGTGTGACGCCCACGGGCACGATCAACCGCGTGTTCAGCTTCACGGTGGGTGCCAGCGGCGGCGTGGCCTACGCGCAGCAGCTCGAAGGCACGAGCGGTGTGCAGGTGACGGTGCAGTACCTGAGCGCGGCCGAAATGGGTGCGGGCGCCCAGACGGAGTGCCAGATCAACCGCGCGGGCAAGACGCTCAACGGCACCGTGGCGAACCTGACCGCGGGTCAGTTCGGCTTCATCTCCGTGGGCGGTGGCACCGCGACTGTGAATGGTCCGGCCACCACCTACACCATCAACGATGCCGCTGATGGCGTGACGGATCTGGTGGGTGTGCGCACGGCACTCAGTCCGTCCTTCTCCTTCGTGCCGGACCGCGGCGTCATCCGCCGCAACGTGAACTACGCGGCCAACAGCAACATCCCGGTGGTGGACTTCCAGGGTGCGGAGTCCTTCGCGGTGGCCTCGGCCAATTACACGGTGGCCAACAGCAACGGCGAGCAGATCTTCGTGGTCGGCTCGTTCATCACGGGCAACGGTCTGGCCGGCACCTTCGCCTTCCCGGGCCTCTCGACCGGCACCGTGCAGACGGTATACGGTGTGCCGAGTGCGCAAACGCAGGCCGGTGACCTGCATCAGGTCCTGGTGACCTCGACCGCCGGCACAGGCAACGTGACCTCGGGGCGCATCTTCGCGCAGTACAACCGCCTGCTCGAGAACCGCACCATCACGCTGGGCTCGGCGCTCAACCAGCCGACCATCACCTCGCTGGGTAGCTCGCCCTACGGCCGCTGGACGGCCACGGGCACCTGGCAGGCGGAGTACGGCGACGGCATTGGCGTGAGCTTCAACCAGCAGTCCAGCAGCAGCAATGCGTGGACGGTGACGGTGTCGCGCAGCTACGCGGGAACCGGCGGCAACTACACGATCACGGTGCCCGATTTCAGCGGCGTGGCCGGCTTCAACAACAGCTGGGGCATGGCGCCCGGCAGCACCAACTGGCAGCTCACGGCTACCGGCGGGATTTTCAACCTCACCGGCGTTGGCCCCACGGGCTTCACCGAGGGCGGCACGTTCCGGGCCGCCTATCGCACGGGCGTGACGAACTGATACAGCACGCTGCATGAATGACGCGGGCCCGGTGCACAGTGTGCATCGGGCCCGTTGTCATTTTGGCCATAGGAGAAGGCGAAGCGTGCGTCTGTCCGGTCGGCTATCCGACTTGCCGCTTGCGCCGCTCGAGTGGTGTCACGTCACGGCGGGCAGAGGGCGTGATGCCCACTTCGCGGGCCTTGGCGCGGAACTCCGGACCATGATCGACGGGCCGTGCCGTCTCGTGCTGCCACTGGTGCACCATTTCGTGCAACAGCGTGTGCATGGCTTCGCGCCATCCATGCTTCACGATGTGCTGCCGCGACAGCACGATTTCCGGTGGCGTGTGACGCGAACCGGCGTCGTAGTGTCCGAGTCGCGTGGCCATGCGACCCGACAGGCGCACCGGAATGTCGCGCAACGCGCCGCCAAAGTGCCGGAGATTCAGCTGGCGATGCGCCTCGCCGAGTTGCGTCATGAGCGCGAGATCGCCGGGCCGCAGCGGTTCCTGTCGGCGCGGCGCGGGCGCGCGCTCCACATCGTGCGCCAGAATGACTTCCCGTGCCGCCAGCCGTTCGGTCTTGCTGCGTGCGGTGGCAAAAGCCACCACGGCCTTGAGCACCGACTCCGGGGCTTCGGCATAGCCCTCGTGCACGCGCAGCGTGCGGCCAATGAGCGACACCATGACGCGCCGGGTGCGCATGAGCACCAGCGTTTCCACCCCGCGCAGCCCCAGTTCCTGCAAGCGGGAGAACAGCACAGCCGTGCGGGCCCGGAGCGCCGTGCGTCCGCGCGCCGGTCGCTGGTCGTCAGCCGCAGGCGCCGCCGTGTCCGGCCCGGGCACTGGCTCCGGGTCGGGGGCGTTGAACAGTCCGAACTGCAGGGTGTCGTTGGCGGCCATCGCGCGGAAGATGCGGGGGCCTGACGGTCACGCGCAACCCGATTGCCGGTTATCCTTACCTCGCCATGACACCTGCCCCCACGACGGGACTGCCCCGCGGACTCGAGGCCAGTTTTGAAACCGTGCGCCTGCTCGGTTCAGGTGGCATGGGTGCCGTCTATCTCGTGCGGGACCGGTTTCTCGACCGCCTCGTCGCGCTCAAGGTGCTGCTGGCCGAGGAAGCCACCGCCGAGCACCGCGAACGTTTTCTGCGTGAGGCGCGCACCAGCGCACGCCTGGAACACCCGCACATCATCGACGTGTACCGCGCCGACGAGACCGATGGCGTGGTGTGGTTCTCCATGCGCTACATCAACGGCGAGTCGCTGGGCGATCGCCTGCGTGAGCGCGGTCCGATGTCGGTGAGTGAAACCGTGCGGGTGCTGCGTGAGGTCTCCTGGGGCCTGGCCTACGCCCACGCGCGCGGCGTCGTGCATCGCGACATCAAGCCCGACAACATCCTGCTCGACCGCGAGTCGGGTCGGGCCGTGCTCACGGACTTCGGCATCGCGCGTGATGCGGAGCAGGCGTCGGCGCTCACCATGCACGGGCATGTGCTGGGCAGCGTGCACTACATGAGTCCCGAACAGGCTTCGGGTGAGACGGTGGACGGCCGCAGCGATCTTTACGCCCTGGGCTGCGTGGCCTATCACGCGCTCGCGGGACGTCCGCCCTACGACGGCTCGGCGCAGAGTGTACTGGTGGCCCATATCACGCGTCCGCTGCCGGTGCTGGACGAGGCGGTGCCGGGGTTGCCCCCTGCCCTCGTGCGCATCGTGGAGCGCTGCCTTGCCAAGGAGCCCGCCGCACGCTTTCAGACGGCCGACACGCTGGCCGCCGAGTTGGATTCGGTGCTGGAGCAGGTGACGGCCGCCGAACGGGCAGCCGAGGATTCGGAGCCGGGCGCGCTGCTGTCGGAGGCGGATGCGCTGGCCGTGTGGCAGCGGGCGGCGCAGCTGCAGGCCGAGGCCGCGCATCGCATGGAGCGGGCCGCGGCGCCGCCGACCGAGAGCAACGAGGACAGCGACGGCTACCGGGTGCGCGCGGTGGAAGCGGCGGCCGTCGAGGCGGGCATCTCCCGGCAGTACGTGGCCATTGCGCTGGCGGAGCTGCGCGCCAATGCGGCGTCCGGACGTCACGTGAGCCCGGTGTCGGCACGCGCCGATCGCCGGACGACACTGCTCATGGGCACGTCGGATCGCGCGCTGTCGGTGTCGCGGGTGATTCCCGCCGCCCCCAAGGACACCCTGCAGGCGCTGGGCGCCGTGTTCACGTCGGCGCCGCGCAACTTCACGGTGCAGGACACGGTGAACGGGCATCCGCTGGATGGTGGCATTCTGCGCTTTCGTGTGCCGCGGATGATGGAGGCCTACAGCAATCCCATGGTGGCCTTCTCGCGTGAGAATCAGCTCCGCTACCGTCTCGAGCAGATTGAGCTCTTCGACCTCAACGTGACACTGCAGGCGCGTGGTGATGCGGCGCGTCCCGCCTGCGAAGTGGTCATCACGGGCGACCTGCGCGAGGGACTGCGGCGCAACGTGCTCTGGGATGTGTCCATGATGGGCGGGGCCAGTACCCTGGCCTTCGCCGGCGCCACCAAGGCGTTGGGGGTGATGCTGGGTGTCGGCGCGCTGACTGCCGCGCCATTGGCCGGCGCCGCGGGTGTGGCCATGCTCGCGGCGGGCGGGACGGCCATGTGGTATCGCTGGCTGTTCCGGAAGGCGCTCGCAAAGGCCATTGACGAACTCAACGAACTGCTCGCTGAGGTGGAACGTCACCTCAACCAACGCACACTCTTCAGCGCCGAGGGGGCGTTGAGTTCGGGGCGCCCGTCGCTCCGCGACGCCGACGCGCTGCGCTGAGCATGAGAGGGCCCGGCGCAAATGCGCGGGCCGTGGCGTCGTAGGGCCAGGCGCGCAGCACCACCTCGCTGCCACTGGCTTCAATGACCGTGACCGCACTCGGGCGATGGCCGCGCATGCGGTTGGACAGCGTGTTGGCCGTGCTGGCAACGAACTGTCCGGTGGCGCGCGTGACCAGCTCGAGTCGCTCCTCGTGATCGTGCCCGGAGCAGATCACGTCCACGTCCAGTGAGGCGAGTGCGTCGAGCTGCCGCTGCGGCCGCGCGAGGCCCCAGCGGCTGGAGAGCCGGCCCTTCACCACGTTGTGGTGCACCACCGCGATGCGCAGACTGTCCGGTGCAGCGCGCGAAAGCTTGTGGCGCGCCGCCTCGATCTGCGCGGCGGTGAGGCCGCCCTTCACGCGCCAGTCGCGCGGATACCAGGTCAGTGCCGGCGGCAGCATACCCAGCGAGGAGTTGAGCCCCACAATGGAGAGCCCGGGCAGATGCAGCGCAGGCTCCAGTTCGTCGCTGATGTATTCGCGATAGCGGGCATGCAGGGCGTCGGCTTCGCCCCAGCCGAACGGCGCATGCCACCAGGCCGTGTCATGATTGCCGGGGACCACCAGCAACGGCGCGCAGGCCGCAAACTGGTCCAGAAGCGCACGCGCCTCGCGGAACTCGTGCAGTCGGGCGCGTTGTGACACGTCGCCCGACATGACGATGGCGTCCCAGCGCGCCCCGCGCGCGAGGTCGAGCGCGGCCTCCACATGGGCCGCCACGAAGGGCCGGCCACAGTGGAGGTCCGAGCAATGCAGCACTCGCAGCGACTCAGCCAAGTCCGGCTCAGTCAATCGTGAATCAGCCAGGCCTGGATCAGCCAAGCTTGGCGATGACGGCGTTGGTGAATTCGTCAGTGGTCGCGGTGCCGCCGAGATCGCGTGTGAGCACCTGACCCTCGCGGATGGTGGTTTCGAAGGCGGTGCGGATGCGCTTGGCGCGCTCCCAGTCACCCATGTGCTCGAGCATCATGCAGGCCGCCAGCAGCAGGGCGCCGGGGTTGGCGATGTTCTTGCCGGCGATGTCGGGCGCCGTGCCGTGTACCGCCTCGAAAATGGCCGCGTTCTTGCCGATGTTGGCGCCGGGCGCGAGCCCGAGACCACCGACCAGCCCCGAGATCTCGTCGGAGAGAATGTCGCCGAAGAGGTTGGTGGTGACCACGACGTCGAACTGCTCGGGACGCATGACGAGATGCATGGCCATGGCGTCGATGATGCGCTCCTCGAACTGCACACGGCCCGCGTACTCGGCGGCCACCATGCGGCCCACGTCGAGGAAGAGGCCCTGCGAGAACTTGAGGATGTTGGCCTTGTGCACCAGCGTGACCTTCTTGCGGCCATGCGCCAGCGCGTACTCGAAGGCGTAGCGCACGATGCGCTCCGAGCCCTCGCGCGTGATGATGGCCACCGACTCGGCTGCCGCCTTGGGATCGTCACCGATGCGCACGTAGTGTTCGACACCGATGTAGAGCCCCTCGGTGTTCTCGCGCACCAGCACGATGTCGATGTTGTCGAAGCGGCCCGGCACGATGGTGTAGGCCGGGCGGACATTGGCGTAGAGGTCAAAGGTCTTGCGCAGGGCCACATTGATGGAGCGGAAGCCCTCGCCCACCGGTGTTTCCAGCGGTCCCTTGAGCGCGAGGCGGGTGCGCTTGATGGAATCGAGCGTGGCCTCGGGGATGGGGTCGTTCCAGCGGGCCACGCCGGCCATGCCGGCCACCTGGCGGTCCCACTCGATGTCGGCGCCGGCCGCGGCGAGGATGCGAACGGTGGCGTCGGCGATGGACGGGCCGATGCCATCGCCAGGGATGAGGGTGACGGGAGTAGCCATGGCGTGCGGGGAGCGTCGTGGTGGCGTATGGGCACGAAACGGCGGCGAAGCGCCGTCCCGAAAATTGGTCAGTCAGGAAAGATACGCAGGCGGTCACGGCGCACGGCACCCGTCCCGGGGGATCCGGCGTGGCCTTGAGCCCCGATCAACGTCCGGGATTGGGGCAGCGTACCAGTGGCGTACCCGAGGCGTATGCCAAAAAACACCGACGCGGCGCATTGACAACCCGGTGTCCCGACGCGCAATTGGGCACACCTTCCCACCTCTCCACCCCACCCGCGTGACTCGACTGACCAACGTCCTCCCCTGGGTCGGCGTCTCGGCTGTTGGTGCCGGCGCCCTCGCCTACGTGGCGATCAACCGAGGCGAAACCATCTCTGCGGCCTGGCTGCTGACGGCCGCCATCTGCATCTACCTGATCGGCTATCGGTTCTACAGCCGCATCATCTCCCACGACATTTTCGCGCTCGACCCCAACCGGGCCACGCCAGCCGAACGGCTGGAGGACGGCCGGGACTACGTGCCCACGAACAAGTGGGTGACCTTCGGCCATCACTTTGCCGCCATCGCCGGCCCTGGCCCGCTGGTGGGCCCCACGCTGGCCGCGCAGTTCGGCTTCCTGCCCGGCGCGCTCTGGATCGTGGTGGGCGTGGTGCTGGGCGGCGCGGTGCAGGACTTCGTGATTCTCTGCGCGTCCATCCGTCGCGACGGCAAGTCGCTGGGGCAGATGGCCAAAGAGGAAATCGGGACCGTGGCCGGTGCCACCGCCCTCGTGGCGGTGCTGGGCATCATGATCATCCTGATTTCGGTGCTGGCGCTGGTGGTGGTGAACGCGCTGCGCGACAGTCCCTGGGGCACGGTGACCATCATGCTCACCATCCCCATCGCGATCTTCATGGGTCTCTACATGCGCTACCTGCGGCCCGGGGCGGTGCTGGAGACGACGGCCATCGGTCTGGTCATGCTCGCGCTGTCGCTGTACGCGGGCAAGTGGGTATCGGAGTCGGCCACCTGGGCGCCGGTGTTCACGCTGAGTGGCACGACGCTGGCCTGGTGCATCATGGTGTACGGCTTTGCCGCCTCGGTGCTGCCCGTGTGGCTGCTGCTGGCGCCGCGTGACTACCTGTCGGCCTTCGTGAAGATCGGCGTGGTGCTGGCGCTGGCCATCGGCATCATCGTGGTGCTGCCGCCGCTCGAGATGCCGGCCATCACCAAGTTCATCGACGGCACGGGGCCGGTATTCGCGGGCAAGCTCTTCCCGTTCTGCTTCGTGACCATCGCCTGCGGCGCGATTTCGGGTTTCCACGCGCTCATCTCGTCGGGCACGACACCCAAGATCATCCGCCGCGAACCGGATGCGCGGCTGATCGGCTACGGCAGCATGCTCACCGAGTCGCTGGTGGCCATCATGGCGCTGGTCGCGGCCTGCGTGCTCACGCCGGGCGTGTACTTCGCCATCAAATCGCCGTTGTCGGTCATCGGCGCCACGGCGGTGTCGGCGGCGGACACGATCAACAGCTGGGCCCTGTTCAAGCCCATCACGGCGGCCGAGCTGGAACTGCTGGCGCAGCAGGTGGGTGAGAACTCCCTGCTCTCGCGCACGGGCGGCGCGCCCAGTCTCGCCGTGGGCATGGCGCATCTCTTCTCGCAGGCCCTGGGCGGCGAGAGCGCGATGGCACTCTGGTACCACTTCGCCATCATGTTCGAGGCGCTGTTCATTCTCACCACGCTCGATGCCGGCACCCGCGTGGGTCGCTTCATGCTGCAGGACCTGCTGGGCAACGTGTACAAGCCGCTGGGTCGGGTGTCCTGGTATCCGGCGGTGCTGTTCACCAGTGCCATCTTCGTGGCCATGTGGGGCTACTTCCTGTATCAGGGCGTGACCGACCCGCTGGGCGGCATCAACTCGCTGTGGCCGCTGTTCGGCATTTCCAATCAGTTGCTGGCCACGGTGGCGCTGTGCGTGGGCACGACCATCATCATCAAGATGGGCAAGGCCAGGTACGCCTTCGTGACCATCATTCCACTGGTGTGGCTGGTCATCGTGACGGCGTCGGCCGGCATGCTCAAGATCTTCAGCAGCGACCCCAAGCTGGGCTTCCTGTCCCATGCGGCCATGCTGAAGGAGCAGATCGCCACCAACACGCTGCCGGCCAACATCAAGACCGTGGAGGCGGCGCAGCGCATGATCTTCAACGATCAGCTCGATGCAGGCGTGGCGGCGTTCTTCCTGATCGCGGTGGTGGTCATCCTTGGGGCCTCCATTCGTGAGTGGCTGGCGGTGGTGAACGGCCGCAAGGCGGCAGTGTCCAGCGAGGTGCCCTTCGTGCAGACGCAGCTTACGGGAGCCTGAGCCATGCGCCGTGAACCCACCCAATTCACGGCCATGTCGGTAACGCCCGAGGCGTCACGCCAGACCGCGCTCTCCGGAGCGCGGTCCTGGCGGCACCGCCTCACACGACTGGTGGCGCTGGTGCGTCGCCTGATTGGCGTGCCAGATTACGAGACCTATCTGGCCCACATGCACCGCAAGTATCCCGGGTGCACACCACTCGACCCGGAGACGTTCGAGCAGGAGCGCCTCACGGCGCGCTACCGCAGTGCGGGTACGCGCTGCTGCTGACCGACCTCGCGGATCGTCCTCTCACCCACGCGTCCCATGCGTCCTTCCCTGTCCAGCGCGGCGTTCCGTAACGCCGCGCTTTCTGTTTGCGCTGCCCTGGCCGTCACGTCTGACGCGCAGGCGCAGCAGGCCAGCCCCGCAGTGAATGCGACCTCGTTTGACTTCACGATCGCCAACATCATGCGTGGGCCCGAGCACTACGGACGCGAGCCGCAGAATGTGCGCTGGCATGCAAACGGGCAGTGGCTGTACTTCCAATGGGCGCCGGCCGGCAGCGCGTGGAACGCTCCCACGGCCACGTATCGCGTGCGCGCGGCAGCGGGTGCGCTGCCAGAGCGGGTGAGCGAGGCCCATGCGGACTCCGTGGCTCCGCTGCTGGCCGATGGGGTGCTCAACCGGGCTGGCACGCAGCGCCTGGTGAACAGTGGCGGCGACCTCTTTCTGGTGGGCCAGCGCGATCTGCGCGTGCGGGCGCTGACGCGTACGGTGGCGGTGGAAAGCAATGCGCGGTTCACCGCCGATGAGCAGGGTGTGCTGTTTGTGCAGGGTGGCAATGCCTACCGTGTGGACCTCGTCAGCGGCGCCGTGGAGCAGCTGACCGACATTCGCAGCGGCCCGGCACCGCGTGATGCCGAGCGTGCCACGGGCATGCGCGGCGCCCTCGAGCGGCAGCAGCGGCAGTTGCTGGACGTCATTCGCGATCAGGACCTGCAGGACTCGTTGCAGCGCGTGAGTCGCGACGCGCAGCGGGCGCTGCGGCTGCCGGTTGTCTATTTGCCGGCCGGCGAACGGCTGGTGAGCCTCAATGTGTCCCCGTCGGCGCGCACGGCGGTGGTGATTACCGCGAGCGGTGGTGGCTTCGGCGGTGGCGGTGCTGCTGGCGGCGCCGCAGCGTCGGCGGGTCAGGCCCGGGCCACACAGGTGCCCAACTACGTGACCGGCAGCGGCTACACGGAGGAGATTCCGAGTCGCCCCAAGGTGGGCGACGCCACGGGCCGCTCGCGGGCCTGGCGCCTGGTACTGGCCACGGGAGCGCTGCAGCCGCTCTGGGTCATCAATGGCGACAGCACGCGCATGTCCTCGCAGGTGCGCTTCGTGGACTGGGCCACCGACGGCAGCGCCGCCATGCTGGCCGCGTTCACGCCCGACAACAAGTGGCGCTACCTGAGCACGGTGGGCGATACCGGCCGTGTGCGCATCGTGGAAGCCCTCAACGACACGGCCTGGGTGGGTGGGCCCTGCGGCGGCTGCATGGGCTTTCTGCCCAGTGGCCAGGTGTATTTCGCCAGCGAGGCCAGCGGCTATGCGCACCTCTACCGCGCCGATCGCGATGGCGCAAACAAGACGGCACTCACCAGTGGCAACTGGGAGGTGGAGCGGGCCGAATTGAGCGCCGACGGCAAGACCTTTCTGCTGCACACGAGCGAAGAGTCGCCCTTTGTGCGGCATGCCTATCGCATGCCGGTGGCGGGTGGTGCGCGCACCAAGCTCACGCGCGAACATGGTGGGCACAGCATTGTCCTGAGCCCTGATGGCAAGCGTTTCGCCGACGTATACTCGGCCAGCAATCTGCCGCCCGAGCTGTATGTGATGGCCGCTGATGGCAGTGGCGCCACACGTCTCACCACGTCCACGTCGGTGGCGTTTCGCTCGCGCAACTGGATCAAGCCGGCCATTGTGAGAATCCCGGCCAGCGATGGCATCGAGGTGCCGGCGCGCATCTACCGCCCCGAGGACCTGGGTGCGCAGCCCAATGGCGCGGCGGTGATCTTTGTGCACGGCGCCGGCTATCTGCACAACGTGCACGATTTCTGGAGCAGCTACGCACGCGAGTACATGTTCAACCAGTTGCTGGCGAGTCGTGGTTATGTCGTGCTGGACATCGACTACCGCGCGAGTGCGGGCTACGGACGCGACTGGCGCACCGCCATCTATCGCTGGATGGGTGGACGTGATCTGCAGGATCACGTGGATGCGTCGGCCTGGCTGGGCCGCACGTACAACATCGACCCGGAACGCATTGGTCTGTACGGCGGCAGCTACGGCGGCTTCATGACGCTGATGGCGCTGTTCACTGCGCCCAAGTCGTTCGGCGCCGGCGCCGCGCTGCGCAGCGTGACCGACTGGGCGCACTACAACCAGGGCTACACGTCCAACATTCTCAACCTGCCGCAGACGGACACGCTGGCGTATCGCCGCTCGTCGCCCATGTTCTTTGCCGAGGGCCTGGAAGATCCGCTGCTCATGGCACACGGCATGGTGGACACCAACGTGCACTTCCAGGACATCGTGCGGCTGTCGCAGCGTCTCATCGAACTGGGCAAGACCAACTGGGAGCTGGCCGTGTACCCGGTGGAGGATCACGGTTTCACGCGACCCGACTCGTGGACGGACGAATACCGCCGAATCTTCGAGCTGTTCGAGCGGACCATCGGTCAGCCGCGCGGCGGACGGTAGCTCACGATGACGGTACGGTGGGTGCGGGCATGAGACGCGGCGACGGCGCACTGGAATTTCCAGAGCACCTGGCGGCCGAGTGGCGCGGCCGCCAGGCCTGGGTGCTGGCGCAGCAACTGCGTGTGGCCGCCGTGCCTGCGCCCACGGGTCAGGAGCAGCAGCGCGCAGAGCTCATGCGCGAGCTGCTGCGCGCGGCGCTTCCGCAGCGTGATGCCGGTGTGGTGACGCATGATGCCGCCGGCAACGTGGTGCTGTCCATTGCCCCAACAGTACCGGCCGCAGCGCGTGCTGCGTCACTGGTGTGCATGGCGCATCTCGACACGGTGTTTGATGCGGCCGTGTCGCACGACCCGGAGGTGGAAGGATCGGTGGTGCGCTGCCCCGGCATCGGCGTCAATGGCCGCGGCCTCGCGGCGCTGCTGGTGTTGGCGCACACGTTCTCGCAGTCCGCTGTGCGCGCGCGTCTGGTGCGGCCGCTGCATCTGGTGGCCACGGTTGGAGAAGAAGGCGAAGGCAACTTGCGTGGCGCGCGCGCGTGGTTTGATGCCGCCGAGAGCGCGGGCGCGCGTCCGGCCATGGCCCTGGCCATCGATGGACCGGGCGACGAAAGCATTGTGCATCACGGCGTGGGCAGCTCGCGCTTGAGAGTGGTGCTGCGCGGCGCGGGCGGGCACAGCTGGCTGCACGCGGGGGCGCCAAACCCATTGGTGGCGCTGAGCCGGCTGGTGGCGCGCGCCGAGGCCCTGAGCGAGCCCCTTACTCGGCGTGTGGTGGTGACCGCAGCGCGCATGCAGGGAGGCGAGGGTCTCACCAGTGTGCCGCGTGAGGCCTGGGCGGATTTTGATGTGCGCAGCACCGACGCTTCGCGCTTGGCCGCCACGCGGCGTGCGCTGGTGCAGCTGGCGCATGGCGTGGCGCAGGAAGCGAGTGATGCCGGCGTGCACAGCGCCACGACACGCGGACTCGATGTGCAGATCGTGGCACTGGGTGAGCGCCCGGCCGGTGCGCTGGACGTGGCCCATCCGCTGGTGCAGCGCGCCGTTCAGATCACCGAGTCGCTGGGCCGGGTACCGCGTTCCGGCATGGCCTCCACCGATGCCAATGTGCCGCTCGCGCGCGGTATTCCGGCCATTGCGCTTGGAGCAGGCGGGCGCGGTGGCGGCGCGCACACCCGCGAGGAGTGGTACGACGACCACGACGCGTCGGTGGGGTTGGAGCGGGTGCTGCGGGTGGTGTGGGACGAGGTTACGGCACAACTTCACGATCGGCCATCCATCACCCACACCACCGGGTACCGCTCAAGCTCACTGTGACGAGGAGCCCGCACTCCTCGCCTTGCTACTCGGTGGTTGACTGCTTCGTCAACGGCGCCAACTCAGAGCGCCTCTTCTCTCTCGGTGTGAAACCTTCGGACTTCCCTGCAACTCGCTTCATGATGGCAAGCGGATCCTTCTCAATAAGTGTCCGCTCGTCGCAAGTTCCGACGGCCAACATGATGCCGCTTGCGTTCATGAGCGCGAAGCCTCCGCACGGGTCTGTCGTGCACTCCGAAGTGCTTGCCTGACAGTTAGTCCTGTTTCGGTCTCCGCCACTGACACAACCAAATCCGACATGGACGCCGTTCTGGTAGAGAGAAGCACAGAGCTGGTCGCAACCGCTACCAGTTCCGGGCAACTCCTGTGCCTGCAGGCTAGTTGCCTGAGCCAACAGCGCGACCACGAGTCCGGCAAAGAGATTGATTGTTTTCATCGCTTGCACCCCAAGGAGTTGATGTTGGGTTGTGGGAAAACAGCACGAACATCCAAGGCAACGAGTGCGGGCTCGTCTTCTATCTCTGTAAGCACCAGCAGTTCACACGTTCTCGAGTTCCACGTGGTCGGTGACATCCCTCGTGGGATTGTCACCGGAACAGGGGCACTGGATCGAGCATGAATCCACCACTTCATCGTGCCCCGATCAGAAATACCAGAAAGTACCGAACCGTTCGAAAGTGGAACTGCCCGTACCGGATACTGGATTTCGGCGGCGCGCGAGGTGATCTGCTCCCTGCCCTCCGAGTTAGTCACAACTCGTGTGAGAGAGTCCACTACCGCCACGATCTTAACAGGCGGGGTGATCTTCTGAAGCAACGTACCGTCTGCTGCGTAGTCCAAGAGTTCAAAAGGCCCCTTGCGAACATAAAGCAATGAGTTTTGCAGCGTTCGAGCAAGCGTACCAGTGCCCGAAGTACTCAACCTTGAACGATCAACGGTAAACGCAATTTCGCCAAAGGATCGCAGATGCTGCCCTCCGGCATCGAAGATATGGATCGCGTGATTCTCGAAGCCGGTGTGCCGTGTTGTACCGAGCATGGCCAGCAGCGTGTCTCCAAGTGCCGCAATGTCGTCCACCATCGTCAAAGCGATGGACGGACGAAAACGTCGAACGAACTTACCTGCACGAGTGAAAACGGATACGTCCCGAGCGGAGTAATCGTACACCCAAACGGTGTTGTCACCGAGAGTAACGCGGTATGGTCGCAAGACGTCTCCCGGGCCACTCCCCTTAGCCGTTAGCGACCATCTACGCTTACCATCGGGCCCCAAGTAATGCACCGCAGAGCCGGTAAAGTCTGCCACAACAGCTGCACCATCATTTGCTGCGTCTGCCGAGATCGGCATAGCCAGCACAAGGCCGTCACCCAAATGACGTGTTGCCTGCGCAGCCATCTGCATGATGGGGAGCAAAAGAAGGGCGAACAACGCAGCCAACCTGCCGCAGTATTTCATCGTTCCTCCGCGCCATCGCGCAATGAGAGATCGAAGCTGGGTGGATTGGGGAAGCGACAGCCTGCGCGCGACCCACTACCCGAACAGAACCAACAACTGGAAAGGCGTTCCGAGTTTTGGCATGCTACCCCCCCCACGCAAAATTGTCAAGACGTGATATTTGTGGATGGCAGGCTCTTCAATACACCTCGAACGCCGGCACACTCGCCGCCGTAACGAAAAACTGCGCACGCCCGCCCGCCGTCGGATGCGCGCGCCGATACTTCTCACGCCAGCGCGAAACAAAACGCGCGCACTCAGCCTCAGGCACGAGCGCCCAGACGCTGCCCCCGAAGCCGGCGCCAAATGCACTGGCCGCGTGCGCGCCCAGCTCACGCGCGTAGCGCTGGAGATGTACCGTCTCGGCCACCTGATTCTCCAACGCGCGCTCGGCACCAGCCTGCGAGCGATCGACGAGACGGCCAAGGGTCTCGAGATCATGCGCCGCCAAGGCATCCGCGGCGCCCGGTACGTAGTGCCAGGTCTCGTCAAAGAATTGCTCAAGCCGCGAGACGAGATGCCGCTCGGGAAACTCGATTGTGGCCGCGCGCCGTGCAGCGTCCACCAAGGTTGATGGCAATTCGGGCTGCAGCGTGGACGGGTCACGACCTTCGGCACGCCAGGCCGCTTCGAAGGCCTGACGCAGGACCTGTGCTTCGCTGCTACCAACCGGCCGCGCCACATTCCACGCGCGCACGAGATGCTGCGCGGTACGTGCCGCGCGATTGTAGCGTTCGCGTGCCGCACCCGTCTTGGCCGCCACCACGCCGCTCACGGCAATCACGAAACGCAGATCAGACGGCAGCGGCACTTCGCGCTCGTACTGCACGGGTGCCCAGGCAAACACCCGCAGCGCATCGGGCGCGCTGCAGAGAATGGCGGTTTGATCCTGTGCGCCGCCCATGGTGCCCACGCCGCGCTCGCCTGCCAGACCACCAAAGTCGTGGCCGTTCTCAATGGCCCCGATGTAGCCCGCCAGCTGTTCGCGGGTTGGCAGTGCTTCGCGCCAGAGCGCCGTGTCCGGCAACTCCGACAAGCCGGACAGGGCCAGCGTGAGGCCCACGGTGAGCGCACTCGAGCTGGACACTCCGGCCGCGGGCGGCAGGTTGCTGGCCAGGGCCACGTCGGCGCCACGCAGCTGGGGCCCGAAGTTGCGCAGCAGGCGCGTGGCCACCGTGCGCGGATAGATGGCCCAGGGCACGGAGCCGCGATTGCCCGAGTCCAGCGCCAGCGCCACCGCTTCACCACGCCGAGCGTCTCGCAGTACGAGTTGTCGGTCATTGCGTGGCCGCGCCACCAGCACCAGGCCGCGTTCCACGTT
Organism: Gemmatimonadaceae bacterium; assembly: GCA_016741895.1. Taxonomy (GTDB): domain Bacteria; phylum Gemmatimonadota; class Gemmatimonadetes; order Gemmatimonadales; family Gemmatimonadaceae; genus Gemmatimonas. Next base: position 2,907 of record JACVCT010000033.1, on the reverse strand, counting down.
GCAAAGCAGCGAGCGCCCGCCGGCATAGTCGACATGCTTGCCGAGCACCTCGATGCGTCCCGGCGCAAACCATTGCCTGCGCCCGTCCTGCGGCACGCCGGCGTCATCGAGCGCGGCATGGGCTTCGCTCAAGAGCGCCGCGCAGCCTTCGCGGGCCGCGGCACTCAGTCCCGCGCCATCAAGAGAGTGGCGGAGCAGCACGGGCGTGGTCACGTGAGCACAACCACGTCAGAGCCGCGGCGTGATGTCAGCCAGCGCCTGCTGCACGGCACGCACGTCACTGCGGTGCGAAAGATCGAGCACGCCGCCCTCGAAGGGCATGGCCCGCACGGTCACGCCCTCACGGATGGCCAGCGCCACGGCTTCCGGCAACTCGAACTCGCCGCGCGTGGAGCGTGGCACACGACGGCAGGCGTCGGCCAGTGCGGGGGTAATGCACCAGAGATTCATGCCCACCCATCGAAAGCGCGGGTCATCGGCAGCCCATTCGCCACCGGGCTTCTCGACCACGCCGCGCAGGGTACCGTCTGCATCCACATCGAGCGCAGCAAAGGCCTGCACACGCTCGGCGGGAATGTTACCCCATCGCAGCAGGGCGGCGCGATCAAAGGCCACCGTGGCGGCGTCTCCGTACTCTGCCAGCAGACGGAAGGCATCCACCGGGTAGTAGTTGTCGCTGTTGAGCACGAGAAACGGCTCGCTGCCCACGCGGTCGGCGGCGATGGCCACGGCATTGGCTGTGCCCAGTGGTTCGGGCTGCACCACAAAGTGCAGACGCACCCGCGAGGGCCTCACACCCGTGGTGAAGTGCGTGCGAATGAGATCATGCGACGGGCCGATGACCAGCACCACGTTGGTGATGCCGGCATCGGCCAGCGCGCTGATGACATACTCGAGGAAGGGGCGACCCAAGGGTCCCCCAAACGGCATCATGCCCTTGATGCCCGAGGCCGCCACCGCGGCCTGCGACGCATCGAGCGCGGCGGATGGTTCGTCGCGGCGCATGCGACTGCCCTGCCCCGCCGCGAGGATGACCGCTGTTCGGACGACCGCCGTGCGGGTAGGCACGGCCACTACGGCGTGCTGGTGGCCGGCCCGTGCGGCGCCGTGGACGTGCGCCATGCGCCGCGTGTGAAGTCGGGGAACTTGATGGGGGCGCTGCCCTTGCGGATGGATTGTTCGCAAAGCGCGTAGGGCACGCTCCACGCGGCGGCATCGTACACATCGAAGTCAGGCGCCTGTCCTTCGCGCATGCACTGCACCAGGCGATAGGCCATGATGAAGTCCATGCCGCCGTGGCCGCCGTTCTTGCGGGCCAGTTCGCCAACCGCCGTCCACAGCGGATGTTCGTACTTGCTCTTGAATTCCGAGAGCGGCGTGAAGCGCTCACCACCCGGCGCGCCATCGATGTACAGGCGCGGCGGGTAGTCGTTGAAGACGGCCTTGGAACCCTGAAGATTGTTGAGCCGCGAGTAGGGGCGCGGATTGACCACGTCGTGCTGCAGCAGAACGGTGCGTCCCCTGGCGGTCTTGATGAGCGACGTATTCATGTCGCCCGCCTTGTAGGTTTCGCGCCACTTGGGACTGTCCTTGGGCTCGTGCTGCTCCCGCCACTCGCTGAGTCCCGCCTCCGGCGAGGACATGCTCACGACATACTCGAATTTGTCGCCGCGGTGGATGCCGAGGTACTGCGCCACCGGCCCGAGGCCATGGGTGGGATAGAAGTTCGTGTCGCGCTCGGTGTGCGGGAAGCGGCGCCACAGGCCTTCGTCCTTGTTCTCGAAGAGCAGCTTGCGCAGGTCGTGCAGATAGGCGGCCTCGGCATGCAGCAGTGTGCCGAAGACACCCTCGCGCACCATGCGCAGGACCGTGAGCTCGCTGTTGCCGTAGCAGCAGTTCTCCATCATGAGGCAGTGGCGCTTCGTCTTCTCCGACGTTTCCACCAGCTCCCAGGCCTCGTCGGTGGTGAGCGCAATGGGCACTTCACTGCCGCAGTGCTTGCCGGCCTTCATGGCGGCGAGCATGACCGGCGTGTGCCACTGCCACGGCGTGGCGGTGTACACGAAGTCGATGTCGTTCTGCTGCACGAGACGCAGAAAATCGCGCTCGCCGTTGGTGTACACCGGCGGCGCCTTGCGGCCGGCCTTGGTGATCATGTCCACGGCCAACTGCGCCTTTTCCGGCGCGATGTCGGCCAGGGCCGTGATTTCCACGCCTTCGATGGCCAGCAGTTCACGCAGCACCGAGCGGCCCCGCAGACCCGTGCCGACAATGGCCACGCGCACCACGGCGTGCTTTTCGAAGGGCACCCCCAGCATGCTGCCGTTGCCGGCGGGTGTGGGCGCGAAGAGATCCACGCGCCAGTCGGGCGTGCTGGCCAGCACCTGCACGGGTGACGCGGCCAGTGCGGCGGCCGCCGTGGCGGCGCCGGTCAACCACTCGCGGCGCGTGAGGCCGTCTTCGCGCGGGGCACTCATGCGTCGGCCCGGATTTCCGAATGATCACCGGCGGTGAGGCGCCCCTTGATGCCCTCCACCACGACCTGATCACCCAGGAAGGAGTCGTGCAGCACCGCATGACTGATGTGCACCTTGTCACCGGCCACCGTGTCGCGCACGGTGGCGTGGCGCACCGTGCTGCCCGCGCCGAGTGAGACGTTGGGGCCCACCGTGGCGTGCTCGATGATGCAGCCGTCCTCGATGTACACCGGCTCCACGATGTTCGCGCCTTCGCCGAGCGTGGCGGGGCGGCGCGCGCGTCCCTTCTCGAGCATCACGCGGTTGGTGTCGAGCAGCGGCTCGAGCTGGTCCGCGTCGTACCAGCGCCCGACGGCCACCACGCGGATCTTCGCGCCCTTGTCGATCATGTACTGGAAGGCGACGGTGAGGTACCACCCCCCCTCGTTGG
>JACVCT010000352.1 GCA_016741895.1 Gemmatimonadaceae bacterium | reverse complement strand
ATCCTCAGATCCTCCAATCCTCACACCTTCTGTTTTCATATCTCTGGCCAGCACAAGCTAGCTTACGGGAATGCCCCCTCATGTAATCGTCATCGGCGCAGGCGCCGCCGGCACCATGGCCGCCATCTTTTCCGCCACCCAGGGGGCGCGCACGGTGCTGCTCGAGCGCACCCGCGACGGGGGACGCAAGATCCTCATCAGCGGCGGCGGTCGCTGCAATGTGCTGCCCGCGCGCGTGGACGAGTCCCGCTTTGTCACCGATTCCTCGCCCAACACGCTGCGCAAGATCGTGCGCGCCTGGCCGTTGGCAGAGCAGCGGGAATTCTTCGAGAACGAGGTGGGCATTGCGCTCGAAGAGGAAGTTGAATCGGCCAAGCTCTTCCCTGCCTCGCACCGCGCGCGTGATGTGCGTGATGGCCTGATGGCGCTGGCGCGGCGGCGCGGCGTCGAGCTGCGCATGGACACCGTCGTGACGGACATCGTGCCGGCCGATCCGACCGTCGACGGCGCGCGCTGGGCCGTGCACACCACCGGTGATGCCCCGCTGCATGCCGACGCCGTCATCGTGGCCACTGGTGGGCTGTCCGTGCCCGCCACGGGCAGTGACGGCACCGGACTTGGTATTCTGCAGCGTCTGGGACATGTGCTGCATCCCACCTACGCGGCGCTCACGCCCATCACCTCCAGCGATTCCCGATTCGCCGACCTGTCGGGCATTTCGTTCTCGGTTGCGCTCGACGCGCGAGGCGGCGGGCGCGACGCATCAGCGCGCGGCGGATTCCTCTTCACGCACCGCGGCTACAGCGGACCGGCCGCGCTCAACGTGTCCCATGTGCTGGTGCGTTCGCGGCAGGCGCCCGGCGAACCGCCGGCCAGTCTGCGTGTGCAATGGACGGCGCTCGACGCTGCGGCCTGGGAATCGCGCCTGCTTTCGCGCGACGGCGGACACGGTACGCGGCAGGTGAATACGCTACTGCGCGCAGAGTTGCCCGATCGCCTCGCCGCCGTGTTGCTGACGGAGGCGCGTGTGGAGCCCACGCGTACGCTCGCCGAGCTCACCCGCGATGAACGGCGGCGCCTCATAGACACGCTGGTGCAGGGCATGCTGCCGTGGAACGGCGACGAGGGCTACAAGAAGGCCGAAGTCACCGGTGGCGGCGTGTCACTGGCCGAGGTGGACCCGCGCAGCATGCAGAGCAGACGGCATGCGGGACTGTTTCTCTGCGGCGAAGTGCTCGACGCCTTCGGCCCGATCGGTGGCTACAACTTCTTCTGGGCCTGGGCCACGGGGCGCGCGGCCGGCACGGCGGCCGCCAGCGCGTCGTCGTCATCCGACACGACGGCCTGACCTGGCGCCGCACCATAGCGCCGCTCACGCTTCGCGAAATCCGCGAACACCGTGTCGAGATGCTCGGTGGTGAGGTCGGGGAACGGCACGTCGAGGAACGCCAACTCGGCGTAGGCGCACTCCCAGAGCAGGAAGTCTGACAGTCGGCGCTCGCCGCCCGTGCGCACCAGCAGGTCCACCGGCGGCAGCAGCGACTGCCCCGGCGTGGCCGCATCCAACGCGGCCATGGATTCAGCCGCGGCGCTCTGTGCAAAGGCCTCGGCAATGGCCGCGCGGCTCGAGTAGTCGATGGCCACGCGCAGATGCATGCGCGTGCCCTGCGCCGTGCGGGACTCGGCGTGCGCAATGGCCTGCACCAGCGCCGCCGGCAGGCGATCACGCCGTCCGAAGATGCTCAGCCGAATGCCGTGCTGCAGCAAGTCGGCCAACTGCGATTCGAGGTGCGAGGCAAACAGCTCCAGCAGAAAGCCCACCTCCTCGCGCGGCCGCTTCCAGTTGTCACTGGAGAAGGCGTACAGCGAGAGATTGTCCACGCCCAGACGTGCACAGTGTGCCACCACTTCGCGCGCCGTGCGGGCCCCGCGCGCGTGCCCCATCCAGCGCGGCCGTCCACGATGCGATGCCCAACGACCATTGCCGTCCATGATGACGGCCACGTGTGACGGCACCAGCGAACGCGAGGTCATGCGCCTCCAACCTGTTTGATGAGGGCTTCCATGTGGGCGAGATAGCGCTCGAGCGCGGCCCGGCCATCTGCCGTGAGGCGATAGACGGTGCGCGGAATGCGGCCGTCGAACCCCTTCTCACAGGTCACGTAGCCGGCCTCCTCGAGCTTCCGGGCATGCACCGACACGTTGCCGTCCGATGCCTCCAGTAGACTCTTGAGCTCGTTGAAGGTCAACGATTCGTGCACGGCCAGGGCGCTCACGATGGCCAGGCGCATGCGCTCGTGAATGACCCGATCGAGTGCGATGGGTATGGCCATGTTGCCCTCCACGGACGTCAACGCGGCCGCGGGTTCCGGTGTCGTGGCGCGCGGACCCGCGCCCTCGGCGGCGCTGGCGTCATGGGCGCGCACTGCGGCCGTGGGACGCTTAGCCACCGTGCCGCCTGGCGATATGCGCGCCGAAGCCGATCTGCAGACCACCAAAACCAAGCGCCATCATCAGGTTGCCATCGAGCGCCGGGATCAGCAGGGCCAGCGTCCCCAGCAGCATGAAGCAGAGGCCCATGACGGGGACAGCGCGAATGGAATAGGCGCCGGCGGTGGTCACGCCGAGTCCGTACAGCAGCAGCCAGAGGCCGGGCAGCAGACGATGCCCGGCCCGGTCGGCCAGGCCCGGTTCGAACGGCTCCAGCAGGGCCAGTGTCAGCACGGCCCCCACGGCCACTGCCGGCCAGAAGCCGAGCAGGAATTTCCGGAGCGGCGTCGTGAGCTGCAGGCTGCCCCCGTCCACGAGACGACGGCGCATCTTGCGCTGCATGGCCAGTCCGCCGGCCGTCACCGCCACCACCGCCGCGCCAAGCCAGGTCAGCAGCCACGCCAGTGGCGACGCCAGCCTGGCCGCCAGCGCGGCCGCCACCAGTGCCACGCCCCCTACACCCACCAGACCCCAGCCGGGCACGTCGGTGAATGCTGCCGCGCCCTCCATGGTCCGCCGGATGTAGGACAGATCCTGAAGCGCGCGCTGATGCAGGGCCGGCGGCTCGCCGGATGTGGGGCTCATGAGTTGGAGTATCTCCAGAAGGATCTTGCTCGTCAAGTGCTTTGCAGTGTAAAGTCAAGGACCGTCTTCTTCCCGAGCCCCCACATGTCCCGCTTGTTCCCCCGACTCCGTGCCGCGCTGGGCACCGCCGCCACCTGGGCAGTGGCCTGGGCTGGCGCTGGCCTGTCCATTGGCGTGCTCAGCGTGCTGATTCCGGCCCTGCCCCTGGGTTGGTTCTTCGAGGTGTTCGACGCACCGCTGCCGGCACTGGCCATGCCTGGCTTTGTTGGCGGACTCTGTTACGCCGTCGTGGTGAGCGTGGCGGGTCGGCGTCGCCCCCCCGGGGAGACTGGTCTCGCCGAACTGGCAGGTTGGGGGGGTCCCCGCGGTCTTCTTCTCAACCCCCGCCCCGGGCTTGCCTTGCTGGGCAATGTGCCCGGGGGTGCAGACGACGCCGCGCCGGACGGTGCCTGCCGCATGTTCTGAGCCCACCCCGACCGCCTAC
>JACVCT010000351.1 GCA_016741895.1 Gemmatimonadaceae bacterium | reverse complement strand
TTCCCTCACCAGACTCTTCGCCCTCACCTCTGTCCGCCTCCCACGGTGCCCGCATCACACCCCTTGGCTCAGTCGCGCCTCCCCTCCGTGTCGGCAGGCTCCGCCGGCACCACACTCCGATCCGCCGCGCCGCAGCATGCCCTGAGTTGCAGCACGCGCGCCTCGACCGCGGCGGGCGGCTGCATCAGCGCTGCCGCGCCCAGCATCAGGACGACATGGCGCGCGGTCATCGCGCGTCCTCTTCCTCATCCTCGACGAAGATGCGCAGCGCCGCACCGTCGAGATCGTCGAACTGCCCGCTGCGCGCGCTCCACACAAAGGCCAGAATCGCGCCGGCCACCACCAGCAGGGCCAGCGGCAGCACCAGAAAGAGCACGCTCATGACTGCGGCACCGGCTGAGACTGCGAAGCGGCGGGCGTGTGTGCCGCTGGCGTGACACGCGACGTCCCGCGCGACGTCCCGCGCGACGTCCCGCGCGACGTCCCGCGCCGCGGGAAGGAGTGCCCGTACCAGCTGCCCAGCACGACGGTGATGGAGCTGAGGGGCATGAGCACCGCCGCGATGAGGGGCGAGAGAATGCCCGCCATCGCGAGTGAAGCGCCCACGAGATTGTAGCCAATGCTGAGCGCGATGTTGCGCCGGATGACACGCAGCGTGTTGCGTGCGCCCTCGTGCAGGCCGACGAGCGCCGTGAGGCCGGGCTGTGTGAGGTACACGTCAGCAGTGGACAGACAGGCTTCAGCGCCGCCGTGCACACCCACGCCCACATGCGCCGCCGCAATGGCCGCGGCATCGTTCACGCCGTCGCCCACCATCACCACCGTACCCTCGGTCTTGAGCTGCTCCACCACGCGCAGCTTGTCTTCCGGGGACGCGCCGCCCGTGACCTCACTGGCGTCAAAGCCCAGCGACTGCCCAACCGCGGTGGCCACGTCGGGGCTGTCACCGCTCAGCATGAGTGTCCGCCAGCCGGAGGCCCGCAGGCGCTGCAATGACGGCAGCGCATCGCTCCGCACCTTGTCGCCCAGACCCGCCACGGCCACCAGCACGCCGTCGACCGCCACATGCACCGGCGTGAGCGTGGGGGCGAGCTCGGGCCAGTGCATGGCATGGGGTGATGCCGCACCTTGCGTGGTCTGCTGCACGAAACGCGGTGAGCCCACATGCACGCGATGGCCGTTCACCACACCGGTGAGGCCACCGCCCACCACATGCTCGGCGTGCTGCACGGGATGCACGGCCACGTCGGGCCAGGCGCGACGGAAGCCATCCGCGAGCGGATGGGAGGATCCGGCCTCGAGTGAAAGCACGAGCTCGCGCACCCAGTCGGGACCTTGCCAGGTCACCAGGGTCGTGCGTCCTTCGGTGAGTGTGCCCGTCTTGTCGAGCACCAGAATGCCTGGCTTGGCGAGCAACTCGAGGGCGTCACCTCCCTTGATGAGCATGCCGTTGCCTGCCGCGCGACCCACGGCCACCGTGATGGCCAGCGGCGTGGCCAACGCCAGCGCGCAGGGGCAGGTCACGATGAGCAGGGCAATGGCGTCGTCGAGCGCGTGCGGCAGATTGAGCTGCGACTTGACCACGAAAATGGCCGCCGCCGCCACCAGCACCACGGCGGTGAACACACCCGCCAGCCGATTGGCGGTGAGCACGATGGGCGCGCGCCGCGCGGCACTCTGCTCCACCTGCTGCAGCAGTCGCGCAATGCGGCTCTGTTCACCGGCCTGCTCCACGCGCACACGCACCGGCGCTTCCACGTTGAGCGTGCCGGCGTACACATTGCCACCCGTCTCCACGCGCGTCGGTCGTGACTCACCGGTGAGCAGCGCCGCATTCACCGTGGTGCGACCGTCCAGCAGCACGCCGTCGGCGGCAAAACTCTCACCGGCGCGCACATCGAGAATCATGCCCGGCAGGAGCGCCGACGCCGGCACCTCACGCAGACGGTCCTGCTCCACGATGCGCGCGGTATCGGGGGCAATGGCGTGCAGGAGTTCGGCCGAGTCGGTGGCGAGGCGCTGGCCGCGCTGCTGCAGGAAGCGCCCCACGAGCAGCGCGAAGATGAGCAGCGCCAGCCCATCGAAGTAGATGGGGCCGGTGCCGGTGATGGTGTTGATGGCGCCACGCACCAGGCCGGCCGCCAGCGCAATGGCGATGGGCAGGTCCATGTGCAGCGTACGTGTGCGCAAGGCTGCCCAGGCGCCGCTGAAGAACACACGACCCGGCCAGATGAAGGCCGGCACGGTGATGGCAAAGGTCATCCAGCGGAAGAATTGCTCGAAACGCGCTTCCATGCCGTTCACCTCACCCGCATACAGCGCGAGCGAGGTGAGCATGACGTTGATGGCGATGGCCCCGGCGATGCCGATGCGCACCAGCATCGCGCGGTCCTCGCGCCGACGCATGTCCGCGCGGGCCACACCACGGAAGGGATGCGGTGGATAGCCCAGCGCATCAAGCGTGCGGGCCACCGCGGAGAGTGACACCGCCGACGGGTCCCACTCCACCACCGCGAGCGCACGTCGCACGTCGAGTTCACTGCGCAGCACACCCGACTGCAGGAGCGGCACACGCTCCACCAGCCAGACGCAGGAGGCGCAGTGAATGCCTTCGAGGTAGAGCTCCGTGCGCGCCCGTCCCCCGGGCAGGGACTTCACGTACAGCTCGGCAAACGCCGGGTGATCGAACTCCTCGTAGCTGCGGCCGCTGCCGCGCACGGGTCCCTCGCGGCGTTCGGCAAATCCGTAGTAGGCGGCGAGGCCGTGCGTATGCAGAATGCCGAAGGCCGTTTCGCAGCCCGTGCAGCAGAACTGCCGCTCCCGCGACTCGTCCACCAGACCATGGGGGACGTCGAGGCCGCAGTGCGAACACGGCACCAGCACCTGGGCCGGAGCGGCTGCGCCGGCCTGCAACGCGTCAATGGACATGCTGTACTCCCGGCAGGCCGGTGCCGCTCAAGTGACCGGCCACGGTGAGCAGGCCGATGACCAGCACCACGGCGGCGCTGAGCACGGGCAGGCGCTGACGCAGCGGCGCCAACACGCGCTGCGCGCCCACCCCCACCGCCACCAGCGCCGGCACCGTACCCAACCAGAACACGAACATGGTGAGCATGGCCGTGGACACCCGGCCGGTTCCACCGGCTGCTGCCACGAACACATAGAGCCAGCCGCAGGGCAGCAGGGTGGTCAGCAGCCCCGTGGCCAGCGCACGCTGCGCGGGCCGCATGTGACGGAGAGGACGCAGCAGAGTCCCGATGGCACGCTGCCAGCCTTCGGGGGCCTGCACACGCGACAGCACGACACCCTGCCGCGCGGCGATCGTGGACAAGGCCCAGCCCACCATGAGCAGCGCCGCGAGCAGCGCTGCAGCCTGCGACACCCCCACCAGCACGCCGAAGCGCGTCACCTGCGCCCCCACGGCGCCTGCCAGCGCGCCGAGCCGCAGGCAGGACAGGAGACGCCCGCCGTTATACCAGGCGTGATGCAGGGGGCGCGGCGCCTCGGGCCCCTGCGCATAGAGACACACGAACCCGCCGCACATGCCGGCGCAGTGCACGC
>JACVCT010000350.1 GCA_016741895.1 Gemmatimonadaceae bacterium | reverse complement strand
GTGCGGGGGGCGAGGTGCGGCCGGGGCTCACGTGGGTAGTCGGGTGTCCGGGCCGCGCGGCTCGCTGTTGGCCCCGTGACCGTGTTGGGCAGGAACTCCCCGGTGGTGAAGGCCGGGCACCTGAGCACCTTGGGGCGATCGGCCCGCTCGTACCAGGTCATCGCCGGATGGGTACAGTACTGCTTGCGCGCGTAGCGCACCGTACTGCGACGCGGCGCTGCCGGCGAAGCCGACGGCGCGTCCGACTGCCGGTCGGTACCCATGTTCACTGCCCTCCCCGTACGAGCCATACCACCAGCACCGTGACGGCCAGATTGGCCAGCGACAACGGCAGCAGCAGCTTCCACGACAGGCCCAGCATCTGGTCGTACCGGAAGCGCGGCAGGGTCCAGCGAATCTGAATCTGCAGCAGGCACATGAGCGCCACCTTGCCCAGGAAGGTGAGCATCTGCAGCGGCACCCGCACCGCCTGACTCAGCGCGATTTCGCGGCCACCAGGCAGCAGAAAGCCCGCATCGGTCATGAACGGCAGGTTGTAGCCACCCAGGAACAACGTGGTGAACAGCGCCCCCACCACCGCGATCTGGATGAACTCGGAAAACATGAACAGGCCCAACTTCATCGCGCTGTACTCGGTGAAGTAGCCCGCGATGAGCTCCGACTCCGCTTCCGGCAGGTCGAAGGGAATGCGCTTGTTCTCGGCGATGGCCGCCGTGAGAAACAGGAAGGCGGCGAACGGCTGATAGAAGATGCCCCAGGCCGGGAGCACACCGCCCAGCGTGCCCGACTGCTGACGCACGATGTCACCCAGGTCGAGCGTGCCGTACACCAGGATGAGGCCCAGCACGGTGAGCCCCATGACCAGTTCGTACGAAATCATCTGCGACCCGGCGCGCAGACCGCCGAGCAGCGAGAACTTGTTCTCCGAGGCCCAGCCCGCGAGCATGGCCCCGATGATGCCCATGCTGCTGAAGGCGAACACCACCAGCAGGCCCGCGTCGAGCGTGGCGATCTGCATGGGATAGCTGCGCGTGCCGAACCACTCCGCCAGCGCCGGCACCAGCTGCCCCGGCACCAGCGTACCGCCAAACGGCACCACCGCGAACACCAGCAGCACCGGCGTGAACACGATGAATGGCGCGAGGAAGTAGCCGACCTTGTCGTGCGCGTTGGGTTTGAAATTCTCCTTCAGCAGCATCTTGAGACCGTCCGCCATGCCGTGGAACAGTCCCAGCCACACGAGCTTGATGTTCGTGAAGGGAATGCGCAGGTAGGCGCGGTTGGCACCCACACGGTCGGACATCACGGCCGACTGCTTGCGCTCCACCCAGGTCAGCAGTCCGCCGAAACTGAGCAGCATCACCATGCAGTAGGTGATGAACACAAGCGCCACGACGAGATCCGGCATCCAGCTGTTCACGGCACCGGTCATGACACCGCTCCGGCCAGCACGCGGTGCAAGGCCTTGCGATTGCCCGCCAGCGCCTGGAACAGGCCCTCGGCATGCACCACATCACCCTTGGGGGCAAAGCAGGACGAGAAGGCGGTCACCACGCCCTGGGCGTTGGTATAGTGACCGTCCCGTTCGGTCTGAATGCTGATGGGCAGGAAGACGTCAGCGCGCAACGCGGTCTCGTACTGATAGCTGCCCAGACGGACCACCCGTGCGCCGGCCGGCAGATCCGCATCGGTCACGCCCTCGCCCCACACCAGCACGAGGTCCGCATCGGCAACGGCTGCCGCCACCTCGCCCTCGAGTGCCGGGAAGAGCGCCAGCGCCGCGCGGCGGTTGGGATTCTTGTCGGCCATGATGAGGATGTCGTCCTCGAGCAGTTCTCCGGGCTGTGGCACATGATCCGGCTTGACGCGTGCCGTGAACCGTGACGCGAGGCGCCCCGTGAGCACCTCGTGCAGCGACGCCAGCTCCTCGTTCGATCCCCAGCTCGACACCAGCACCACGCCACGCGCGGCCTCGGCCATCAGCTGCGACGCCCGCTCCACGGCCTCGTCCAATGCCGCTGGCGTGCCGCCAACCAGCGCCATCGTGGCCCGGGGCCGCTCCCAGATCCTGGCCAGGTCGCGGCCCTTGTTGCAGATCCACGGCCCGTTCACCTCGGCATTCTCACGCGGCGTTACCCGCTCGATGCGCGCATTGAGCGACGGATCGAGGGCCTTGAGCGCCCACTCCGGCTTGCGATGCCAGACGTCGATGCTGCAGCCGCGCGCGCAGCCCGGGCAGACCGACGGCGTGGCCTTCGTGTACCACACACGCGCGTGATCGAGATTCTCCCGCGAAAGCAGCGCACCCACCGGGCAGATGTCGATGACGTTGTCGGAATACACGTCCTCGTTGAAATCCGCGTTCTCCGCCGGCCGGATGAGCGAATGGTCGCCGCGATGCACGGCGCCCAACGCATGCGTCTTCGACACCTCATGCGTGAAGCGCACGCAGCGCGTGCACATGATGCAGCGCTCGTTGTCCAGCATGATGCGGTCGGACAACGGATAGAACTTGGTCGCGTGGTTCTTCCGGTCGATGGACAGCGACGGACGCCCGTTGTGCTCGTAGTGGTAGTCCTGCAGCAGACACTCGCCCGACTTGTTGCAGATGCCGCAGTCCACCGGATGATTGAGGGTGATGAACTGCATCGTGTCGCGGCGCAGCTTCTTCACCGTGTCCGATTCGGTGAGCACCCGCATGCCGGCCGTGACGGGCATGTTGCAGCCGATATCGAACCACGGGTCGCCGTTGTCCGACTCCACCTCCACCATGCAGATGCGGCAATTGCCCGGCACCGACAGGTTGGGGTGCCAGCAGAAATGCGGAATGCTGACACCGGCCCGGCGTGCCGCCTGAATGACCGTCTCGCCATCGTACGCCGTGCAGGGCGTTCCGTTGATGAAGAAGTCGATGGTCACATGGGGGTCGATGCTCACGACGCGCTCCCGGCACCGACGTACATCGGCACCGGCACGGCGCCCTCAAAGGGGTCAGCCAGCGCCAGGCGTCCATCGTACATGGAGCGGCCGTTGGTGATGTAGTACTCGAACTCCTCGCGATAGTGATCGAGGATGGCCGAGCAGGCATAGCCGGCGGAGTCGCCCAGGCTGCAGATGGTGGTACCGTCGTTCGCCGTGGAAATGTGGTAGAGGCGATCGATGTCCTCGGGACGCCCCTCGCCGCGCACGATGCGGTCGAGGATGCGCTCCATCCAGCCCATGCCCTCACGGCAGGGCGTGCACTGTCCGCAGGACTCGTGGTGATAGAAGCGCTGAATGACTCGCGCGAGGCGCACCATGCAGGTGCCCTCAGCCACCGCAATCATGCCCCCAGAGCCGAGCTGCGAGCCGGCGGCCACCGCGCTGTTGTGGTCCAGCGTAACGCCCTTGATCTCGTTGGCATCGAGAATCTTGGTGGAGACGCCGCCGGGAATGACACACTTGAGCGCGCGATCTTCCAGCATGCCGCCGCAATCCTCGTAGAGGAACTTCTCCCACGAGTAGCCGTACTCGACCTCGTACACGCCCGGCCGCTTCACATCTGCCCCTTATACCCTTCTGACCCTCCCGACACCCTA
>JACVCT010000349.1 GCA_016741895.1 Gemmatimonadaceae bacterium | reverse complement strand
CGCCGCCGGGGTCGAGCCAGGCCAGTGGGCCTTGGGGCAGCAGCGGTTGCGCGCGGGCCGGTCTGAGCGGTGCGACCAATGGCGCGGCCAGCAGCGCCATCAGGGCGATGACGCGACTGGCCGAGGAGGAGATGCTACTTGTTGCGCGGACGGGGCGGCGTGCTTGCCGGAACGAGTCCGTTGGACAAGCCGGCAGCCTGCGAATTGAGTAGAGACATGACACCCTTGGAGCGTAGCTCCATGGCGGCATCCGGCGCGAGTCCCGACGCGATATCGTTGCGCACGACGGTGCCCAGATTGGCGAACTGGCCGGCCGAGGCGCCCTTGACCAGGAGCTCACGCACCCGGCGGGTGGCCACGGTCCTGGAGACGCCCGACTGCACCATTTCGGCGAGGACGCCGAGTGGAACGGTGAGCGGCTTGCCGGGCCAGAGCTTGCGCATATCGCGCAGCGTGCTGACCGGAATGCCGGCCTGCAGGGCGTCGGCCGCCGCTGCCAGTTCATCGTTGGAGCGGGCGGGGGCCAGGGCGGACGCCGCCAACGCCAGGCGATCGGCCAACGCCGATGTGGCGGTGCGGATGCGATCCGGGGTGGCCTTCTTGGCCAGCCCCTCGCGCACCTTGGTCACCAGTGGGGCCGTGGGCAGGCCACGGGCAGCCGCGTCGGCGATGATGGTACGGAGCGCCGTGCGGGCGTCGTCGTCACCAATGGCGTCGAAGGGCGCCGCCTCCTGCGCCGAGGCCATCGGCGAGGTGAACGGCTGGACTGCGAGTGCAAAGCCGCTGCACAGCACGAGGCCGGCGCGACGGAGTGTCAGGGTGGGCATGGGTCCGATCCTCACGGGTTCTGCACGATGATGACCGAACCCGGCCGACCGAAGTCGGCGTCGGTGGCCTCGGCGGCGCGCGGATCGGCCACCCAGGTCTCGCCATTCACGACAAAGGAATACACATGGCGGCCGGGCGGAAGCGCCACCGTCACCGTCCATACGCCGCGGTCGAGCACGAGCGGCGCGTTGCTCACGTCCCAGTCGTTGAAATCGCCGACGATGCTCACGCGACTGGCGCTGGGCACATCGCGTGCGTCGAGCACGAACTGGGTGGGAATGCGGAGCGCGGACACATCGGCGCCGCCTTCGACCGTCTGCAGCGTGGTGCGCATGGGGTCGGCCACGGGGGCCGTGACCTGACTGTCCGTCTGCACGGCCAGCGTGGGCGCGACGCCCACGCTGCTGTTCGGGCTCATGATGACGCCGCGGGCCATGAAGCCCAGCAGCAGCGCGCCAGCGGCCAGCGAGGCACCGCGGGCCACAGGCGGCACCGAAAACTGCCACCACTCGGCCAGCGGCTCGAGGCGCGCCACGAAGCGCTGCCAGGGGGTGCGCTTGCGGTGTGCGACGGCGTTGAGAATGTCGGCGATGGCCCGACGGTCGACTTCGGGCATGGGCGCAAGCACCGCGCGCACCTGGCGCAGCAGGCGATCGTCGTCGGCGTCCGGCTCGAGGCCCGGGCCAAAAGGAGTCTGGTTATTCATGGATCGCTCCCTCACGGAGGCGTACACGCAGCGTATCGATGGCGCGCTTGACTCGCATGCGGAGAGTGGAGCCCTTGGCGCCCGTCACGATGGCCATCTCTTCGTAGTCCATGTCGTTCACGTGGCGGAGCAGAAAGGCTTCGCGTTGTTCAGGTGGCAGGGATGCCAGAGCGGCGTGGACATCGCGCGCAAACCCGGCGTCGGGAATGTCGGCACTGTCCTCACTTGCAGCGTCGTACGGCAGGTCGCCGTACTCCAGCACTTCATGGCGGCGCTTGCGCTTGGCCATGAGCGTGCGGCAACGGTTCCCGAGAATGCGGAAGAACCACGGATCGAAAGGCGCATCCTCGCGGAACCGTGCCAGGTTGTCATGCACGCGGATGAAGGCGTCCTGCACGGCCTCCTCCGCATCCTCCCGATGATGCAACATCTGCATCGCGAATCGCAGCGCGCGCGGATAGTAATGCTCCACCAGCCGGGCGAAGCTGGTGCGATCGCCCTGCCGTGCCTGCATCAGCACGAGGTGAAGTGTTCCGGCGTCGAGGGGTTGCACGGGAGTAATGACGATTCAGCGGGAGATGGAGCCAGTGAAGCTTACAGACGGATCCGGGTCGTCTGCACGGCGCTTTCGGGACGCAGCGAGCCGTCGGCCTGACGCCGGTAGGTCCACCACATCACGATCGCCTCGGTTGACTGCGCCGTATAGCCGCCGATCTGGCTGTACGGCACCTGAACACTCGCGCCCTGTACGAGTGTGGGGCACTGCGTGTTGCATGGCGGATACAGGGCAATCACCATCTGGTCCTTGTCCACGACCATGTAGCCCACCACCAGTTCGGTGGTGTTGCGCAGCGTGAGGGTGGGCCGCTGGGCCTTCACCTCAAGCGTGCCGGCCACGATCCCCTGGTTGGGAGACGGGGTGGCCGTGTCGTCCGTGAGCACGTTGCCGGCGGGTGAGTCGCTGCAGGCCGCCAGCAGTCCGAGAGCGGACAGGGCGGTCACGGCGCGCACGAGCCGGGTGGTGGTACGTCGCATGGAACAGGAACTCCGGGAAACGGGTGATTCGATCCGTGCCTTGCTGTACCTCGGGCTGTCCGGACCCGTCACAGCGGGACGGCAACCGGGCCCGGGCTTTTCGTGACGAACCGGATTCGTCCCCCGTCTCCCCCATGCCAAGCCTGGCAAACCGCGCGCGGGGCGACGACGCCACCGTGGGGTGCTCCCCCTGTTCGTGTTCATGATCGACGCTCTCGACCGGTTCACCGATGTCCTCGGCGAACCCCTGCGCGACCACCAGCGCGGCTGTCTGGCCGCCTTTGCCGCCGACCCGCGACCCAGCACATGGGAAGATGCCCACGGCATCGTGCTCAATGTGCATGGCATGACGCTCTGGCAGGCCTGGCTGGCCGTCGATTCGACCGCCCCCACCACCGGGCGCCACGTCACCATCGACCCCTGGGACCGGCTGATCGTGCTGGAGGAGTGGGCGCGCATTCCCGACGAGGCCATGCTGGAACGCCTCGTGGCCTTCGTGCTGGCGGAGACGCCGGCGTCGTAACTGACGTCGTTGTTCACGTCGCTGATGGTGATGCCTTTGGCATCGCCGTCTGCGGGGGGAACCGGCGCGCGCTAAGTTGCGCGCATGGTCTCGCATTCCCCGTCTGCGGCGGCACCGGCCGCCCCGTCTTCCCTCCGCATCACCGTGCTGCTCGGCGGCGTGTCCGCCGAACGCGATGTCTCGCTGTCGAGCGGCCTGCGCATCGCCGTCGCCCTGCGCGAGAAGGGGCACCAGGTGACCTGTTTCGACCCCGCCGAGGGCGTGCTGAGTCGGGACACGGAGGCGGCGCTGCTGGCCGCCGGGGTGGGCAGCGCGCCACCTTCGCTCGAGGCGCTGGCCGGGCTGGCGGCACGCTCCCTGTCGCCGTCGCTAGGCACCCGGCCGGAGATTACCGGCGCCGACTGCGTGTTTCTGGCGCTGCATGGCGGTCAGGGCGAAGACGGCACCATTCAGGCCCTGCTGGACATGGTGGGGGTGCCCTACACCGGCAGTGGCCATCTGGCGAGCGCCCTGGCCATGGGCA
>JACVCT010000032.1 GCA_016741895.1 Gemmatimonadaceae bacterium | reverse complement strand
CCCGCCCACCGGTGCCACCCCCGCCGGCTCCTCCCGCGTCCACACGCGCCCGCGCGCAGCACGCCGCGATCGCTGAGGCCGAGTCGCTGCGCCGGCATCTGTGTCATCTTGTGCACCGCCTGCTCCAGCGACAGCAGTCCCTGCTCCCGCACATAGCGGCCCAGCACACGGGGAAACGTGCCGTAGGCCCGGGGATGCGGGTGTCCGTCACCCGGCTGCGAGAGACGCCCGTCGCTGGCAATCATCGTGTAGGGATGCGTCATGATGCGGCGCACGTCGCCTTCGTCGAGCACATGGTAGATGGCGTTGCCGCCGCCATTCAGCATGGCCTCCAGCACCAGCTCGGCCCCGTTCTCCGGCGTGGGCGCCATGTTGCGGCGCGCGGCCCAGTCCTTGAGGGTCTTGCCTTCGAGCGTGCGATCCCACGCCACGCGTGAGAACTGCACGCGTGCGAGATCACCGCCACCACGATCGTTGAGAATGTTGAACACGATGCCGGCCTTGATGCTGTCGCGCAACGCCGGCACCGCCAGCCGCTTGCGGAACTCCGCCGTGCCGCCGGCCATGGCCCAGCTGGGCACCAGCACCCCAATGCCAGTGTGCGTGGCCGTGTACGGATACTGATCGATCATCACGTCGGTGCCGGCGCGTCGCGCACTGTCCACCATGGCCAGCGTGACCGTACTCCGGCCCCACATCTGCTGTCCCACGGCCTTGTGATGCGTGAGCACCACCGGAATGCGGGCGCGGCGCCCGATTTCCAGCGCCTCGCCCACTCCATCGAGCAGGCCAATGCCTTCCTTGCGCAGATGCGAGGTGTAAATGCCGCCGCTGTCGCTGGCCACCTGGGCCAGCGCAATGACCTCCTCCACGTTGGAGTAGGTGCCAGGCAGGTACAGCAGACCCGTGCTGAGACCAAACGCGCCCTGCCCCATGGCCTCGGCCACCAGTTGCTTCATGCGCGCCAGCTCGGCGGCCGAGGGCGCACGCGCGTCCATGTTCATGACTGCACGTCGCACATCGTTGTGACCCACGAGGTACGCGACGTTGATGCCGGGTTTGACCGCGCGCACGGAGTCGAGATAGGGCCCAAGTGGCAACGGAGAGCCACCGTCAGGACCACCCAATGCGAGCGTCACGCCCTGCCGCAGCGCGCTCTCCATGAGCGAGAGCTGCAGCAGCGGTTCGAGGTGCGCATGCAGGTCGATGAACCCCGGCGCCACCACCTGCCCCGACACGTCGAGCACACGACGCGCGGTACCGCGCGGCAGGTTCTCCCCCACGGCCACCACACGATTGCCGGCAATGGCCACATCGGCGCGCCGCCCGGGCGCCCCGGTGCCATCCACCACGGTGCCGCCAACCAGCAGCAGGTCCACTGTCTGCGCGGCGGCCAACGCATTCGCGTCTGACGCAACCACACCCGTGGGCTCCACCCGTATCGACCCCATGGCCGCTGAAACAGCAAGCCCGCCGGCCACAAGGCCGACGGGCAGCATGCTGTTGCGCAGAACACTCCACGAGATCAGGCCGCGGCGACGCCGGCCGATGCCAGTCAGACGCGGCGTCATGATCAGCGCTTGATGACGTTGAGCAGTTCCGCGTCGAACACCAGCGTGGCATTGGGCGGTATGGGCCCCTGACCGCCGGGACCGTAGGCCCACGATGAGCCGATGACCAGCTTGCGCTTGCCACCCACCTTCATGCCGGGCAGACCTTCATCCCAACCGCGGATGACCTGCTGGACGCCGATGCGGAAGGGAATGGTCCCGCTGTCGAATCGGCTGCCGTTCACCAGCCAGCCCGTGTAGCGCACGACGAGTGAATCACCGGCGGCCAGCTCCGTGCCGGTACCCACGGTGAGGTCCTGCGTAAAGAGATTGTCGTTGCGCTTGGTCATCTGCGCGATGTTCACGCCGAGTGCGGGCGCGTAGGTCTCAACGGCCGGATTGGACGGCACATCGGTGGGGCCCCCGTCGCTGCCACAGGCAGTGAGGAGCGCCGGAAGGGCGAGCGCCGGGACGACGCGGCGGGCCATGCTGCGAAAAGTCGAAATCATGGAGACACGAGCAGGAGGGCTGGGCGTCCGACCCATCCGGACACCCGATGTCTGAATGATACCCATTTCCCCGTTGCGCGGTGCCTTCTCGGGCCGTACGCTGCCAGACATGGCCGATTCGCTCGCCGCCCGTCGCTTCATCCTGCAGCTCGCCCGTGCCCTGCACCAGCACGGCACGCCGGCCAATCGTCTCGAGGCCGCGCTCACCTCGGCGGCCCGCCAGCTGGGTCTCAAGGCCGAGTTTTTCTCCACTCCCACCAGCATCATGGTGGGCATCGGCGACGTGGAGCAGCAGCACGTCCACCTGCTGCGCGTGGAGCCCGGAGAGCCCAACCTTGGCCAGCTGGCCCGGCTGGGCGAAGTCACTCGCCGTGTGGTGGAAGGCGAGATCGCGCCCAGTGAAGGGCTGGCGCTCATCGACGCCATGGACCGTGAGCCGCCGGTGTACGCCCCCTGGCTGGTGGTGCTGGCCTTTGTGCTGGCGTCGGCGGCCGTAGCCTGTTTTCTCCGCGTGCGCGCGGGGGACGTGGTGATCGCGTCGTTCCTTGGCCTCATCACGGCGGCGGTGTCGCTCAGCACCGGCCGATTCGAAAGCACGCGGCACATCACCGAACCCCTGGCGGCCTTTGTGGTCACCACCATCGCCTTTGCCTTCGACGGCGTGATGCGCACGGGCAACGGCTTCCTGACGTCACTCGCCGGGCTCGTGATTCTCATGCCGGGCCTCACGTTCACGGTGGCGCTGTCGGAGCTCTCCACGCGCCATCTCGCCTCGGGCACGGCGCGCATGTCGGGGGCGCTGGTCACCTTCCTTGGCCTTGGCTTCGGTCTCGCCCTCGGCGCCAAGACCGGTGTGGTGCTGGAGCACATTCTGCGTGAGCAGCTTCCGGCGGCCGCACAGTGGAGCTGGACGACACCGCTGCCCGCATGGACCGAGTGGGCCGCGCTGCTCGTGGCGCCGCTGGCTTTCACCGTGCTGCTCAACGGTCCGCCTCGCGATGCGCCACTCATCGTGCTGGCCTGCGCCGCAGCCTACCTGACGTCCAAGTTTGCCGGTGCGACCTACGGCGAAGAACTTGGCGCGTTCCTCGGCGCGCTGGTGGTGAGCGCGGGCAGCAATGTGTTTGCGCGCATCAAGCGCCGCGTGGCCATGGTGACCCAGGTGCCGGGCCTGCTCATTCTCGTGCCCGGCAGCGTGGGTTTCCGCAGTGTGCAGTCGCTGCTGGGGCAGGAAGTGGAGACGGGCATTCAGACCGGATTCCGCGTGGCCATCATCGGCATTTCGCTCGCAGCCGGCATGCTGGCGGGCAATGTGGTGACGAGGGCGACGAACAGAATCAGGGTGTGAGGCCTTTTTGAACTGCGGCTGGCCATCCACAGTCGTGGGACGTGAGCCGTGGGCTGTGAGTGTGAGTGGTGCATGTGGCCGAATCGCGGCGGTCCGCGGGGGCTCCGGCGCGACACCACTCAAACCTGCGGCGCACCGCGCACAGCGCACAGCGCACCGCGCATAGCGCACCGCGCATAGCGCACCGCGCATAGCGCACCGCGCATAGCGCACCGCGCATAGCGCACCGCGCAGAGCTGTCTAGCCGTGCTCGGCGCGTACTGCGGTCACGGTCGCAACGTACGCCGCTCTCGCATACAGCATCAACGCCGAGGCGAGCATCATGCCGCCAATGCTGGCAATGACGAGACTCCAGCGCAGCATCGACTCGTCGCCAAAGAGCCGGTCGGTGAGCAGCGCCACGGCGGTGGGGCCGAGCACACCCGACACCAGATTCACGACCAACTGGTAGATCGCGCTGCCCTGTCCACGCAGACGCGCCGGCATGGCCTCGGCGATGGCGGCGTTGGCGGCGCCCCAGGGCATGGCGGCAAACAGGTTCACCGGCACCAGCAGCACAGCGGCCACCATGGCCGATGGCACCGCCGGATAGAGTCCGGCAAACACCGCCATGCCGAGTGCACCCAGCAGGCCCACACGAAGCGGCGCGTCCACATGACCGCGCCGCGCCAGCCAGTCGTTCAGCCGTCCACCCGCCATCACACCAATGGGGCCGACCGTAAAGGTCAGCACGCCCTGCAGCGTGCCTGCCTGCTCGATGCTCCAGCCATGCGTGCGCACGAAGAAGGCCGCCATCCACGCCCCCACGCCGTAGTTCACGCTGGCCGAGAAGGCAAAGCCGAGTGACAGGGCGCCGATGGTGCGCAGATTGCTGCGCACATACTGCCAGACGTCAGCAAAGCCCGCGGTCGACGACTGGGTTGACGCCCGCATGGTGGCCCCCGCAGGGGCCGCAGCCGTCACCGACTGACGCCTCGGCTCGCGGATGGACAGTGCCAGCAGCGCGATCAGCAATCCCGGC
The DNA here is from genome assembly GCA_016741895.1 of Gemmatimonadaceae bacterium. Classification (GTDB taxonomy): domain Bacteria; phylum Gemmatimonadota; class Gemmatimonadetes; order Gemmatimonadales; family Gemmatimonadaceae; genus Gemmatimonas. The sequence continues at coordinate 18,318 of JACVCT010000032.1, read as the reverse complement.
GCGCCGATCCAGAAGAACACCGTCTGCCACGGGAAGATTTCCCCGATCAGCGGCAGGGTGATCATGCCCGGCTGATCCACCCGACCCACGATGTAGGCACCGAGTGCATAGGCCACCCCCGATCCGGCAAACGTGCCGACCATGTAGGTGCTCATGGCCGTGCCCAGCTTTTCGCGCGGGAACTGATCGGCAATGATGGACACCGCCGCCGGACCAAGCGTGGCCTCGCCCACGCCAACACCCACGCGCGCCAGGAACAATTGTCCGTAGCCGCGCGTGATGCCCGTGAGCAGCGTCATCACGCTCCACAGCGCTGCGCCCAGCGCCACGATGCGCGGTCGCATGCCGCGGTCCACCCAGCGGCCGATGGGCAAGCCCAGCACCGAATAGAACACCGCAAAGCCGAGCCCGATGAGCAGACTCACCTGCGTGTCGCTGAGCTGGAGGTCGCGCTTGAGCGGGACCGTGAGCAGGGAAAGGATCTGGCGATCCACAAAGCCCGACACGTTGGCCAGCGTGAGCACCGCCACGGCATACCAGGCGTGCGCGGTGGAGACCACCGGGGCGGCGCCGGCGGTCAACGGGGCGTTTGGAGAGGACGAGGGTCTGGTCACGCCTCAAAGCTGGCAGGCGACTCACACATTCGCACCGGTTCTTCGTAGTTTTCCGGGTATGGCGTCGTCCCTTGCCTCTCCCTTCGTTACCGTCACGGCACAGACCGCGGTTCCTGTCGTGCCCGATGAGGACGCGTGGAATGCGCACCTCAACCAGCTGGTGGCCGACGGCAGCCTGCATCCCATTGAGGCGGCCATGGCGCGGGGATTGCCGGCGCCACGACGCGCCACCTTTGTGGCCGGCCGTCAGGCCCTGCGCGATGCCCTGCGTGCCTTGCCCGAAGTGGCGCCCGTGGCCGATGAGGCCATAAGGCGCACGGCACGCGGCGCCCCGGCGCTGCCGCAGGCCGTGACCGGATCCATTACCCACAAGCGCACACGCGCCATGGCGGCCGTGGCCCCGCGCGTGCCGGGCCTCCATCACCTCGGACTCGACCTCGAGCGGCGGCCACAGCCGGCCGATCTCGACAAGCCCTCCATCGCGCGCAAGATCCTCACGGCCCGCGAGTACGCCGCCGTTGAGGCTCTGGGAACCGATCCCCTGCACCAGCGTGAACAGGTGCTGGTGCACTTCGCGCTCAAGGAGGCGGTGTACAAGGCCATCGACCCCTTCGTCGAGCGCTATGTGCGCTTCACCGAAGTCGAGCTGCAGGTCACGCAACCGGGGGACACGCAGGTCACGCTGCTGCTGCCGGAGATGGCGCAGGGCCCGACGGCCGTGCGTGCCACCTGGCACTTCGACGCGGAGTGGATCGTGGCCACCGCCTACAGCGTGGACCGCCGCGACAGCGACGCCTCGCCGTGAACGAGGCATGAGCTCCACGCGCCCACGCCTGTCGCGCAGCAGCCTTGGTCTGCTGGCGCTGGCCCTCGCCTGTTCCGCCCTGGTGGCACAGCGCGCACTGAGCGAGCCGCGCACTGCGTCGCGCGCGCTGTCTGCGCAGCAGCAACTCGGTGTCTCCACGGTGCGCGATCTCTCGGGGCGTGTTGTACCGCTGCTGTCGGACAAGGCACCGGTCATCATCATGGTCAATTCGCGCACCTGCCCCTGGTGCAAGAAGTCGCTGCGCGACATCGGCCAGATTGCGGCCGGTCAGCCACTGCCCCGGCTGACGGTGCTCACACTCGAAGGGGCCGCGTATGGCAAGCCGATGCTCGAGAGCGAGGGCATTGCGGGCGCACGTCTGGTGGGACCGGTTGGCTCGGCTGCCGACCTGCAGGCCTCGCTGCGTCAGGCCGGCACGCCTGTCTTTATTGCGGTGGATGCCACGGGACGCGTGCTCGCGACCATGCCGGGCTATCCCATCTACGAAGAGATGAAGCGCTGGGTGGCCGTCATGTCGGGCGCGGCGGACTCACCCTGAGCACACGCCGCGCATCGAGGGTGACCAGCACCGCGAACACCGTGATGCTGACGGCGGAAATGGCGCACCACGAGCAGAAGCTCTTGAGCACAATGAACTCGCCGTACTTGAGGCGCAGCGTGAACAGCACGGCCGCCCAGATGAGCACCTGCATGGCACGTGTCACCCACGAGGCGTCCTCGAACCTGGGCAGCGAGCCGATGATGGCCACCACAAACAGGACGCTGTACCCCACCGCGCCAATGAGCGCGACATCCACCCCAAGGAACCAGCTCCAGGGGCTGCCCTGCACATAGGCGCAGCCGCCGCCACTGCTGCACGCAAGACTGCCCATGAGGCCAAGCTTCCAGAGATGCAGGTACAGCGCCACGAGGGCGTTGACCAGACTGCCGAGGGCGATGAATTGGCGAATGGACACCGATGGAGATGGCAAGAGGGCCGTACGACGGGCGACGAACACGGCTGAACGCCGGCACACCACGGACTCCATACGGTCCGTGAGGTCCCGAGGGGGTTCCGCCCACTATCGTGGAAGCTAGCCGCGCTCTACTTTCGCGCGCCATGTCACCTGATCGTCATTCCGCCTCCGCCCGCCAGGACCTCGCGCGGGACATGTCCCGGGACGTCCCGGCGGCCGTGCTGACCAGTGCCCGCGCCCTCTCCTCCCGCCGATGGCGCGTGGCGGCAGGACTCACGCTGGCCATGGTGGCGGTGTACTTCGGCTTCATTCTGCTCGTGGCCTTCCGTCCCGCCTCTCTCGCCACGGCGCTTGGCGACGGTCTCTCGCTGGGCATCGTGCTGGGCGCACTGGTCATTGTCGCGGCCTGGCTGCTCACGCTGGTGTATGTGCGCTGGGCCAACACGCAGTACGACCCGGCATTGGCGGCGCTTCGCGCAGAGCTGGCTTCTGCACGCCGCGAGAGCAACTCTGGCGAGGAGTTCGGGTCATGAACGACACGCCGCGCTTCGGCACGCCAGATCCGGTGGCCATTGCCTTCTTCGGTGTGTTCATCGCCATCACGCTCGGCATCACCTGGTGGGCCGCACGCCGCACCCGCACGGCCGAGCATTTCTACGCCGCCGGGCGCTCGGTGACCGCAGGTCAGAACGGTTTTGCGCTGGCCGGTGACTACATGAGCGCCGCGTCCTTTCTTGGCATCGCGGGCCTCGTGTCCACCAGCGGATTCGACGGCCTCATATACTCCACTGGCTGGCTGGTGGGCTGGCCAGTGGTGGTGTTTCTCATTGCTGAACCGCTGCGCAATCTGGGGCGCTACACTTTCGCCGATGTGGTGGCCGCACGACTTGACCCCACACCGGTGCGGGTGAGTGCCGCACTCGGCACACTCGCCACCATCGCGTTCTATCTCATCGCGCAAATGGTCGGCGCAGGCAGTCTCATTCGCCTGCTTTTTGGCATTCCGTACGAAAGCGCGGTGGTGATTGTCGGCGTGGCCATGATGGCTTATGTGCTCTTCGGCGGCATGCTGGCCACCACCTGGGTGCAGATCGTAAAAGCCGTGCTGCTGCTGGGAGGCGCAGCGCTGCTGGCCGGTCTGGTGCTGTCCCGCTTCGGCTTCGACCCACGGGCGCTCTTTGCGGCTGCCGCCGCCAAGCACGGCGCCGGCGTGCTCGCACCCGGCAAGCTGGTAAGCAACCCCTGGGATGCCGTTTCGCTGGGACTCGCGCTGATGTTCGGCACGGCGGGACTGCCGCACATTCTCATGCGCTTCTACACCGTGCCCGATGCACGCGCCGCACGGCAATCGGTGTTCATCGCCACGGGCCTCATTGGTCTGTTCTACCTCATGACCTTCGTGCTGGGTTTCGGCGCGATGGTGCTGGTGGGCCCCGACACCATTCGCGCCATCGATGCCGGCGGCAACATGGCCGCGCCCATGCTGGCGGAGCTGCTCGGTGGCCGTGCGTTCCTCGGCTTCATTGCGGCGGTGGCCTTTGCCACCATTCTCGCGGTGGTGGCGGGTCTGGCCCTGTCCGGAGCGGCAGCCATCTCGCACGATCTCTGGGCAAGCGTGGTCCGCCGCGGTCAGCCCCGGCCGGGTGAGGAAATCCGTGTGGCGCGACTCGCGACCGTGGCACTTGCTGTCGTGGCCATCGTGCTCGGCGTGGCCTTCAAGGGACAGAATGTGGCGTTCATGGTTGGCCTGGCCTTCGCCATCGCAGCCAGCGCCAACTTTCCCGCGCTGGTGCTGAGCGTATTCTGGCGTCGCACCAGCACGGCCGGCGCCGCCGCCAGCATGATCGTGGGCACGCTCTCCACGCTAACGCTCATTGCGCTGTCACCCGCCGTGCAGGTGGATCTGCTCAAGCGGCCGGAGGCCTGGTTCCCGCTCAAGAATCCGGCACTGGTAACCATTCCGCTGTCCTTCCTCACCGGCATCGCGGTGTCGCTCTTTCGGCCCGCCGCGACCGGCACGCCGGAGCTCGCCGCGCGTCAGCGCCAACGCGATCAGGAACTGGAAACCAAGGTGCTGCTCGGCTGATCGCTTGAAACTCGGCTGTTTCTGCCGACCTCGCTTATGCTCGAGGTCGGCATGAACGACCGGTCATGGCGCAAAGTTCCGCGATGCCTGGCAGGCGGCGCCGGGACAGACCGAAACTCGGAGCAACCGGTCCTCTTTTGCGGTCAAGACCTTGCATAACAATGCGTTACGATGTTTGTCCACATCCATTTTCTCATCTCAGGCGTCGTAACTCATCTGTGGCATGGGGGTTGCACCACCCGCAACACACGGCCTGGCAGCCGGGCGTCCCTTCATTCCAGCCGACGGCGGCATGGAATCGCCATCTGCCCTGCACACCCCCCTTCATGTTTCACCGCATCGCCCTGCGCAGCACATTCTGGGGAGCGCTGACGCTCTCGATCCTGTTCACCATCGCCTTGTCGCAGGGCGTGGTGCAGCTTCCCGCGCTTGCCACCCTTGCTCCGGTGCTTTCGGCTGCGGCTCTGTGCTGCGCCATCATCGGATGGCGCCTGCTGCATCAGGAGTTGCTGCGTCGCATGCAGGACGACGCCAGCGTGCGGCAGCGCATGCAGCGTCTCGAGGACGCCATGCGGCACAGTGTGGACGGCGTGATGCTGCTGCGCGCGGTGCGCGATGCCTACGGCACGGTGGACGACTTCGAGATCATCGAGGCGAACGCCGTGGCGGCCGCCCTCCTGCGCACCACGCCCAACGCGCTGGTCCGGCGTCGCCTGCGCCGCGATCTGCCGGTCTCCATCGCGGAGACGCTGTTTGCGCGCTACGTGTCGGTGCTCACGCTCGGCACACCGCTGGTGGAGGAAGCACGCACCGACCGCCGGCATTTCGGTGCGGGCTGGGTCATGCATCATGCCACGCCCACTTCGGACGGCGTGGCCATCACCGTACGCGACATCACGCGGCGCAAGCGTGAAGAACTGCGTCTGCGCAAGGCCACTCTCACCGACGATCTCACCGGCCTCTACAATCGCCGCGGATTCCTCACCCTTGCCGAGCAGCAGCTTCGCGTGGCGCGCCGCCAGGGCAAGGATGCGGTGGTGATGTATGCAGACATGGACGGATTCAAGCAGCTCAACGACCGCTTCGGACATGCCGTCGGTGATCGGGCGCTGCAGGCCGTGTCGCGGCTGCTGCAGTCCACCGTGCGTGACTGCGACGTGGTCGCACGATTGGGCGGCGACGAGTTCACCATTCTGGCGCTCGATGCTGATGGCGCGGGCGCGCGGGTCATCCAGAAGCGCATCGAGGAGCGTCTTGCCTTGCTGAACGCCAGTGCGGCGTTCCCCACCACCATCGCCCTTACCATCGGCCACACCCGCGTGCGGCCGAGTGATACGGCCGGTGTGCCGGAGCTGCTCGCGCGCGCCGATCAGCTGCTGTACGCCCGCAAGCGTCGGCGTCAGCTCACCGCGCTGTCCAGCGCGAACCGTCCGCTAGCCCCCCAGCCCCGGTCGCAGGAGCGTGCGGTGGCGGCGCGAGGCGCCGTACCAGCTGCTGTGACAGGTACTGCGCACGGCGCTGCGCGCAAGCGCGTGCCCACGTCGGTGCCCGCAGAGGTCGCAGCGGTGGCCAACGCCATGGCGACGGCGCGCGGCCTGCTTCCGCCGGGTACTGCGGCGGTTCCGGCCTCGGCCGGCGTGCCCTCCGCGCTTACTGCGCCGAACAAGAGCAGCGCGTTGCCGCTGCCGCCCACTCACGCGGCTTGACCGGCCGTCGTTTCAAGACGCAGCGCGTACGCAGCGCGCACAAAGCGCGCCCCCGGCCGCGCCGCGCATTCAGCGCGGTGTGAAGCAACACGGCGCCCGACCTACCAGTCGGGCGCCGTTTCTGCGGGTGTCTCGTCCTGCAGCCCCTCGAACAATCGTCGCCACCAGGGACGCGAGTCCTCGCCGCGGCGTGTCTGACGCACCACCTCGCGCCACGCGGCGCGCATTTCCTGCGCATCGTCGAAGCGGTCCTCCACGCGCTGGGCGAGACCACGGGCCAACCAGGCGCCCACCACATCGTCAAAGCCATCGGCCTGCAACTGCTCACCTATGGCATCCGACAACTGCCGCGCCAGGATCTGCTCGGCCGGCCCGTCCCCAAACGGCGGACGGCCCGTGAGCACGTAGTACACGATGCTCGCAAGCGCGTAGCAGTCCGTCGCCGGTCCCTGCGCCTCGCCCAGCAACTGCTCGGGCGCAGCAAACGACGGCGTGCCCGAGGTGCCGGCGTTCTCGTCACCGAGGGCGTAGGCGATGCCGAAGTCACCGATGCGCCAGCGCCGATAGCGATCGATGAGGATGTTTTCGGGCTTGAGATCGCGGTGGATGATGCCACTGGTGTGCGCCGCATGCAGCGCTTCCAGCACCTCGTCCACCTGCGGTGCAATCTCGTCGAACGGACGCGGTCCCGATCGCGCGACGAGATTGGCCACCGAGCCGCCTTCGGCCAGCTCCATGGTGTACCACACCACGCCGCCGCGACTGTCGCTGTCGTAAATGGGCACGATGGCCGCGTGCGCGAGCTGCGCGGCGAGACGCGCCTCACGCTGAAAGCGCGCCACGGCCACGTCATCGCGCGCGATGTGCGGATGCAGCACCTTGATGGCCACTTCGCGTGACAGCGACAGATCGCGCGCGCGCCACACGCTGCCGAACATGCCCTGACCAAGCGGCGCCAGGATCTCGTAGTCGTCGGCCGTGGCCCAGCGAAGGCGGGACTCCGCCGAATCGAGCGCCTTGGGCAGCTCATCGCCCTCGGGCGCGATGAGCACGGGGCGCACCGACACATGCCGATCGAGTTCCCGCAGCATGGTGGCGATGCTGGGATAGCGATCGGCGGGATCGACCGCCAGCGCGCGTTCGAGCACGTGTCCGAGAATCTGCGGGCAGTCGGACCGCAGCAGAGACAGCGGCGGCACGTCCCGCTCGGGCGGCGTCTCGCCGGTCAGCATCAGGAACAGCATGGCAGCCAGCTGCCACTGGTCCGACAGCGGCGTGGGCTTCCACACGCCCTCACCCCACTCGGGCGCCCAGGGGGTGAAGTTGGGATCGGGCAACACGCCAGCGGGACGCTGATCCGCCGGCAGCACCCACTCCCAACCCAGGAGCCAGAGCCGGCCGCCCGGCGTGAGCCACACCGTGCTGGCCGACACGGCGCCGTGTGCCGCGGCCGTGTCGTGCAGGTAGGCCAGCGTGCTGCCCGCCTCGCGCAGCACCTGAAACGCGAACTGAATGGAGTCGGGCCCGAGCCGCGCCACCCGCGAGTGCACCGTTTCGCCACTGATCCAGCGGCGCAGATAGCCGGGCCCGCGACGACTCTGTTCGTAGGACGCCCAGTAGTGGTACGTGGTGGGAATGGACGGATGATTGCGATGCGCGAGCGCGCGCGCCTCGTTGTGCAACCACTCGCCATGCTCCGCGTTGGGCACACTCACCAGCGAGAGCGAGCGCCCGAGCGCGTCCATGACTTCCTGGTAGTGCCGATGCTCCCGCTGGATGGCATCCGTGCCCCAGGCCCAGCCCGGTGGCAGGGTCCACGCTTCCAGATGCGGCGGTGGCGAGGCCGTGACGCGCTGATCGCTGGGCGGGAGGGCGGAGGACATGCGGATAGTCTAATCGGCGCCAGCCGCTTCCGCGCCGCCCGCTTGTGCGCTGGCCACCTGCACGCCGGCCGCTTGCACCAGCGGGGCCTCGGCCCGGCGCAGACGGATCTGCACCGTGGTGCCCTTCCCCGGCGTGCTGGACAGCGCAATGGCACCGCCCCAGCCCTCGATGAGCCGACGACTGATGGCCAGACCAAGACCGCTGCCGCTGGTGCGCGTGGAGAAGTGCGGCTCGAAGACATGCGGCAGCACGTCGGCGGGAATGCCGCTGCCGTCATCGACCACATCGAGTCGCACCTGTCCCGGTTCCGTCACCAGCCGCACCCGCACGGTCCGGGCGCTCGCCAGTCGCGCGTTCTCAAGCAGGTTGATGAGCACTTCACGCATCTCATCGCGCTGCCCCACCGCCCAGACGGGCGTCGGCGCCTCGTCGCCCTGCTCCGGCTGCGCTTCGCCGGTGGGCCCCTCAAAGACCCACTGCACCGGCGCCTGATCATCGGCGTCACCAAGCCGCTCAAGCGCGAGCACATCCCAGGTCACGGCGGCCACGTCGATGGGCACCCCGGGTTCGCGTTCCGATGGTGCGGTGCCGTAGCGACTGAAGGCGCGCGCGATTTCGTCGAGATGATCGATCTCCTCGAGCACGCGGGACACGTTGCGGTCGAGGATGTCACCGAAGTCACCGCGCCCGTCGCGCCAGGCCCGCCGCAGATGCTGCACGCCAAGCCGAATGGGTGTGAGCGGATTCTTGATTTCGTGCGCGACCTGCCGCGCCATCTCGCCCCAGGCCAGCACGCGCTGCGCCGACGCGAGCTGCGTGATGTCGTCAATGGTAAGTACGGCGCCTGACGGCAGACGGGTCAGCCGGGCCTGCAGCTGTCGGCCCTGCACCGTGAGATCAAAGGCCTCGTCCTCACGTCGGTCGCGCAGGAAGTCGCGACAGCGCGCCACGAGATCCTGCAGCGAAGCCGGCAGGGAGTCGAGCGTGGCGCCGGCCATGAGCACCTCAGCACCCAGGAGCGCGCCGGCGCGGGGATTGGCCAGCATGATGTCGCCGGCATAGCGGAAGGCCACCACGCCCGACGCGACGTGCTGGAGCACCGCCGCCGTTCGGCGCTGCGCCGCCTCGAGCGCGGCACGGCTGGTGGCCAGATCGGCCGACATGCGCCCGAAGGCGCGATAGACCGGCGCGAACTCGGTGGCTGGTGCCTTGCCCAGCGACGGCGCTTCACGGCCCGCCGCAATGGCCAGTGCGGCCTCACGCAGCGCACCCACCGGACGCGCCAGCGAGCGCGCGGCCACACCGCTCATCCACACCGCCGACATGGCCCCCAGCATGGTGGCAAAGAGCAGCAGTACGCCGAGATCCTCGCGGCGCGCATCAAGCGCAAACTCATCGCCGCGCGCCGGTGTGGCCAGCACGCCCTGCAGCGACACATCGCCCGCCACCTGCGCGAGATGCCGAAAGCCCACCAGCGTGGTGGCGCGCGCGATGGGCACCCGTTGGGTGCTGAACACCGATTCCCCGGCATCGGCCTCCACAGCCACCGTGCCCGGAAGCAGTCGGCCCAGGGGCGCCAGGGCATCAAGCAGCGGGTCGCTGGCAATGGTCAGCATGCCGCGCCGATAGAAGAAGAGTGGTGCCCCGGTGCTGGACGGCGTCGTGCCCAGCAGCCGCTGATCCTGCTCCGCGGCCGCCACACGCAGCGTTTCGCGCACGAGCAGTTCGCGCGCCGCGCGGTCGTCGTCCTGCAGACGATACCAGGCCCAGGCGCCGAACATCGCGGCCGGCACCGTGAAGAAGGCAAGCAGCGCTCCACTCAGTCGCACCCGATACGACCGGGACCACCGTGTGCGACGTACCCGGACCAGACGCCCCAGCGAGCCGTCCGCGAGCGCCGTGGCCGACCATAGACCGAGCACCACCAGCACGTCCAGCATGACCAGCAAGGCACCACGTGGCACCAGCCGATCGAGGCCACCCAGATCGATTTCCGCCCGCACCTGCTGCGCCACGTCCCGCTCCTGGCGAATGCCATCCGCCACGAGCAGGTCACCGCGCCGGCGCCACGTGAGACCGGTGGCCGTGGCATTCGCATCCTCGACGGCACTCATGGTGAGACGGTACGGTGCGGCGCGGCCGCGCGAACCGGTCACGCCGGTGAATGTGGCAAAGGGATCGGCGGGCAGGAGTCGCGTACGTGGGGGCACCGCGATGGTGGTCACGATGCCATCCGGCGCCGGAATGGCCGCCAGCAGCAGCGTGGTGACACCATCGTCCACCGTGCGCAGTTCCACCTGCCCGCTGTTGCGCGCAAGCAGCGCGAGATAGGCCTGGGCACCGATGGAATCGACAATCGGCACGAGCTCGAGCACGGACACGGCGCTGTCGAGATTGCTCGGTGACCAGCGAGCCAGTCGCGCCGGATAGCCCGCCTGCGCCAGCTCACTCGCGGCATAGCGCCGCAGCAGGGCGTCGCTGCGCGGGGCGGGACGCACTTCCTCCCGCATGTTCGCCGCCAGACGATCGAGCAGACGCAGGGCATTGTCATCCACCACCGCTGTGCGCTGCAGGTCGTACTCCACCAGCGCCATGCGCGCGCGCGACATGGCACCCCAGGTCAGCGTGGCCGCGCCGGCGCCGGCCACCACGGCGGCTGCGACCACCTGCGGCAGCCCGCGGCGTGTGAGCGCCAGCGAACCGATGGCCACCACCCACAAGGCCGGATACCACACCGGCCAGGCGCCGGGCGCCTGCCACAGTGGTCCCGCCATGAGCGCCGCCGCCGCGGCCACCAGCGGCGCCACCAGCGGCGGGAGGCCGCGGCTCGCGCCAAGTGCCGTCTGCCCCGCCGCCGCGCCGGCAAGCAGGATGGTGGCCCCCACGAGGGCCAGCGCCAACTGCCAGGCCACCCAGAGCTCAAAGCCCGCGCCCGCCACCGGCAGTGAAATGCCGCGCGCGAGATCACGCAGCAGGAAGGGCCCACCGGCCGCCAGCAGCAGCACCACCGTGGTGGCAATGAGACGGGACCGCGGGTGCAGGGGCTGCGCCGGCGCAGTCCGCAACGCAAACAGCAGCACCGCCAGCATCAGCACGGCCGTGACCAGCAGGGCCGCAATGGTGGACGTGAGCGGCCCACCCATGGGCGCGAAATAGCTGGTGGGATCGAACAGGGTGGATACGTTTGACAACCCGGACAGTGGTGCCAGTGCCACCACCGCCAGCGCACCGGCCGCGCCAAGGGCCCGCTCCACCGTGCGGGCCGGTCGATGCCAGGCCACCACGAGAAAACAGGCCACGGCGAGGGCCAGTGCCAGTGATGTCCGCGAGCGCGCGCGCTGCTCGAGCTTGAGCAGCATTTCGCCTTCGGTGTACGTGGTGGCCCGCACCCGCGCGAGACGATTTGCACCGTAGGGCACCAGCATGACCGTCGATCCCGGATCGACGAGCGCACTGTCCGGGGATTCGATACGGGTATGCGCCACATCGATGCCGCCGGGCAGCGATTGCAGCAGCGGCCTCGCGAAGCGGTCTGCCGGCGGCGCCGACGAAACCAGCGCCGTGGCCACCACTTCCACCCGACCGTCTTTCGAACGCGCCCGCGCCACAAGCGAGGTATGAAATGCCCCTTCCTCGAGACGCACCCCCGGGCTGCCGAGCGGGCCGATGCGGGTGTGCAGCTGCCCGCTGTGTGCCACCAGCGTATCGCCGCGATAGACGAGCAGAGCCGACTCCACGGTGCGCGGCAGGGGGGGCGCAAGCGTCGGCGCCCCTCCACCCAGCACCTGCGCCACGAACTGTGTGTCCGCCGCACGGCTCGTGACGGCCACCCGCAGCACCTCCGTCACATCGCTCAGACTCTCGGCCACCCGCTGCGCCCGCGCCTCGCGTTCGGCTCTGGACCAGGCCTCCCAGTTGCGACGCAGCGAGGTGAGCGTGGCCGTATCCAGTGCCGCCAGCAGCAGGCCGGCCGACAAGGCCACGACGGTCGCAACCGCAAACCCTCCCGCGCGCCGCACCGTGGCCAGCAGCCATGCGGCCGTGGCCGTTGCCCCCATGGCCAGCAGTAATCGCGGCCAGTTCGGCGCCTGCTGCCACCAGGCCAGCGCCATCATGGCCGCCACCACGCTGGCAATCCAGCTGAGGGGCCAGCGATCGTAGGCCTTGAGATAGCGGAAGCGCGATGTCATCGCCCCACAATACCCCGAGGAGTTCCATCAAGCGACGGGCGCCGCCGCGGGACCCGGGTCCGTCCCCATGCCGTGATTATCTTTCGTGGATGGCGTTTCCCGGATTCAGGCAGCGACGGCGCGGTCCCGCGGGGCCGCTGCTTGTCGTCGCCGGCCTGCTGGCCTGTTCCGCGTCGCTCGCAGCGGCCACTCGCACATCGGCCCGGTCAGGCGATCGGTCAACCGATCAGACCAGCGTGCGGACGCTCGCGCAGCCCCCCATGCGACTCGACGCGGGCAGCTTCACGGTCCTGCTCAACGGACAGCGCGTGGGGCGCGAGCAGTTCTCGGTGCAGCGTCTGGTACCGGTGGACGGGGCCACACTCGAGGTGCGCTCCGAGTCGGCCATTGGCGACAGGCGTACGGCCATGCGACTGGAAGCCGATTCGGCCGGCACTCCCGTGCGCTACTCTGTCGAGGAGCGGCAGGGCACCGAGGTCACCCTCCGTCTGGGCGGCCAGCGCGTGCGCGGACGGTTTGCCACGCTGGCACGCTCGGTGACAGGTGAGTCGGCCCGTGAGTACCTGTTGCGGCCGCAGGCGGTGGTGGTGGAGGACGACGGCTTCGTGCAGCACGCCCTGCTGCTCTGGGGCCGGCGACTTGCGCCGGGCGACGGCGTGACGCTCCCCTCGCTCACACCGGTGGCCAATGCGCAGGGGGCGGTCCGCATTGTGCTGGAGGCCGAGGCCGACCCGGTGGTGATCGCCGGAGCGCGGCGCGTGGCGCGGCGCTGGCGTGTGGTCACCGCCAGCGGCGAGCTCCGCCTCGTGTGGACCGAACCCGAAGGGCCCCTGCTCCGCGTGCAAATCCCCGCGCGTGGCCTCGAAGCGGTTCGGGACGACGTCCCCCGCTGAAGCCACCCGACGCCCCGCAACTGGCGGTCCGAACCGATGGAACTCGGCTGAAACCATCCGTCGGACCACCCCGTACGCCATCCTGTCCTCGTCCCATCCCACTTGTAACATCGCCATGAGACTACCCGTGCGATTCCACGTGTATGCGCTTGCACTCGTCGCTGCGGCGACGGCCGCTCTGCCGGAACGTGCCGCCGCCCAGGGCGGCGCGCCGACCCCGGGGAGCGTGCTTTCGCTCGACGATGCGCTGGCACTGGCGCGTCGCAACAACCCGACGCTGCAAAACGCCACGAACGCGCGCCGTACGGCCGCCGCCGCCGTGCGAAGCGCCACGGGCGCGTTTCTGCCCAACGTCAATACCAGCCTGGGTGGCGGCTTCCGCGAAGGCCGCCAGACGTTCTTCCAGGGCCAAGGCATCGGTTCCACCAATGACCAGCTGTCAACGGACGTCGGCGGCAGCGCCAACATGAGCCTCTCGCTGGCCACGCTCAACGATCGCCGCAGCGCCAAGGCCGAGCAGGACGCCACCGAGGCCGACATCACGGCCGCCGAGCAGAACCTGCGCAATACCGTCATCACGCAGTACCTCACGGCCCTGCAGGCGCAGGCGCGGGCGGCGCTGCAGGACACGCTGCTGGCCACCACCACGGCCCAGCTGGAACTGGCGCGGGCCCGCCTGCAGGTGGGCTCGGGTACGCAGCTCGATGTGCAGCGCGCCGAAGTGGCCGACGGCCAGCAGCGCGTGGCCGCGCTCAACGCGAAGAATCAGGCCGCCATTGAGGTGGTGCGCCTCTTCCAGCAGATCGGCATCGCGCCGGTGCAGAACGTGGCACTGAATCCTGAATTGCCGGCCACGCCGCAGCTGGATCTGCAGACGGTGATGGATAACGCCAGGCGTACCAATCCGGCGCTGGCCGCTCTTCAGGCCCGCGAGGAGTCGGCCAAGCGCGGCGTGGCCTCGGCGCGTTCGGCCTACTATCCCTCGCTCAGCCTGAACGCCAACGTCTCGGCCTTCACCAATCGCTTCACCAATACCGACCAGCTCATTCAGCAGGGGCAGGCTTCTGCGATCGGCCAGCGCAACTCCTGCATTCGCTCGGAAGAAGTGCGCGCGCGGCTGGGCCTGTCCAACCAGCTGGCCGCCTGCTCCGCCATCAGCTTCACGCCGGAAGCCGAGCAGGCCATCCGTGATCAGCAGGGCAAGTACCCCTTCGATTTCACGCGCCAGCCGTACAGCCTGAGCGCGACCTTCTCGCTGCCCATCTTCAACGGCTTCCGCCGTGAGCAGCAGGTGGAGCAGGCGCAGGTGCAGCGCCGCAACGCCGAAAACAACACCCGGGCCCAGGCCATCCGCATCGAAGCCGATGTCACGGCGGCCTTCCTGTCGCTGAACACCGCGCAGCAGACCGTGGCCCTGCAGGAACAGAACGTGCGCACGGCGCGCACGGCCCTCTCGCTGGCGCAGGAACGCTATCGCGTGGGCGCCATCAGCATCGTGGACCTCGTGCAGGCGCGGGGCGACTACGAACGCGCGGAGACTGATCGCATCTCCGCCGTATACGATGTGCAACGGGCGTTCGCGGCGTTGGAGAACGCCGTCGGTCGTCCCCTCCGTTAACAGAGATCCGTCATGACGAAGACTGCGAAGTTCGGGATTGCCGGCGTGGTGGTGGTGGGTGTCGCCGCCCTCGCGGTGGTAGCCGCCAAGAAGAATTCCACCAAGCCGGTGGAGGTCCGGGTCGAGGCGGTGGAAGCCCGGGACCTGGTGGCCTCGGTGACGGCCAGCGGGCAGATCCAGCCGCGCACCAAGGTGGATGTGTCGGCCGACGTGACCGGCAAGATCGTGCGCCTGTCGGTGAAGGAAGGCGATATCGTCAAGAAGGGGCAGTTCCTGCTCCAGATCGACCCGGAGCAGCCCACGGCTGCCCTGCAGCGCGCCGAAGCCGCGCTCGCGTCGGCCCGCGCGCAGGCCGCCCAGTCGCGCGCCAACCTCATCCAGGCGCAGCGCAACTTCGAGCGCTCCGAGCAGATCAAGAAGACCCAGCCGGCGCTGGTGTCGGAAGAGCAGCTCGAACAGCTGCGCACGCAGATGGATGTCAACAAGGCGCTCAACGAGGCGGCCAACTACTCGGTGGAGCAGGCGGTGGCCTCGGTGCGTGACGCGCGCCAGGCGCTCAACCGCACCACCATCATCGCCCCCATGAGCGGCAAGGTCACCCGCCTCAATGTCGAAGAGGGCGAAACGGCCATCATGGGTACGCTCAACAAGGACGCGGCCACGCTGCTGACGATCTCCGACATGAGCGTGCTGGAGACCAAGGTCAAGGTGGACGAAACCGACGTGGCCCGCATCAATGTGGGCGACTCGGCCGTCGTGCAGATCGACGCCTTCCCCGATACCACCTTCATCGGTCAGGTGGTGGAGATCTCCAACAGCTCTGTGGTGCGTGCCGGCGCCACGGCCACGGGTGATCAGGCCATCGACTACGAAGTGCGCGTCGAGCTCAAGAACCCGCCGGTGGACACGCGCCCCGACTTCTCGGCCACGGCCAAGATCGTCACGGCCACCCGCAAGCAGGTGCTGAGCATCCCGATCATCGCCCTCACGGTGCGTGAGAACGAGTCCCTGCCGAGTGGCGACTCCGCCGTGACGGTGGGCCGCACACCGGCCAAGGAAGTGGGCAAGCGCGATGTGGAAGGCGTGTTCATCGTGGGCGCGGACAACAAGGTCACCTTCCGTCCGGTCAAGGTTGGCATTGCCGGCGAGCGCCACTTCGAGGTGCTCACGGGCCTGCAGTCGGGCGAGAAGATCGTGTCCGGTACCTATCAGGCCATTCGCGAGCTCAAGGACGGCGCCCTCGTGAAGGTGGCCACGCCGACCCCGCCGGGCGGCGCGGCCAAGCCCGCCACCGGGACCAAGTCGTGAGCGAATACGCGACCAGCATCAGCACCACCGCCGAGCGCCTCGCGGTCACCTCGGCGGCGGGTGCCGCTCCCGGCAAGGAGTGGGTGATCGTCAGCCGCGGGCTCAAGCGGGAGTACGACATGGGTGGCGAAATCGTGCGCGCGCTGCGCGGCGTGGACCTCGCCATCCGCCGCAACGAGTACGTGGCCATCATGGGCCCGTCCGGCTCCGGCAAGTCCACGCTCATGAACCTCATCGGCTGCCTCGACACGCCCAACGCGGGCGAGTACTGGCTCAACGGCACGCTGGTGAGTGAAATGAGCGACGACCAGCTGGCCCGCGTGCGCAACAAGGAAATCGGCTTCGTCTTCCAGACCTTCAACCTGCTGCCGCGCGCGTCCGCGCTGCAGAACGTGGAGCTGCCGCTCGTTTACGCCGGCATGTCGGCCGACGAGCGCAAGCGCCGCGCCATGGAGGCCCTGGACAAGGTGCAGCTCGCCCAGCGTGTGCATCACCGGCCCAACGAGCTCTCCGGTGGTCAGCGTCAGCGTGTGGCCATCGCGCGCGCGCTCGTGAACTCTCCGTCCATTCTGCTCGCCGACGAACCAACGGGTAACCTCGACTCGCAGACCTCCGAGGAGATCATGCGGGTGTTCGAGGATTTGGCCCGCCAGGGCCAGACGGTCGTCATGGTCACGCACGAACCCGACATCGCCGCCCACGCCCGCCGCGTGGTGGTGCTGCGTGACGGTGTCATTGCCAGCGACGAAACCCGCGAGCAGTTCATCGAACGGGTCGGCCTGACGCACAGCAGTCACTGAGTTTCATCTCACCATGCCCTTCTTCGACGCCATCCGACTCGCGCTGCGCACCATCCGCACGCAGAAGCTCAAGAGCGCCTTCACGCTGCTGGGGGTATGCATCGGCGTGATGTTCCTCATCTCGGTGGTGTCCATCGTGGAGGGCATGGGCCGGTACATGGAGGAGGATCTCATCGGGAAGCTGATCTCGGTGAACACCTTCGAACTGCGCCACCGTCCGAACATCAACATCGGAGATGTGGACGAGGCCACGTGGGAGGAGTACCGGCGCCGGCCGCGGCTCGAGATTGTCGATGTCGAACCCGCCACCCGCAATCTCCCGTCCGACACCAAGTGGTACGTGTATGCCGACAACCAGGTCGATGTGTCCTCGTCGGCAAGCGCCAAGCCACGCCGGGTGCAGGTGGTGTCCGTGGGCGGCGACTACTTCGACGTCAAGAAGCTTGGCGTCACCCACGGGCGCATTCTCTCCGAACAGGAACTGACGCGCGGTGAGAAGGTGGTGGTCATCGGTCCCGACGCTGCCGAGCGCCTCTTCCCCGGCCTGGATCCCATTGGCCGCGAGGTCAAGATCGGCGGTGTGCCCTACCGGGTGGTGGGCCTCGCCGAATCGCAGGGCAAGGCCTTCGGCATGTCGTTCGACAACTTCCTGGTCACCTCGTATCGCTCGCCGGCGCGTCGTTTCCTGAACGTGCGGGCGTCCATGATCGATGCCGTGGTCATCCAGTCGCCGAACGTGCAGGCCATGCAGGAGAACATGGAGATCGTGCGCTCCGCCATGCGCGGTCAGCGCAAACTGCGTCCGGCGCAGAAGGACAACTTCTCGTTGCAGACCGCCGACTCCGCGCTGGAGTTCTGGAACAAGATCAAGCGCTATCTGGTGCTCGCCGGCATCGCCCTGCCGGCCATCGGGCTGGTGGTCGGCTCCATCGTCATCATGAACATCATGCTCGTGGCCGTGGCAGAGCGGACGCGGGAAATCGGCATCCGCAAGGCGCTTGGCGCGAAGCGGCGGGACATTCTGCTGCAGTTCCTCATCGAGGCCTCCACGCTGGGCACACTCGGTTCGGCCGTGGGCGTCGCGCTTGGCATCGGCCTCGCGCAGTTCATTGCCGCCGTCTCCCCACTGCCAGCCAGTGTGGCGCCCTGGTCAATCGTGGTGGGCGTCGCCCTTGGCGCCGGGGTGGGCATCATCTCGGGTGTGTACCCGGCCAGCCGCGCCTCGCGCCTCGACCCCATCCTCGCCCTGCGGCAGGAGTAGTTCATGTCGGCGTTCACCACACGTCTGTCGGCGGTCTCCGAAGGCGTTCGCATTGCCATTGATGCTGTGCGCGCCAACAAGGTGCGTGCCGGCCTCACCATCCTCGGCATCGCCGTGGGCGTGTTCGTGGTGTTGGCCATCTCGGCCGCCGTGCACGGCCTCAACCAGTCCGTGGC
>JACVCT010000348.1 GCA_016741895.1 Gemmatimonadaceae bacterium | reverse complement strand
TAATTGACGATGATCACTTTTCCGAGCGTGAACTGATTCCCGTTGCCCACGAAGCGCAGGCGGGTCCAGTTCACATCGCTATGCTTGCGCCAGTCCCCGCGATACCCGATCACATCAGGGCTCGGCGACGCCTTCCAGCGCAGCGTGGCCGACGGACGCACAGCACCGGTGATGGTGGCCGAGTCAGGCGCGGCCGGCGCCCAGGCCAGCGACTGCAGCACCGCCGCATCAAGGGCCGTCATCTTGGCCGCGTAGTCGAAGTCCACGCCCTCGAGCACGTCGCCGTACTTGATGCCGTTCTCCGTGCGCAAGTCCTGGTGCTGCTTGTTGTAGTCCTCGTGCGCTTCCATGAGGCGCACCGCCGCCGCGCCCTGATTGAAGAACGGCGTGTGATGCCCGCCGCGACCATAGCGATCGAGACGGTAGATGATGTCTACGTCGAGATTGGGGAAGTAGCGGTCGGCCACCAGATCGATGTAGCGCGCGAGCTGACGCGACGGCGTGTCCAGCTCACCGCCGTTGGTGAGAATGCGCCGCAGCTCCGCCGGCGGCGTGTTGGCCGGCAGACCCGGCGCAAACACGCGCGCCTTGGTGTTCTCGTGCACGCCATCAATGCCGCGCGAGTTGCCCACCATGTCGTTGTTGATCACCGCGTCGATGCGCCAGCCTTCTTCCTTGGCCACCCGCGCCACGATGTCGCCACCAAACAGGCCCTGCTCCTCGGCCGACAGCGCCACGAAGGCCACCGACGCATTGGGCGGATACTTGCTCATCACGCGCGCCGCCTCGAGAATGGCCGCAATGCCGCTGGCATTGTCGTTGGCGCCCGGCGAGTCGTCCTTGGCGTTCATCACATCGGTCACGCGCGAATCGATGTCGCCCGTGTGCACGATGTAGCGATTGGGCTCGGTCTTGCCGCGCAGAATCGCCACCACGTTCACCACATTCACGTCTTCCTTGATGCGCCCGGTGGGCGTGCCCTTCCAGATGTCGCTGATGTAGCGCACCTCGATGCAGCCCCCGCATTCCTTCGAGATCTTCTGGAACTCGGCGAAGATCCACCGCCGCGCCGCACCGATGCCGCGCGTGTTCGACAGCGTGTCCGACAGCGTGTGCCGCGTACCGAAGTTCACCAGCGTGGTGATGTCGGCCTTGATGCGATCAGCGGACACGGCCGCCACGAGATCGTGAATGCGCGGGTCTTCGTTGGAGGGAATGGGCGTGGCGATGGGCGTCGCCATGGGCGGGCGCGGCGCGGCCGGACGGGCCGCGGCACCCCGCGTGGGCTGGGCCTCCAGGGCCACGGGCGAGGTGAGGGCCGGGGCGGCCAGGGTGGCGCCAGCCACGGCGAGCAGGGCTCGGCGGCCCAGGCGGGACAGATCGGACGTCATGCAGAAACCTCGGGAGGGATGAGCCCGGCCCTCGGACCGGGAGACGTTGAGGATACGACCATCCGCCCCCTTCTGCTGGCGTCTGGCCACCAGCACGCTCACCCGCCCGCATGGAGCCCGGACCGGGGGCCGAGACCAAGGCACCCGCAGGCCATCTATGGTGTCCAAGCTGCGTCGCCCCACCCGCCCGAATTACGTTGTGACGATCCCGCCGGAAGCCGAGTTAGCCGGATGTGCCCCCACTGGACGTGACCCCCACTGACGCCACACTCGTTCGCCAGGTCCTGGCCGGACACACCGAGGCATTTGCTGCCCTGGTGGACCGGTACCATGCGGCCTGCCTGCGCGTGGCCACCAACCTGCTGGGCAACCCGGACGACGCCGAGGACGTGGTGCAGGACAGCTTCGTCCGCGCCTATCGCCATCTGGGCAGCTACCAGGACCGGGACAAGTTCGGTGCCTGGCTCACGCGCATTGTGGTCAACCAGTGCCGCACCCGGGCCAGCCGCGAAGCGCGCTACGTACCGTTCGACCACGAACGACCCGCAACGGACGCTGGAATCCTGGCCGATCGACTGAGCGCGCCGCCCGATGTGGAGCAGCGCGAGCGGGCAGCCGAGCTGCGTCATGCGCTGGCCCAGCTGGGGCCCGAGCAGCGCGAGGCCGTGGTGCTGCGCTTCGGCGAAGAGATGAGCTACGAGGAGATGGCCGCCCTCACCGGTGTGGGGGTGTCGGCCCTCAAGATGCGCGTGCAGCGGGCCTGTGCCCGGCTGCGAACCCTGCTGTCGGAGCAGCTGTTCTCATGAAGCCGTCCATGTCGTCCTTCGATGCCGACCGCGAGCCGCTGCCGGGCTGGATGATCGAGGCCCTGCGCGCGCCGGCCACGTCCCGCGCCGATTCCCGGGCGCGCATCATGCAGCAGGTGGGTGCCCTGCCCGTTCCGCGTCGGGTGGCGCTGCCGCTCAGTGCGGCGGGCCGGAGTCGCTGGCGCCGCCGCGGCGCGCTGTCCGGCATTGGCAGTGTGCTGCTCACCGCCATGCTCACGCTCATGGTGACCGTGCGTTCGGGCAACGAGGCCGCGCTTGCGGCGCGCGTGCAGCCCGAGGCCATTGTGCTGGGTGACAGCACCGTGCCCGTGCGTGGACCCGACTCCCTCGCGCTGGTGCTGCGCGGCAAGTTCCTCGACACGCTCTATGTGGTGGAGTACGTGGTGCGCGGTCGCGGGGAGCAGAGTGTGTCCGTGCGCCGTGAGGCGGCGCGTCCGCGCGACCTGGCCGCGCCGGCGCGTCTGGCACGGGTGTCGGCCACCGAATGGCGCACGCGGGCCCTCGTGCCGCGCGAGGCGCGACAGGTGGCCTTCGTGGTCAACGACATCGAACTCGCGCCCGTGCGATTGCGGGCATTGTAGGCTCCCGAGTTGTGGCCGGCGCAGACGCGCCGCGCCCCCCGTCTTTCCCCATACATGATCACTCAACCTCGCGTCGCTGGCCTCACGGCCGCGATGACCGTGTCGGCTGCCTCGGCCCTGTGCCTGCTGCTCGGCTACTCCCTCCTCTGGCACGGCGGCACCTCGCTGGCCGCGGCGCTCATCACACTGGGCTACGTCGTGGGCATCCCGCTGGCCCTGATCCTGCTGGCCCGCGATGGCACGCCCGCGCATCCGGATGGCGAAGCGCCGCCCTGGCGCGTGGCCGCCGGTGTGTGGCTGGCCGTGCTGGCCCTTTATGTGGCCACACTCGCGCCCACCACCGCCATGTGGGATGCCAGCGAGTACATCGCCGCCGCCAAGGTGCTCGGCATTCCGCATCCGCCCGGCAATCCGCTGTTCGTGCTGCTGGCGCACACCTTTGCGCTGCTGCCGGTGCCGCTCTCGTTTGCCGGACGCGTGAACCTGCTGGCGGCCACCACGAGTGCGCTCAGTGCCGCGCTGTGGTTCCTGGTGGCCTATCGCGCGCTGCGTGGCTGGCAACTGCCGCGCATGCCGCGTCTCGTCATCAGCGTGGCCTGCGCCTGGATTGGCGCCACCTGCTTCACGGTGTGGAACCAGAGTGTCGTGAACGAGAAGGTGTACACCGTGGCCATGCTGGGTCTCGCGGCATCGGCCTGGGCCGCCATGCAATGGCTCGACGCCCAACCCGGTTCGCGACGCGCTGCCAGTCTGCTGGTGCTCATCGTGTATCTCTGCGGTCTGGGCTATGCCAATCACCCCGCGGGATTCCTGCCGCTGCCGGCGCTCGGTGTG
>JACVCT010000347.1 GCA_016741895.1 Gemmatimonadaceae bacterium | reverse complement strand
AGTTTGCCGCCCTGTGGCTTGGCAAGCCGGTGCCCCCGGCGCCGCGTCGCCTGGATTGGCCGGTGGACTCACTCGTGGCCTGGGCCGAGCGCACCCCATCCAGCACGGCGGGTCGTACGCAGGCGCATCAGCGTGTGACCGCTCTGGTGCGGGGCTTTGGTATTCCCCTGAGTGCCAAGGACCTGCAGACCATCGCGCGCTTTCATGGCGAGTTCATGCAGCAGGGTACCGCGCTGCGCTTCACCACCATTGGCCGGCCGCCGCAGCGCACCTACCCCACGCTGGGCCAGTTGCTGCGCGAGCGTGACAAGGCCGGTCGTCAGCGCAGCTATCTCGCCAGCGATTCGCTGTTTGGCATCGTGCACGACATGCACCGGCGCAACGTCATCATTCCGCTGGTGGGTGACCTCGCCGGCCCCACCGTGCTGCCCAGACTCGCGCCGTGGCTGCGTCAGGAGCGCCTGGCCATCTCGGTGCTGTACACCTCGAACGTCGAAGACTACCTGCTGCGCTACGGCACCTTTCGTGACTTCGTGAAGTCCGTGCGGGCCCTGCCCCGTCAGAACAATGCCGTCATCATCCGCAGCTGGTTTGGTGGTCCCGGCACCCATCCCAGTCAGGTGAGCGGGTACTTCACTACCCAGCTCACCGAACGCATCGAGACCTTTGCCACCGATCCGGCCGTGGACAGAGTGAGCAGCTATCGGCAGTTGGTCATGCGAGTGCGATAGCGCCCATGCATCGCACCTTGACGCTTTCGGTGGGGCTGATCGTCGCGAGCCTGTGGCCGCTGCACTCGCAGCCCACCGCCGTGAGCTTTCGCGCCGTGCAGTCTGAGCTCTTTGCCGCGCCGAACTCGCTTGTGAATGCAGCCGCCGATATCGACGGCGACACTGACCTCGATCTCTTTGTTGGGTTCAATGGCACGCCCAACAGACTCTATCGCAACGACGGCGGCACGTTCACTGATGTGGCGGTCGCGGCCGGCCTGAACGCGGCGCGAGCCACGCGCGCGGCGGCGTTCGGCGATTGGGATGGAGACGGGGATTCTGACTTGCTGGTGGGCTACGCGCCGGGGAGTGGTCCGGTGCTCACACTCTATCGCAATGACCGCGGCGTGTTCACCGACGTGACATCATCGGCGCGACTCGCCGTGGATGCGGGTGCCGTGCGTCAGGTGGTGTGGGTGGACTACGACGATGACGGCGACCTTGACCTGTTCGTCGCCTTTCGTGATCGGGCCAACGCGCTGTTCCTGAACGATGCAGGAACTCTCACCGATATTGCCACATCAATCGGACTTGCCGACACCCGCCGGAGCGTGGGCGCCGTGTGGGCCGACCTCGATGCCGATGGCGATCTGGATGTCGTCGTGGGCAACATGGATGGCGATGCCAACGGCGTCTTTCGCAACCACAACGGGCGCTTCACCGATGTGGCCGAGGCATGGGGACTGGCGTCGGGTGGTCAGACACCTCGCACCGCGGTGAACGGGACCGTGCGCCCCTGCGTTGGCGACGTCAACAACGATGGGCGTCTCGATGTGGTCATGGCCAACTATGGGCCACCGGCCCTGTTCCTCAGGCAGGGCGACGGGTGGAGCGACGTGGCGTCGGCATGGGGCATTGCCGTGGATAGCCGCTCTGACGCCTGCGTGCTTGGCGATGTGAATCATGACGGCGCCGTGGACCTGTACCTCAATGGCACCGTGACTGGGGGCAGGAATTGGCCGGACTATCTGTACGTGCAGACGTCGAATCGCCTGGTGGACCAGATTCCGCAGAACGTGGCCGCCGTTCCCGCTGATCATGGGGCGCTGTTGCTCGACTTCAATGGCGACGGCGCGCTGGATCTCGCACTTACGGGTCAGGGGCCTCATGCACTGTTGGTGAACACCCTCGATGCCGCACTGGCGCGGCATTCGGTACGCGTGCAGGTCGTGGACAGTCGCGGTCGGGCAAACAAGCCGGGCGCGGAGGTGCGTGTCTACCGTGCGGGCACCAGGCAACTGCTTGGCATGGCGCTCGTGGACGCCGGCTCGGGCTACAATGCTCAGTCCGTTGCGCCGGTACACATCGGCCTGGCATCGGCGAACCGGGTGGACATCGAGGTGACCTTGCCGGCCGGGGGCAAGCGGGAAGTGACTTACGCGCGCAATATTCAGGTCGACGGGCGACGCATCACCACGGTCAAGGTCCCCTGAGGCTGATATGACACACGCTTCACGTCGCGAATTTGCCACGCTGTTGTTGGCGCTTACCGGCTTGCCGGTGCTCCGCCGACTTGGCGTCAATGCGCAGCCTGCGCATCCGACGCCGCGTGCCGGCATCACGGCGCGCAAGGTGCTCACCGCCGCAGAGCTCAGCAGGTCGCCACAGCTCGTACCTCTGTTCGATGGCGTGCGTGAGATCCCGCATATCGTCGACGGCATTCGTTGTCACTGCGGCTGCGCCGAATTCAACGGGCACTACTCGTTGCTCAGTTGCTACGAGGAAGCCAATGCCATGGCGCAGATCTGCCCGATCTGTCAGGGCGAGGGCCGAGTGGCCGTGCGACTGGCCAAGGCGGGCAAGACGCTCGACGAAATTCGTGTGGCCATTGACGCGCAGTTCGGCTGAGCCTCTACCTCTCACCTCGTCCATCATGCCTGGTGCAACGCGCTGGTCGCTGGTCTCGTTGTGCACACTGGTGCTGCTGGCCATATCGGGACGTCAGGCCACTGCGCAAATCAAGGCGAGCGAACTGCAGACCATTGCACAAACGGTCGATGGCACGACGCTCAAGGTCACCTACTCGCGGCCGCGGCTGCGTGGTCGCAGCAACATCTGGGGTACACGTGTTGTGCAGTGGGGTGAAGTGTGGACACCCGGTGCCAACGATGCCTCGGTGCTGGAGCTGAGTCACGACGTCATGTTGGGCGGCACCAAGGTCCCCAAGGGCAAGTACAGCATCTGGATGGTGGTGTCGCAGGACACGTCGTGGACGATGCTGCTCGACCCGAAATGGAAGCAGTTTCACACCGACCATCCCAAGCCCAACGACAGCATGATCCGGGTCCCGGTGTCGGCCACCTTGCAGGCATCCACGGGGGAAGACGCGCTCACCTGGACCTTCCCCAGCAGCTCGGCTGCCGTGGCCACCCCGCCGATGACGTGGGAGCGCCCGCTGGGGGCCGGTCCGCTCACCGCCAGCCCGACGCGCACCACCGCCCTCCCCTAGGCGGGGGCAGGCGCCAATCTGGGCAGCTATGTGCTGACCAACCCGAAGACAGGCAAGGAAGACGGCAAGCTGATCGTTACCTACGAGCGCGGCGGGCTCAAGGGCACCTTCGACCCCAATGACACCTACCTGCAGACCTTCGCGCTCATGAAGGTGGCGCCTGACCTGTTCACCGTGGGCCTGTTCATGAGCGCCGAGGTGTACGCGGACGGCGAAGTGTACGAAGTCCTGCGCCCCGACTTCATGATCACGTTTACGGTGAAGGGCGGCGAGGCAAGCGAAGAAGCGCGTGGCGCAAGCGACGAGCTGTACTTCACGGGGAAGCGGGTGAAGTAGGGTCGTAGGGCATTAATTTGGGTCATGAAACTCCGGGAGCATCTGAGCCGGCGACTGATTGGACTGGCGGCCACTCTGGTCCTGCCACTGCGCCTGTGTG
>JACVCT010000031.1 GCA_016741895.1 Gemmatimonadaceae bacterium | reverse complement strand
GGGGGGGGGGGGGGGGGGGGGGGGGGGGGGGGGGGGGGGGGGGGGGGGGGGGGGGGGGGGGGGGCGAGGGGGACGGCCGCGGGGCCGCGGCGGGCCCGGGCGCACGCCAGCAGTCCCCCGCGCCCGCTCCCCCGCGTCGAGCCCCGCCGGCGGGGCCTACGCCGCGGCCCGCCAGCGCCTCCCCGCGCCGGGCCCGGCCCGGGCGCCGCAAACCCACGCCCCTGGCCTCCCCACAGCCAGGGCGGGCACCCGTTCGCGCTGAAGGGACGGGCCACGATGCCGGCCTGTACGCCGGACTCTCCACGCGCGCGCAGCCACTGGTCGACGAGATCCACTGCGCCGCGGTGCTGCGCGGTTTCAATCAGCACCCACTGACCGCCAACGCGGAGGGCACCGACCGAGCCAATGAATCGCGGAAAGCTGGCAAAGTGTTCAGCGACAATCTGCGCCGAGTCGAGGGATATCTTCCACATCGGCCGCTGCTCGGTGGCAAGGAAACGCTGCGCCACCTCGTCGGCAATGGCAAAGGAATCGGCGGGCGCCGGCACGTTGAAGGCCAGCGTGAGCGCGGTCATGCGCTTGTAGGGACGCCCCACGCGATACACGTCGCGCTGCCGCGGCACCAGCACCCCGGGCGCCACTCGCATCCAGTTGCCGTACCATACGTCGATGTCGTGCACTTCCCACTGCGCGAGACCAAAGTCGTTGGTGGCATCGGCGCGGTAGTGCACGCGCGCGGGCAGCTTGTCGGCCTCGCGCAAATAGTATGTGGCGACAAAACCCTCCACCGTGGCGCGCACACGACGATGGCGCTGGCCATCGATGCTGGTGTCGGGCAGGGCGCGCAGATCACGTGCCGCCCGCGCCAGCAGCAACGTGCGCTCCGGCGCAAAGGCAAAGAGTTCGCGACGCTCGTCCACATAGGTCACGTTGAGCGGTACGGTCTCAGTGCCGCCCGTTCGGGCGGGCTGCGTGCGGGCGCCGATGGTGTCGTTCACCACATCGGCGATGCTCATGGTTCCTGGCACGAAGTAGCGCGTGTTGCGCCAGCGACGCGTGGTGTAGTCACGCAGGTCCACGTGCCGTTCGAAGCTCGGGGCATCGGCGGCGGGACGGGAGTCCCAGGTGGTCCGCTGCCACATGGTCATGTACTCGGCACGCGAGCTGGTCAGGATGGCGAGGCGCTCGGCGCCGCCCATCCGTGAGATGGCAGAGTCGAGAGATGAGATGGCAGAGGGTTGAGAGTGAACAGCAAACAGCGGCAGCCCGAGAAGCAGAAGCCCGGCCAACGGCAGCCGTGTCTTCGGGAGCCTCGAGAGACGGGCTGCAGTTTGGGTCGGGGTTTGGGTCGGGGTTTGGGTCGGAGTCGGGGCGACGTCTGGACAGTTCATAAGCACCGGGGTGAATGGGTGGCGTCCGGACGCCGGACGACGGGAACCGGTTTCAGTGCTCGACGAACGGTCCGCCGGAACCCACCAACGGTCACGCGGAGCCGACGAACGGCGACGACAGACTGGCCTTGTATTTCATCCGGGTAATACATATCATCCGGGTAATACAAGCCATTCAAACCCGGAGTCTCCCGTGACCGACCGCCAGGCGCTCAAGCGCGCCTACAAGGCCCAGCGCCCCGCCATGGGCATCTACGCCATCCGCTCTCGCCGCACCGGGCGACAGTACCTGGGCGCATCGGTCAACCTGCCGGCCATCTTCAATCGCGAGCGCATCCAGCTGCGCACCGGGGCGCACCGCTGCGACGCGCTGCAGCAGGACTGGCGTCAGCATGGCGAGGACGCCTTCGAGTTCGTGGTGCTTGATGAACTCAGCTGGCCGGAGGATGCTCCGGACTATCAGCCGCAGGCGGATCTCGACACGCTGCTCGCGCTGTGGTTCGAGCGCAGCCCGAGCGCCAACCTCTACGCCGCGCCACGTGGCCAGCGGGCGCTGACATGACCAACATGAGCGACGGTGATGCCCCATCACCCACCCCCATGGCCCGCTACACCGCATTCCGCGGCAGTCGGCGCCTCGCGCAGGGCGCGCTGCGTGAGGTGGCGCTGCTGGTGTACGAGCACGTGGAGGCCGGGCAGGCTCGTGCGGCACGGGCCGCCGATGCCGTGCTGCTGTTTGACGATCGCACGGGCCGCGTAGTGGATCTCGAGATGCGCGGCAGCGCGCGGGCCATGCTCGCCAACCTCATCGCGCGCGGCCTGCTGCCGCATCACGCACCTGCTGCGGGAACTGTGAATGCCTTGCCGTCCAACGACGCGGGCAGCAAGCGGTCGCAGGACAAACCCGACCGCGGCCCTGGTCGTCCGCGCCTCGGTGTGGTGGCGCGCGAGGTCACGTTGCTGCCGCGGCACTGGGAGTGGCTGGCCTCGCAGCCGGGCGGCGCCTCGGTGGCGCTGCGCAAGCTCGTGGACGCTGCACGCAAGGCACAGGCTGATGTCGATGCGGCACGCGCGCGCCGCGATGCGGCCTACGCCGTCATGACGGCGCTGGCCGGTGACCGTCCGCACTACGAGGATGCCACGCGCGCGCTCTTCCGCGATGACCGCGTGGGGTTGGTGGCGCACATGACCAAATGGCCGCGCGATGTGCAGACCTACGTGCTGCAGGTGCTCGACGGGCCGCCGCCGATATCCGACGCATCAGGTCAGACGCCGTAGCGGACCACGCCGTATCGGACCACGCCGCGTCACTCGTGCGCTACCCGCGTATCACCTTCGCACATCGTTGCCCGCACCAACCGCTGCCACCTGCTCGGCTGCCGCAAAGCCCGCCAGCAGGTCCTGCCACAGGGCGTCCACCGACTCGAGGCCCACCGACAGCCGCAGCAGGCCATCGGTGATGCCTTGTGCCTCACGCACCGCCGGATCCATGAGCCGGTGCGTGAGACCCGCCGGATGCTGAATGAGCGAATCGGTGCTGCCGAGGCTCACTGCCGGCGTGATGAGACGCAGTGCGCGCAGGAAGGCGTTGGCCGCCTCCGTCCCGCCGTGCAGTTCGAACGCCATCAGTGACCCCGGCCCACGCATCTGTCGGCCAATGAGACCCGTGGGGTCGCTGTCGCCATGACCGGGGAAGTGCAGCCTCGACACCATGGCATGCGACGCCAGCCGTTCGGCCAGTGCCACGGCGTTGCGCTGCGCCTGCTCCACGCGCAGCGGCAGGGTCGGCAATCCGCGCAGCAGCAGAAAGGCGGCCAACGGATGCAGAATGCCGCCGGTGAGCACGCGCACCTGACGCAGGCGGCGCGCGCGCGCCTCGCTGGTGCACACCACGCCGGCCACCACATCACCATGACCACCGAGGAACTTGGTGGCGCTGTGCAGCACCATGGCCGCCCCATGCCGCAGCGGCTGTTGCAGCACCGGCGTCGCGAAGGTGCTGTCCACGAGCACCGGTACCGTGCCGGCCGACTCGACGATCGCGGCGATATCGAGCAGCGCCAGCGTGGGATTGGCCGGCGTCTCGATGAACACCAGGCCTGTGTCCGGACGAATGGCCGACGCCACCTCATGCGGCGCCACAAAACTCACCTGAATGGGCAGCATGCCCGACTCGAGCAGATGATCGGTGCCGCCGTACATCGGCCGCACCGCCACCACATGTGCGCCGTCCATGGCCGTGGCCAGCAGCACTGCTGTTGTCGCCGCCATGCCCGAGGCAAAGGCCACACAGGCCTCTGCGCCCTCGAGCTCCGCAATGGCCTGCTCCACGCGTGCCACCGTCGGGTTGTGCAACCGGGCATAGATGGCGCTGCCCACGGGCGCACCGCCCGCAGCCATGGCATCGTAGCTCGCAGTGCCGGCTTCGGGGTCCGGGACCGGGTACGTGGACGACAGGTCGAGTGGCGCGGCGTGCACGCCAAGCTGGGTGAAGTCGTGGCGACCGGCGTGCACCGCCAGCGTGGCGAGGTCGGTGTCGTACATAGGGGCCTCCAGGGGAAGGCAGCAAACAGGTGGGCATTTTCAGCTTAGATTATTCTCCATGAAAACGGACAGAACACCGAAGAACCTTCGGAACGTGGCCCCACCTGAGCCCCTGGACCGAATTGATCAGGCGCTGGTGACCGCCTTGCAGCAGAATGCGCGGCTGAGCAACAAGGAACTGGCCGCGCGGGTGAAGCTGGCCGAGTCGAGCTGTCATGAGCGGGTCAAGCGTCTGGTGCAGCGTGGCGTGCTGCGCGGTTTTCATGCCGACGTGGACCCGCGCGCCATTGGCGCCGCGCTGCAGGCACTGGTGGCCGTGCGACTGGCGCGCCATACGAGTGCCGCCGTGGCCACGTTCCGTCGCGCCATGCTGGACCTGCCCGAGGCCATGGCCGTCTTTCATGTGGCCGGCGCCAATGACTTTCTGGTGCATGTGGCCGTGCCCGACAGCGATGCCCTGCGTGATCTCATTCTCCGCGCGTTCGCCGCACGGCCCGAAGTGGTGCACGTGGAAACGTCACTCATCTACGAACACGCCAGGACGGCGGCTTTCGGCGGAATCTGAGCAGCTGCCCTGCCGCGGTAGACCCGCTGCACGCGCGTGTTCATCACCCGGGCGCCGCCGTTGGCCACGGGGGCGACGACGTGGCGCGCCGCGCATCCCAGCTTGCACGCTCGCCCGTGGCACCTTCCGCCTGCGGGCTGATCCCGCACGCTGGAGTGGTACGCATGACGCGCAACAACACACAGGTCTGGCGCCAGGTACGCGCCGCACTTCATACCGGAACCATGGCCGCGCTGTTCTCCGTCACGGCCTGTGCCAGCGGCAACCCCACCATGCCGGTGTTCGGGCCGGATGATCACAGCATCCTGTTCGTCGGCAATTCGCTGACCTACTCGAATGATCTGCCTGGCATGGTGGTGGCACTCGCCCGTATGGCCGGTGACACGAAGCTGCAGGCGGCCAGTGTGGCCAACCCGAATTTCGCGCTCGAGGATCACTGGCATCAGGGGCAGGTGCCGGCGCTGCTGCGTGAGCGACGCTGGCAGCACGTGGTCCTGCAGCAGGGGTCGTCGGCCCTGCCGGCCAGTCAGGAACATCTCAAGTACTGGACCGAGCGCTTTGCGCCGCTGGTACGGGGGAGTGGCGCCGAACTGGTCATGCTTGGCGTGTGGCCACAGCAGAGTCGCCTGTTCGACTTTCCCAACGTGGCCATGTCATACATCAACGCCGCAGCCGCGGTAAACGGCCTGTATGCACCAGCCGGTGATGCCTGGACCCGCTACGGTGATTACGACGCGTTGTATTCGGACGGACTGCATCCCTCACCACGCGGCACCTACCTCGCCGCGCTGGTGGTGCTGCAGCGCGTGCGTGGCATTCGCCCCGATCAACTGCCCCTGCGTATTCCGGGCACCAACATTTCCGAAGCCGACGTGCGTCGCCTGCAGCAGGCCGCCATGGCCAGTCTGATGGTCAACCCGCCGCGCCCGAGCCGACGCGAAACGCCCGTGCCATGATGCGTCGATACACATACATCGCGGCCACGCTCATGGCCGCGGCCTTTGGGCCACTGGGCAGCCGCTGCGTTGCGGCACAATCATCGGCGCCGCCGGCGCCCAGGCCCGCGTCGCATCCCGCCGTGGATTCTGCCGCCGCTGCCCGCACAGCGGCGCGGGAGGCATCCCGCAGCAGCAGCGGAGCGGAGCGCGTGCAGATCATGCAGCGTGCCACACAGGCCTGGCCCACTCAGCCTGCCTACTGGCAGATGCTCGAGCGTGCTGCGCTGTCGGCGGGAGACAGTGCACACGCACAGCGGGCGCGCCAGCGTCTTGAGGCGCTCGATGTCGGCACGGCACGCGTACAGCCGGACAGCGTGCAGGTCAGGTTCAGCATGCCCGATTCGCTGGACTTCATGGAAGGCATCACCTGGGACGCCAGGAACAGTGTGCTGTTGCTCACCGAGATGCGACGTGGCACGGTGTGGCGCATGACGCGGGAGGGCAGGTCCCACGATCTGCGCCTGGATACCCTGCCTGGCATGAGTGCCGTCTGGGCGGCACGCGGTGCACACGACGGCCGGAGTCTCTGGGTGAGTTCGGCGCCCATGCCAACACACACACGCGCGCGTGGTGCCTCGCTGTCTGCGGCGGCCATCTGGCAGATCGAGAGTTCACGTGGCGCGGTGATCAACCGATGGGCCCTGCCCGACTCGCTGGCCGAGCATGCCCCTGGAGACCTGCTCGTGCTGCGCGACGGACGTGTGCTGGTGAGTGACGCGGCCACGGCCGCCGTGTATGTGCTGCATCCCGGGACAGGGCGAATCGAAACCATCCGCCATCCCCTGCTGCGCAGTCCACAGGGCGTGGTGGAACTGCCGGCAGATGCGGCGAAGCCCGCGCACAGCGTGGTGCTGCTCGCGGACTACTCGCACGGTCTGCTGCGCATCGATCTGGCTACGGGCGAGGTGCATCGGGTGGAGGACGCCGCCGATCGCAGCGTGCTGGGTCTCGACGGCATGGCCTGGCACAAGGGAAGGCTGGTGGCGGTGCAGAACGGTCTCAGCACGCCGCGGGTGCTGGCCATAGCGATTGATGGCGACGCGCGGCGCGTTCTCGATGCGGTCACGCTATGGCGCGATACCAGCCTGCTCCGTTCACCCACCACACTGACTTCGGATGGCGAGTCGCTCTGGCTCTTTGCCAACACGCAATGGGAGGACTACGCGCCCGATGGCAGTCGGGTGCAGGGCCGCCCACTGCACGCCGCGCGCGTGGTGCGGCTCAGCGGCTTCAGCCGCCGCTGAACTCTGCGGTGCCGCCGCTTTGCAGCCGCGGCACGCGCAGCTCGGCGGTGGTGCCGCCGCCTTCGCGCGGCATCAGGGTCAGCCGGCTGGACTCGCCATACAGGTGATGCAGCCGCTCATGCAGGCTGCGCAGGGACGTGCCCGAGCCCGATGCGTCAGTCTCCGTACCGCCATCGCCCGTTGCGGCCGCGCCGCTGTCGTGGACGCGCACGATCAGACCATCGCCATCAGCTTCAACCTCGACTGCCACCACCCCGGGAGCCGGGTTGCGCGCAATGCCGGGACGCACCGCGTTCTCCACCAGCACCTGCACCGCGAAGGCCGGCAGCAGCAGGTCGCCGGGTACGGCCTCGGGCCAGTGCACGGTCAGTCGGTCGGCAAAGCGGATGCGCTCGATGTCGAGATATTGCCGCGTGAGCTCGAGCTCCTGTGCGAGAGGAATCTCCTGCCGGTCGCCGAGGCGCAGCGAACTGCGCAGCAGATCGGCCACGCGCACCACCAGCGTCTGCGCCTGTGCCGGGTCGCGCCCGATGAGCGTCACGATGGAGTTGAGCGTGTTGAACAGGAAATGCGGCTGCAGCTGTCCTTGCAGGGCGCGCAATCGCGCCGAGGCCAGCGCCTCCGCAGCACGCGCAGCCTGCACACGCTCCTGCTGCCACGAGGTGTACCAGCGCAGGGCCAGCTGCGAAACCACGATGGCCGAGTACACCACCACAGAGAAGTCGCCGTATTGCCGCAGGCCGATGACCAGCGTGCTTTCAAGACCGCGCGCTTCCGCGATGCCGAAGGCCACACCCAGCCGCGCCTGTATGAGGATCTGGCAGAGAATGACCACTGCGCCGAAGAACACGTAGGCCGTGCCCTGTGTCCAGGGTGACGCGCGGCGCTGCGCCAAGGCGTCACCGAGCACCCAGGTGAGTGTGGTCCACAGCGCCCAGGCCCCCCAGATCGCCAGTTGCACGGCAATCAGGGCCACCAGTGTGAGATCGGGATTGAGGCGCGAGGGGACGAGCTGAAAACCCAGCGTGCCCATGGCGGCCGGCACCAGCCAGAACAGCAAGAGGCGGCGACGCAGCGCCCACTCGTTCATGACCGCGAGCCAGACGGCAGGTGGTGGGCCCTCGACACTACAGTTCGCCGGCGATGCGGCGGGTCACGGTCGCGCGCAGGCTGCGACCCACACGCAGCTTGGTTCCGTCCCGGAGAATCATCACCAGGTCACCGCCAAACCAGGGCTGCATCTCTTTCATGGCGCGCATGTCCACGATGGTGCGGCGGTGAATGCGCAGAAAGCGACGCGGGTCGAGCCGCGATTCGAGGCTGCTCAGGGTCTCGCGCACCAGATGCACGTCACGGCCGGCGTGCAGGCGCACGTAGTTGCCGTCCGACTCCATCCACTGCACATCCTGCAACATGACCACGCGCGTGCGCTGATCCTGCTTGATGACGATGCGATCGATGTAGCGGGGGACCGCCGGGGTCGGAGCGCGGGGGGCCGCATCCGGTGCACCGGCCAGCGCCGCCAGCAGCCGAGCCTGCGCGACGACCAGACCCGCAGTACGTCGTTCCTCCACCCGTCGCCACATCGCGGCAAAGCGCGCGTCGTCGAAGGGCTTGAGCAGGTAGTCCACCGCAGAGAGCTCGAAGGCCTGCACGGCATGCTCGTCATGCGCGGTGATGAAGACCACCAGCGGAAGCTGCGCCGGGTCAAGCGCCGCCACGACCTCGAGACCACTCTGGCCCGGCATCTGAATGTCCAGCAGCAACAGGTCGGGGGCCCAGCTGCCGACCAGATCGAGCACCGCCTGGCCATTGCCCACCTCGCGCACGGTGGCCTCCGGTGCCTGTGCGCGCAGCAGGTCCGCCAGCCGCTCACGCGCCAGCGGTTCGTCGTCCGCAATGAGGACGCGGCGAATGGAAGGGGTCATGGCCCAAGCATAGCTCGCGGCCGGGGGGCGGCGCGAGTCGGCCGTGGTGAACGGC
This sequence comes from Gemmatimonadaceae bacterium, assembly GCA_016741895.1. Lineage (GTDB taxonomy): Bacteria > Gemmatimonadota > Gemmatimonadetes > Gemmatimonadales > Gemmatimonadaceae > Gemmatimonas. The sequence continues at coordinate 14,171 of JACVCT010000031.1, read as the reverse complement.
CAGTCGCCTGTGACGAACGGCGCCTCCTTACGCCCCCATGCGCTCGCTGTAACGTTCCTTGCCGGTGTAGCGATCGACACGCCACGGCGGATTGGGCCGTCCGTCGTAGGCGTGCTCGCGCAGCCAGGTCTGCTCGACCTCCAATTCCTGCGCGCTGCAGTCGCGGTACCAACTCTTGGGCGTGCGTGAACCGCCCGGATACCAGCGGTAGCCACGGCTCTTGAGCACGTCCTTGAGTTCAATGGGGGTGCCTATGGCCCAGAGCCGGTGCGTCACGCGCCGCGCCTGCTCGAGCAGCAACTGCAGTGGCGACACATCGCCGTCACGCGGCACGGCCAGCACATGCAGGGTGGCCAGACAGTCGTCGCCGGCGCGATGCCCGGTGTGAAACTCCCCGCAGGCGCGGAAGAGCAGGTACTCGAGCTTCGATCCGCGGCATCCGAAGCGCGGCCAGGGGACTTCCTGCATGCTGCAGCCCCAGTACTTGTCGGCAAAGCCGGGGAAGCGACGCTCAAGCATGCGCCGATCGAAGCCGGCATTGTGCGCAATCACCAGCACTGCGCGGGCGATCTCGCGTTCCACCGCGGCATCGTCGATGCGCTGCCCGCGCACCATGTCATCGGTGATGCCCGTTAGCTCCACGCACTCGGGCGGAATGGGGCGCCCCGGGTCCTCGAACCAGCTGCGGGCCTCGTCCACGGCATACACGCGCCCGTGTGTGTCAAACTCGAAGGCCACCAGTCCCAGTTCGATGATGGCGTCGTTGGCCGTATCCAGGCCCGTGCTTTCGACATCGACGATCAGTCCGCGATGCACCTTGGCCGGCGAGGGCTGCTCGTAGGCGGGCCGGGGTACGAAGCGCCGCAGCACCCGGTAGTCCTCGGAGGCCTCGAGTTGGGCCGCCATGGCTTCCAGAGTGGCACGATCGGTTATCTTCTCAGTCATGAGCGATGTCGATTTCCTTGCCGAGGTCACGGACGCCAGCTTCAGCACCGAGGTGCTGGAGTCGCCGCTGCCCGTGCTCGTGGATGTCTGGGCCGCCTGGTGTGCCCCCTGCGTCACCCTGAAGCCGGTGCTCGCACGTCTGGCTGAAAGCTACCACGGGCGCGCACGGGTGTTGACCCTCGATGCCGACCACAATCTCGAGACGGTCACGCGCTACGACGTGCGCGCGCTGCCCACGGTGCTCGTGTTTCACCGCGGCGCGCTGGTTGCGCGGCAGTCGGGAGCCCAGGCCTACGGCACCTATGCCGCGCAGCTCGACGCCGTGCTGCGTGGTGAACTGGACGCGGTAGCACCGGGGGCGGCAGCCGCCGCGCGCGCATCGACGGCTCCGGTCGCGTCACCTGCCGGTCACGACCCCGAACTCGAGGCGCTGGTGTCTGCGGAGCAGCCGCTGGTGATCTTCAAGCACTCCGCCACCTGCGGCGTCTCGCAGTCGGTCAAGCGACGCTACGATGCCTTCGTGCAGGCGCATCCACAGGTGCCCACGCGGTTGGTGGTGGTGCAGCAGGAGCGCGCGCTGTCCGACGCCCTCGAAGACCGGCTGCGCGTGCGACACGAGTCGCCGCAGGCCATCGTTGTGCAGCGTGGCCAGGTGCTCTGGCATGCCTCGCATGGTGGCATCACGGCCGACGGTCTGGCCCGCGCCGTTACCCCGACGCAACACGTGGCCTGACGTTCTGACGTTCTGACGTCCTGACGGCATGGCCGCTCAGGCGTCCAGCACGGCGCGCAGACGTTTGGCGAGGAAGCCCGTGCCGCGGGCCACATCCAGGTCCCCCAGAAGCAGGCCCGCCTGGCCATAGGGCTGCCATGCCGTCACCACGCCTTCCGGGTCGATGATGGCCGAGGTGGTGGGGGCGTTGGGTTCCGCGTAGTTCACCGTGGCAAACCACACCGTGTTCTCGGCGGCGCGGCACATCGCGGCCTTTTCGTGAAATGAATTGGCTGGTTCGCCAAACTCGCGCGGCACGTGACTGCCGGGTTCGGCCCAGCTGTAAAGCGGATGCACCACCAACTGTGCGCCGGCGCGCGCAGCCCAGCGCACGGTCTCGGGGTAGCGCCAGCCTTCGTGGCAGATGACCACGCCCAGCGTCACGCCGCCCAGCGTGAACACCCGACGTCCGCTCCCGCCCTCGTACACGGCCTCTTCCTCGGGCGGGATCTGCACCTTGTCCTGCACGCCCAGTATGACGCCGTTGGCATCGATGACCACGGCCGCGGGAACGGGACGGCCGTTTGACGACATCCGTTCTGTCGCCACCACCGCTGCCACGCAATAAGTCGCTGCGTCGCGGGCGAGCTCTCGCCACGCGGTCTCGAGCCAGGTGGCGTCGGGCGGGGCGTCATGCCGCCCCGGACGCCGATAGCCCGGCACATAACATTCGGGGAAGACCACCAGCTGCGCCCCGGCGCGGCCGGCGTCCTTCAGCGCTCCGCGTGCACGGTGCAGCGCATCGTGTGGCGAATCCGGATAGGGCAGGGTGGCAAGAGCCAGACGCAGCATCGACATGCGGCAAGCCTATGGTGCGAAGGGGCCGCTGTCCATGTCGCGCCATTCTGTGTAGCGTTGAAGAGCCTCAACCCCCACATCCATGAGCCAGTCCCTTCTGCGGGCGCTGTGTCCGGCCGCGGCTGCCACGCTGCTGTGCGCCAGTCACGCGATTGCCCAGAGTGTCCCGCCGCGCGCAGTCCGTCGCGACATCCCCATCACCAACGCCATTCGGCGCGCCCTTGAAGCGGGCACGCGCGACAGCACCGGACGTCCCGGGCGCAACTACTGGCAGTTGCGCACGGACTACGACATCGATGTCTCGCTCGACCCGACCTCGTCGCGGCTCACGGGCAAGGCGCGCATCACGATTCACAACAACAGTCCGGATTCGCTGCCTGTCATCGGACTGCGTCTCGATCCCAATCACTTCCTGGGCAACGCACCGCACGCAGCGCCGTGGGTACCGGCTGAAGTCACCGAAGGCATGGTGCTCTCGCGCATGCGCATCAATGGCCAGCCGGTGGACATCAGCTCCAACGCTGCACCGGCAGGCGGTGGGGCGGAAGGCGCACGGGCCATTCAGGTGCAGCAGGCGGCTGCGGCCAACGCGGCTGCGGCCAATACGCTGCTGAACGGTCGCTCCACCAACGCACGCATTCGTCTGGCCACGCCCATCAAGGCGGGCGCGAAGGCCGTGCTGGAAGTGGACTGGTCGCACAAGCTGCCCGGTGGCCCCGGCACGGGGCATCGCATGACGCAGCGCTGGGCCGACACGCTGTATCAGCCTACACAATGGTACCCGCGCATTGCCAAGTACGACGATCTGCGCGGATGGGACAGCGAACTCTATCTCGGGCCCTCGGAGTTCTACAACAACTTCGGCACCTGGGATGTGCGCATCGATGTGCCGCACGGCTGGATCGTGAGTGGGACCGGTCTGCTGCAGAATCCCGAGCAGGTGCTCACGCCCAGCGCGCGGGAGCGTCTCGCCACCGTGCTGCGCAGCGACGACATCACCACCATTGTCGGTCCGAGTGAAGTGGGACCGGGCCAGGCCACAGCTACCAGCAACACGGGCCGACTGGTGTGGCGCTTCCATGCCGACTCGGTGAACGACTTCGCCTGGGCCACTGCGAAGAAGTACGTGTGGCAGGCTACGCGCGCCACCATTCCCGGCAAGGGTGCCGTGCCGATTCATATGGTGTATCTGCCGGGACGCGCCAATCTGTACGCGCGTGCGGGCCAGGTGACGCGTCATGCCCTCGAGTTCTACTCGAAGCTCTGGTTCCCGTATCAGTTCCCGCAACTCACGTTGCAGGACGGGCCGAGTGCCGGCATGGAGTATCCCATGGTCATCAACTCCAACGTGGGCGCCGCCGATCACGAGACGGCGCACATGTGGTGGCCCATGGTGGTGGGCAACAACGAAACCTGGTACGGCTGGATGGACGAGGGCTTCAATCAGTACATGAACATCCTCTCCGACGCCGATGCCGAGGGCAAGCCACCGGTGCTCGATGGTCTGGGGCAGAGCTATGGGCGTACCAGTGGCAATGAAGCCGAAGCGCCGATGATGTGGAACGCCAACTACGGCGGTCCCGGATTCTACGGCTTCACCACCTACACGAAGACGCCGCTCATGCTGTCCATGCTCGGCGGCATCGTGGGGGATTCGGCAGTGCAGCGCGCGCATCGCGAGTGGGCACAGGCCTGGATCTTCAAGCATCCCTCGCCCTGGGACTGGATGTTCTTCATGAACAAGGCGCTGGGGCAGAATCTCGACTGGTTCTGGTATAGCTGGCTCTTCACCACCGATGCCGTCGATCACCGGCTCGCGAGTGTGAAGCGGCAGGGCCTCAACACGGCGGTTACGGTGGCGCAGGACGGCAACATGCCCGCCCCCATCGTGCTCGACGTGACCTTCGCGAAGACGGGGCCCGCCATTCGCCCCATGCGCAATGCCGTCATGCTCAACGACAGCACGGCGCGCGTGACGGTGCCGGTGGACGTGTGGTTCGACGGCCGCCGTCAGCACACGGTGAACCTCGTGTTCGGCGGCCGCGCCATCGAGAAGGTGCAGCTCGACCCGCAGCGTCGATTCCCCGACCGGAACCCGGCAGATAACGTCTGGCCCACGGCGACCACGACCGGCACCCGCTCCACGCCCTGACACACAGTTCGGACTGGCGATTCAAGTGACCTGAATCATCGTCCGATACCCCCTTGTCGGAGCGCAGCCCCAGCGCTGCGCTCCCGGCAGGGGCGAGGGCCCAGGCCGGCTGGAACTCCCGCCTTGCCCTCCGTGTCCCTTCTGGAAATTCGGACGCTTCGCGCGCAGCTGCGCGCTGTGGCTGTACTCGGTGCCAGCGGCATCTTCGCCGTGGCCGCAATCGCCTGTTGGGCGCTCGGCGCCCGCGCGCTGGAAACGCCCGCCGCCTTCCTCGCGCGCCCCGGCATGAGACCGGTGCTCGCAGTCACCATCGTCTTCTTCGTGGCGGTGCTCGCGGTCGCCTATCAGGTGGCCGTGCATCTCGAACAGCGACTGCGTCGCGTCGCGCAGCACGTGGCGGCCCTGCAGGCAGACGGCGTAGCGCCCGTGCAGGCCGCGCTGACGGCACTCGCGCGCGGTGAGCGAGTGGAGGTTTCCGCGTCCACGCATTTTGCGCTGCGCGACACGGTACCCGATGAACTGGGCGCGGTGGCGCAGGCTGTGGACAGCATGGCGCTGGCCTGTCGCCATTCACTCGAAGCCTGCGCATCCGCGCAGCAGGCCATCGGGTCCACGGTGGCAGAAATCTCGCGGGTGGCCGAGGCCGCGCGCGACGGCGATCTGCGTGTACAGGTCAATCACCGTGGTGTGCAGGGCATGTACGCCGATGTGCTCTGCGGTGTGGACGGCGTGCTGCAGGCCGTGCGCGCGCCGCTGGACGCAGCCTGTACCGCACTCGAGGCGGTGGCCACGCGCGATCTCGAGGCGCGCATGGCGGGCCACTATGCCGGCGAGTATGCGCGCATGCAGCAGGCCTTTGGCAGTGCCGTGCAGGAACTCGCGCTTACCATCGGTCAGGTGCGCACGGCGGCCGAGCATGTCGATCACGCCGCGCGGCAGCTCACCGAAGGCAGTGCCTCGCTGGCTCATGGCGCCTCCACGCAGGCGGCGCAGGCACATGCCATTGGCGCGGCGTTGCGCGATCTCACCGCGCGTGTGGCCAATGCGGCACAGGAAACCGACGGCCTGCGTGAGCGCGCGGCCACGGCGGCCGATCGGGCCACTGCCGGCCATCATGCCATGGACGCCCTGCGTCAGGACATGGCGCGCATCAAGCAGTCGGCCGACGCATCGCAGCGCATCGTAAAGACCATCGACGAGATCGCTTTTCAGACGAACCTGCTCGCGCTCAACGCCGCAGTGGAGGCGGCGTGCGCCGGTGATGCCGGCCGAGGCTTTGCCGTCGTGGCCGAGGAGGTGCGCGCCCTCGCGCTGCGCGCCGCCGAGGCCGCACGGCAGACCGGTACGCTCATCGAAGAGGAAATCCGCAACGTCGACGCCGGTGTGTCGCGCGAACAGCAGCTGCGTGACGCGCTCACGGCGGTGCGCGACGACGTGCTGCAGATGCGCGGCTCCCTCGACGCGCTGTCGGCGGACTCCACCCGTCAGGTGGCGGATGTCCGCGAGGTACAGCAGGGGGTGGACGCCATGAACGAGGTCACACGGCAGGTCGCGGCAGCCAGCGAGGAGTCCGCGGCCTCGGCCGAAGAGCTGCAGGGCCAGGCGACGCAACTGTCGGCCCTGGTGCAGGCCTTCCGCACCCGGGACCGGGACGCCCGTGGACCCGACGCGCTGTCGCTGGACGCCCGCCGTCGCCGTGTGGCCTGAACCGGCGGGTCATGTAGGCGTGTGCAAAGAGTCTCAGTGCTTGACAAAATGCATGTCAGGCCATTGATTTGAATGGACAACCGATCCGTGGTCTTTTGCCGCCTATTGCCGCCACGTAAAACAACGAGCTAAAACGCGATGCCCGGGCGGCCCAGCTGCCCGGGCTTTGTCGTTGTGGGACGGCGTCACCTCCGCGAGGAGCTCCCATGTCCGATTTGCGCCCCATTGCCGTGTATCACGAGCACCCCGACTGGTTCCGGCCCCTGTTCGCCGAACTCGAGGCACGCGGGCTGCCGTATGTGCGACTGGATGCCGCGTCGCATGTCTTCGACCCGAGTGAAACCGAGGTGCCCTACTCGCTCGTGTTCAACCGCGCGAGCCCGTCGGCCTATCTGCGTGGGCATGCGCAGACCACGTTTCACACGCTGCACTACCTGCGCCACCTCGAGTCGCTCGGCGTGCCGGTGGTGAACGGCGTGCAGGCCTACAGCAACGAACTGTCCAAGGCCACGCAGCTCGACTTGCTGCGTTCACTCGACCTGCCGTTTCCGAAGAGCCGCGTCATCAACAATCCGGCGCAGGCGGTGACTGCCGCCGAAGGCCTGCGCTACCCCGTGCTGGTGAAGGCCAATGTGGGCGGCAGCGGCGCCGGCATTGTGAAGTACGACTCGCCCGAGGCGCTGCAGGCGGCGGTGTCCGCCGGCACGGTGGACCTTGGCGTGGATGGCACCGCGCTCGTGCAGGAGGCCGCGCCGCTGCGCGGTGGCCACATCACGCGCGTGGAAACGCTCAACGGCCGCTACCTCTACGCCATCAACGTCTATCCCGCCCTGGGCTCGTTTGATCTCTGCCCGGCTGACGCGTGCCAGACAACAAATGGTGTGGAACTGGTGCGCGGCGCCTGCGCCGTGGATGCGCCCAAGACCGGCATGCGCGTGGAACGCGCCGATCCGCCGGCGCACATCATTGCGCAGGTGGAGCGCATCTCGCAGGCCGCCGGCATCGACGTGGGGGGCATCGAGTATCTCGTCGATGATCGCGATGGTCAGCACTACTTCTACGACGTGAACGCGCTGTCGAACTTCGTGGCGGACGCGGTGAACGTGGTGGGCTTCGACCCGTTCGCGAAGCTGGTGGACTATCTCGAAGTACGGGCGGGTCTCAGCGGAGTGGCGGTCTGATGCGCTTCGGCTACTGGTTGCCGGTGTTCGGCGGCTGGCTGCGCAATGTGCCCGACGAGGGCATGGACGCGAGCTGGCCCTACGTGCAGCGTCTCGCGCGCCGGAGCGAGGAGATCGGCTTCGATCTCACGCTGATTGCCGAGCTCTTTCTCAACGACATCAAGGGTATCGAGGCGCCGGCGCTCGACGCCTGGAGCACCGCGGCCGCGCTGGCCGCGGTCACGCATCGCCTCGAGCTCATGGTGGCGGTGCGTCCCACGTTTCATCATCCGGCCACGCTCGCCAAGCAGGCGGCCAACATCGACCGCATCAGCAACGGCCGGCTGTCGCTCAACGTGGTGTCGAGCTGGTGGAAGGATGAAGCGCGGCGCTACGGCTCGCAGTTCGATGAGCACGATGATCGCTATGCCCGCACCTCCGAGTGGCTCGAGGTGTTGCGCGGTGCGTGGTCGCAGCGTTCCACCACCTATCGCGGGCGCTACTACCAGGTGGAAGACCTCGTGGTCGAGCCCAAGCCGGTGTCGAGCTTCGCGCGTCCGCATCCGGTGCTCTATGCCGGCGGCGAATCGGAGGCGGCGCGCACGCTGATCTCGAACAAGTGCGACGCCTATGTCATGCACGGCGACCCGCCTGAGCGCATTGCACCCAAGGTGGCCGACATGCAGGAGCGCCGCGCCCGCGCAGGGCTCGCGCCCATGCGCTGCGGCATGGCCGCGTATGTCATCGTGCGTGACAGTGAGGCCGAGGCGCAGCGAGAGCTCACGCGCATCACCAACGTGCAGCCCGGCTCGCCCGGCTTTGGCAACTACCAGGACTGGATCGCCAACACCCAGCTCGATCAGCAGGTGTCGTTGCAGGACTACTCGGTGTCCAACCGCGGGCTGCGCGCCAACCTCGTGGGCACGGCGGAGCAGGTGGCCGAGCGCATCCGCGCGTACGAACATGCCGGGGTGGATCTGCTGCTGCTGCAGTGCAGTCCCCAGCTCGAGGAGATGGAGCGCTTTGCCGAGACGGTCATACCGCTGGTGCGCGGGCGGGTGGCGAACGCAGCGTGACGCTGGGGCGAGGGTGAACGGGTGGTGCAGGGGTGGCAGGGGGTGAACCTGTGCCACCCTCTGGGGTATCCCTCGCCAGCCCCCGCCCCGGAGAACGCAATGCCGCAAGTGACCAGCCGCTTCAATGCACGCGCCGCCTCAATGCCCAGGCGCCTTGTGGCGATGGGTCTGCTGGCCGGGCTCAGCATCGGCGCCGGGATTGCACCGGCTCGGGCGCAGGCTCAGGCCAGTGCCCCGGCGCGATTGATGGGGACGGTGGTGGATTCGCTGCATGGAGGTCGCGCGCTTGCCGGCGGCGCCATGGTGCTCATGCCCGGCAATCGCTACGCCAATGTGGACAGTACCGGGCAGTTCGTTTTTGACAGCGTACCGGCGGGCAGCTACCGCCTGGCATTGCTGCACCCGATGCTCGACTCCCTTGATCTCACGCTGCCGCCGGCGCCGGTTACCGTGGGCAGCTGGGACACCCGCGTGGCCTACACGGTGCCCGCGGTGCGTGGTCTGCATCGACTGGTGTGCGGCAGCGAGGCACCGGAAGGGGCGGGCCTCGTCATCGGCACGGTGTCACGACGCGCGCCGGCTTCTGCGAGCGGGAGTGGATCACTCAGCGTCCGTGCCGAATGGACCGACATGGTCATCGAGAACAGGGCCTTCAATCGCGTGCCGCGTCTGGTGGAGCTCACGCCTGATTCCAACGGCACCTTCCTCTTGTGCGGGGTGCCCAGCACGCCCCGGGTGCAACTCACGGCGCTGGCAGGTCGCGATACGGTTGGCCAGAGTGCCTTGACTCTTGGCGGCCTGGGCGTCGCGCGCGTGGCGCTTCTGCCTCCGTCTCGTGACAGCGTGACGGGTGAGAAACCGGTGCAGGCATTGCGCGGCGTGAACGTGACGGCCGATGTCACCGCATCGGGCACGGCCACGTCGGGCCTCATGGGCGCCTACGAGGGCTTCGAAAGCCGCCGACGGGTTGGCATGGGCGCCTTCTTCAAGGTGGATGACGCCACATCGGTGCGGGCACAGTCGCTGTCGGATATTCTGGCCGGTATGCGCGGGGTGTTCTTCGAAGGCGTCGGCCGTGCGCGCGTCCCCATGCTGCGGGGGTTCGATCGATCACGCTGCTCGCCCAACTTTTTTGTGGACGGCATGTACTTCAGGACGGGTTCGAACTCGCGGGATGCATTCGGTGCCGGTTCCATCGAGGAACTCGATGCCATGGTGCCGCCGTCCACCATTGCTGCCGTCGAGGTGTACAACAATCCCGTCGGCATCCCGCCCGTGTTTGACTTGAGCGCCCACACGGGCTGCGGGACCATTCTCGTCTGGACCAAGCGGCCCTGGATGGAGCAGCGCTAGGCCGTCCGGTCACCAGCGCCACTGGCAGGTTGTGGAGCGTGTGCCATGTTTGAGGCATGCGCTCTCATCTCCGTTGTCTGTCCGTGTTTCTTGTCGTGGCCGTTGCCGGGCCCCTCGAGGCGCAGCGCGCGCCGGTCAGCGCCTTTCCCGTCGATACGGCGTCGATTGCCACCGTGCAGGGGGCGCTCGCTGCCGGGCGACTCACGTGCCGGCAGCTCGTGCAGCGCTACCTCGCGCGCATCGATTCGCTCGACAAGCAGGGGCCGGCCGTCAACAGCATCGTGGTGCTGAATCCCGAGGCCCTCGCCACGGCGGACTCGCTCGATCGCGCCCAGGCCGCGCGGGCTCAACGCGGCCCGTTGCACTGTGTGCCGCTCATCGTAAAGGACAACTTCGAAACGCGCGGCCTGCAGACCACTGGCGGATCACTCGCGCTCGAGGGCTGGAAGCCACTGCAGGACGCCACCATGGTGGCGCAGGTGAGAGCCGCGGGCGCCATTGTGCTGGCCAAGAGCAATCTCGCCGAGTGGGCGTTCACACCGTACGAAACGCTGAGCTCCATTCTGCCGGGCTACACGCGCAATCCCTACGCGCTCGATCGGGTCACGGCCGGCTCCAGTGGCGGCACGGCGGCGGCCGTGGCCATGGGCTTCGGCACGCTCGGCCTCGGGACCGATACCGGCAACAGTATTCGCGGGCCGTCGGCCCATCAGGCACTGGTGGGCATTCGTTCCACCATGGGGCTCACGTCGCGCGCGGGCGTGATTCCGCTCAATGAGGGCGCAGACATTGCCGGCCCCATGGCGCGCAGCATGGCCGATGCCGTGCGCGGGTTCGACGTCATTTCGCACAGCGACCCCGCCGACACGGTCACCGCGCAAGCCGACAGCCGCCGGCCGGCGTCGTACCTCCCGGCGCTGTCACGCGGGGCGCTGCGCGGCGCACGCATTGGCGTGCTGCGTCAGGCCTACGAGCGCCCCACGCTGGACGCCGAAGTGCGCACGGTGTTCGAGCGGGCCGTGGCCGACCTGCGGGCGGCCGGTGCGGTGGTGGTGGACACGGTGCTCGTGGATTCGCTCGACAGCATCCTGCGCCGGCAGCAGGGCGGCTGCAACCGCTTCAAGGCCGATCTCGAACGCTATCTCGCCGCGCGTGCACCCAATGCGCCCGTCAAGACACTGGACGACATCATCCGCAGCCGTCGCTATCATCCCACCGTCGAGCCGCGTCTTCGTGACGCGGCGCAGGCCACGCAGATGCCGGAGGACGCGCCAGGCTGCCAGAGTCGGGAGCAGGTGCGAGCGGCGCTGCGCTCGGCGTTCACGGCCACGCTCGATGCGTTGCAGCTCGACGCTGTGGTGTATCCCACGTGGAGCAATCCGCCCCGTCTCATCGGCGATCTCAACACGCCGCACGGCGACAACAGTCAGCTCTTCTCGCCCATGACGGGTTTCCCCGCCATCACCGTACCCATGGGCTACACGCGTGGTGGCCGGCTCCCGGCCGGCATGACGTTCATGGGGCGTGCGTGGAGTGAGTACCGTCTCATCCAGTTGGGCTACGACTACGAGCAGGCCACGCGTCATTGGCGGGCGCCCAGGCCGTAACTGATTACCACGGATTCCACGGACAACGAGCGGAAACAGCACGGATCAACGGCCCGGCGTGGCCGGGTTCCGGTGCGTGGGCTGAGATTGTAAACAGCTCACGCAGAGTTACGGAGAGCGCAGAGTGCGCAGAGGGGGGCTGAACGTTCAGTCGTCTGTGGACTGCTGTTCAATCCGTGCTGTTTCCGCCACATCCGCGAAATCCGCGACAAGGCAGTTCGGCAGCGACTGCTTCTCTCTGCGAGCTCTGCGCCCTCTGCGCCTCTGCGTGAGCTGTTGACGATCCTGCCAACGACACGAGAGCCAGCGAATCAGGAGCTGTAGTACGCCGCGTTTTCGTCCACGTAGCCCTTGGTGAGATCACAGCCATAGGCCGTGGCCGAGCCGTCACCCACGCCGAGTGAGACCTCGATGTCCACCACTTCGCGGGAGAGCGTCTCGCGCACCACGGCATCGTCGAAGGCCAGACGCTCACCGCGGCCCACCACCTGAAAGCCGTTGATCCATGCGTCGGTGGACGCGGGCACGATGGTGCAGGTGAAGCACTTCCCCACGGCCATCAGCAGTCGGCCCACGTTGGGGTCGGCGCCATGCACCATCGTCTTCACCAGCGGCGAGTTCACGATCGACTTGGCCACCACGCGCGCTTCGAGCGCAGTGAGTGCGCCCCGCACGCTCACGCGCAGCAGATGCTCCGCGCCCTCGCCGTCGCGCGCCAGAACTTCCGTCATGCGCGTGCAGCCCGCGCGCAGCACCCGCAGAAACTCCGCCTCGTCCACAGGGCCGGCCGCGCCGTTGGCCAGTATGGCGCAGGTGTCGGAGGTACTCGTGTCCGTGTCCACCGACAGCATGTTGAACGTGCCGCTCACCGCTTCACGCAGCAGACGATCGAGCGTCGCGGCATCGAGCGCGGCGTCGGTGAAGATGTACGACAGCATGGTGGCCATGTTCGGCTCGATCATGCCCGAGCCCTTCGCCACCCAGGTGATGGTCGCCTCGCCAACCGATGCCGACAGGGCCTTGGGGTGCGAGTCGGTGGTCATGATGCCTTCGGCGCCGACCATCGGGTCATCCTGCAGCTCGGCCGTCATGCCTACCACACCACGCTCGATCTTCTCGATGGGCAGCGGGACGCCGATGACACCCGTCGAGGACACCAGCACCTTGTCGGCAGTCGTGCCAAGCTCCAGCGCCGCCGCGCGAGCCATACGCCGCGCGTTGTCCACGCCGGCCTGACCCGTGGCCACGTTGCTCACCTTGCTGTTCGCAATCACCGCGCGCAGCACGCCGGCGCGCAGCGTCTCGCGGCCAAGAATGACCGGCGCACCTGGAAAATGATTGCGGGTAAACACGGCAGCCGCCGCGGCATCACGGTCGCTGGCAAAGAGCGTCAGGTCGCGCGCGCTGGGCTTGAGACCCACGTTCCGGCTGGCACAACGAAAGCCGCGCGGGAAGCGTGGCGTGGCATGAAAAGCGACGGGTTCGGTCATCCTGCAAAGCTGACAGACGGCGTGGTGCGTCGCCAGTGACGGCGGCTGCTGCGCAAGCCACTTGCTGCCAACAGTTTACCACAATTAAGAACTCCTTAGCTGTGCGGTGGTCAGGGGTTCCGAACCGTACGGCAGGGGACAGAATGAATATGTGAAGCGCTAGGAATGCGGGACGAGATGGCAAAGAGTGTCGAGTCGTGTCAGTAGGGTTCTTCCATACTTTGGGATCATCCCCGTCGGCCTCCCTCCCCACCAAGGCTTCCCCGTGCCGTCTCAACCGTCGCTCCGTCCATTCGACATCGCAGTGGCGCTCCGTCTCGTGCTGGTGCCCGAAGACCGCTACGAGCCCCTCGCCAATGCGCTCGCCACCAGCACCAGCGCCGTGCACCGCAGCGTGGCTCGGCTGCAGCTTGCCGGGATTTGCGGTCCGGGCAGCCGTACCGTGCGCCTGGACGCGCTCATGGAGTTTCTCGAGCACGGGGTGCGCTTCGCGTTTCCGGCGGTGCATGGCCCCGAGCGCACGGGTCATCCGACGGCCTTCGCGCATCCCGAGCTGGCCGCGGCGATCAGTCCGGCGCCTGATCAGCGGACGCTGGTGTGGGCCGCCGAGGGCGGTGAAGTGCGCGGCGAAACACTGGCCCCCCTGTTCAGCGGCCTGACCAAGGTGGCGAGCAAGGACCCGCGCATGCACCTCCTGCTGGCCGGGGTGGACGCCCTGCGCGTGGGCACGCCGGCCCAGCGCCGGGCGGTGGCGGATCGCCTGCGGCATACACTGCAGGCCCGCGCGGCCTGACCGAAAGATTCGGGCGGCGACCCCAATCGCGCCCCAGCTGTAACGGCCCACAGTTGGGGCGCGACCGAAAAAACATGCCGGGGCTGTGACACTGATGCCGGTGTCGCTATTTCCGTTCCGTCGTCAGGGAAATAGCATGCAGCCATGTCCTCCACGCCCCCGAAACGCCGGCCCTCCACGCTCGCTGCGGATCGATTCCGCGCGGCGTCCCGGCCGTTGGGGGCGCCGGTGGATCTCAAGCCGCGTGTGCCGCACGAGATCCCGAGGGAAACCGTGCCAGTGATGGCGGCGCCGCGGCGCACGTGGAAGGACATGCAC